>NZ_JBEOVU010000018.1:0-155252 GCF_040295685.1 Streptomyces sp. NPDC002734
TGTTCGACTCCGTCACTCATGTATAGGAGTGACGATATGAAGAGTGCACGACTCCTATACATGAGTCAACCCGCCGAGACGAAGAAGTCCCGGCGCCTCCGGAGACATGACGCGCCGTCACTACGTGACGGAGAGTTGCGCCGCCGCTCCGCGACGGTTTTGTAACGCCACTCCGTGGCATTACAACGCTGGCTAGGAGGACGGGCGCCGGCCCTCGCTTGCCGTTACATAATTGGAGTGGCGGAATCGTTTGGACTTGGGTGCTCATAGGTTTCTGACCTGCATTAATCTCTTTAGGCACTCGACTGGAGCGCTGACTTACGTTGAAGCGCCCTGACGGACGCCCTTCCTGCTCCCAATGTGTACCCATTTATGTAACGCTCTTAGAAGCAAGTGCAAAATTATGTAACTGCTACTCTTCGTGTTGGGAGTGCTGGTCTGAACCTCTTGTTAGATACCCGACGCCTGAAAAGGGTACACAGAAAACCTCCCAGAGGGACTCTGTAACCTGCCGAGAGAATGCATTCACTCCATTTACATTACCTGTTTTCTCGTGGAGTGTTGGTTGTTCTGTACCGATTCTCCCCAGATGAGGTTCTCCAAAGGGGTGAATCGTTGTGTGCGAAAGGTAGAGTATCAGGACCTAATTCGGGGCTCGTTTTTCTTGTGCTCGGATTTCTTTGGTCCGTTCTCGGGTCTTCCGCCGGTTCGTCACGCTTGGGCACCCGGGCCCGTTCCCGGGCCTCCTGGATCGTCCGGGCCACGACGCTGGTCCAGGCAGACCAGGCTCGGGCCGCGCGGCTACGGTGAGCCGGTGTCTGATCCTCTTGCCCCTGCACAGCAGGCCGGGCCGTCGCTGGCCGCGTGCGTGATACGCCCGGAACTCGTCTCAGCCCTGCAGGCTCAAGGCGACAAGGGCCGGCGGGCGCTGAGCCTGATGCGGGACGCCGCCCACGTCCTGAATAACACCGACGCGTTCCAAACGCCTTATGAGGTGGCGCAATCGTGTCTGCGGGGCGCACTGGACAGTGTCCTGAGTATCGCGGGCGAGGAATTCCACGGGCTGCGCAGTGCCACCAAGGCGGTCACCGAGGCCGCCGGGGCCGTGACGGATGCCTGGCGCCGACAGCACGAGGTGGAGGCTGCGGATCTCGATGTCCTCGCTGATGCGGTCGAGGAGCTGCGCGCCGAGCAAGCGGACCGCGGCGGGTTCCGCACCCGGCAGATCGGGCACCTGGTGGCCGAGCAGACCCGACAGGAGATGGGGCTGGCTGAGACGGAAGCGGCCCGCAGCTGGAGCGCCTTCTACAGCTCCGCCTCCGGTGTGCTGCACGGATCCGACAGCGGGGCCGACGAGACACGCCGCCAGTTCGACGACATCACGGCCGCCATGGAGCAGCTCTTCCTCACCCTGCCCGAGCGGGCGGACCGGCTGCGGGAGCTGGCCCGGCTGGATGCCCCGGTGCAGCAGGACGCGGACGAGGTCGAGAGGATGACCGACCCGCGGGCAGGGGTGTACTTCTTCCAGGCCGCTGTGAGCGGGCGCTGGCTCGACCTGCTGCCGATAGCCCGGCTGCTGCCCGAGCAGACGCGCTGGCCGGCCGGGCCGTACCTGCGGCGGCTGCAGGCCGAGGATCCGCAGCGGGTGTGCGCCTGGGTCAAGGAGAACTTGGAGGCGATCTGTGCGCAGGGGCCCGGTGCCCTGTCGCAGGCGGTCGCCGTTCTCGGCGAGGCGGGTATGGCGGCGGCCGCCGTGCTGGCCGATCTGGTGCGCTCCCGGCCGGAGCGGTTCGTCCTGATCCAGGCCGCGTACTGGGCCGTCGGTGTCGCCGTCGCCGAGCGGACGGGGCAGTGGGTCTCCGTCGTGGAGAACATCCTGCGGGACCGCGACTTCACCACGAGCGAGTCGTGGGAGAGTGGGCAGTTGCTACGGGAGCTGATCGCTACCGCGCACCCCGGTGGCCGGCTGCGCACCGGCCCGGACCGGCTCGGGGGGATCATCCGCTCCGCGCTCGCCGGTGTTCTCGCCGACCATCTCGGCGACCGGGACGCGTCGTTGCAGGCCGAACTCGTCAACGAACTCGGCACGGTCACGCTGGCCGATCCTCCGCATGCGATCGTCGTGACGCTGATGCGGGCCGTGCTCGATCTCGCTCTGGCCGAGGCACGGCTGGGCGTGCCCGTCGCGCAACGGCTGCGGGGTGTGCGCGGCAAGCTGCCCGCCGCCGAGCACCGGGCACGGCTGATGGCCACGCACCTGACCGAATCCTGGCCCCACGACAGCCTGCAGGCCGAGGCTTCGGCCGACTGGTGGCAGACCGCCATCGAGACCGCACGGCAGGCAGGGGGCGGGAGGTGGCCGAACGCCGACCTCGCCGACTTCCTCGCCCTGCTGGACGCCCACTGCCCGCCCGAGCTGCGGCCGCAGATGGAGGTGGCGCTGGAGGAAGCCCTGAGCGTGCCGCCCGACGCGGCGGAGATGCGTGTGTGGGCCGATGCTTTTCCCGGGCCGGTGCCCAGCCCGTGGCGGATCGTGCGGGGGCTGTCGCCGGTGCTGCCCGAGACAGTGCGGGCGCCGTGGCAGCCGGTACTGGCCCTGCTGGAAGAGAAATACGGGCCGCCGCCCGGCCGACCTGATCCGGTCATGAAGACCACCACCTCCTGGGTGGAGGCCTACGGAGGGCTCTCCCTGGAGGCCTTCACCGCACAGGCCCGGACCGAGGGGACAGCTGCCACGGTCACCGCGCTCGCCGCCGCCCCCGTCAACAACGAAGACTATGCTGACGAAGATCGTGCCGGACTGCTGGGCGAGCTCGTGGCCCAGGACCCGCAGGCCTGGGCCGCCGACCCGGCCGTGATCGCGGCGGCCGCCCAGCGCCCTGCGTTGCAGGCTGCCTACTTCAACGCCCTCCACTTCGCCGCCGGCAGCGGCCGCCTGGATGCCGACGCGCTGGTCCCCGTCGCCGAGGCCGCCTTCGCCGTACGCCCGCAGGAACAGGAAGGCGACGGGCCGGAGGCGGAACAGCTGCAGCTGGTCATCTCCAACCTCCTGCACCACGCCTGGGACAACGGCATGTCGTTGCAGGCAGTGGAGGCGGACGCCGTGACGTGGCTGCGCGGCCTGGTCACCGGCTGGAGCACACCGCGTCTGGACACCCCTTCGCCGCTGACCGCTGCCTCGACGGCGCCCGGCGCCAGCGCCCTGCTGTCCCTTACCGCCTGGGGCCTCCACCACGTGGGACAGACCAGGGAAGGGCTGCCCGAACCGCTGACGGCAACGCTGGAGGAACTCCTGGGCGCCGAGCCGGACGACCAAGCCCTCGCCGTCATCGGGTTCTGTCTCGCCCAGCTCCACGGCCGCGACCCTGCCTGGACCACCAGCCATGCCGACACGCTCCTGTCCCTGGATCACGCCTGGCGCCCCGCACGCGTCTGGCTCACCCGCGGCCGTCCCGATGCTGCGTTGCTGGCCCGGCTGGAACGCACCGGCCTGTGGCATGCCCTGTGTGCGCCGGGGGCCGAAGGCGCCCTCGACAAAGCCTTCCTCACGCTGCTGGATGACTCCGAACCCCTCGGCCCCACGGGGGAGTTCCTCGCTCATCTCACCGACTGCCCGGGCGGGATCGAGGCCGTCAGCGAGATGCTGTCCCGGTTGGCCACCTACACCACCCACATGGCAAGCAGCGAGGTAACCGAGCGGGCCGCCGCCCTGTGGCGGGCCGCGCTGGAGGCCCGTCTTGCGCCCGCGGCCCTGCGCGGAGCAGGGCACTTTGCCTTCGCCGACATCCTTGACGAGAACACCTGGCTGGAGCTCACCGCCGCCACCCTCACCCAGCAGCCCGACCTGGAAGACGCCGACCACGCCGCCGAACGCGCCGCCCGCAGCCCGCACTCCCCGTCAGCCCAGCTCATCGCCGCCGCAGCCCTCGACCACGGGTCCCTGGAGGGCTACCGGCGCATCCGGACCGTCCGTCATGCCGCCGCTCTCTACGTCGGCTCCCCCGTCCAGGACACCCCCGAGCGCGAGGCACTGCGCGTGGCCCTGATCAACGCCGGAGCCATCGACGACGCATACAGAAACTGATCGACACCGCTTAAGGACGTCAAACCGGCCGCCGACACCTCTTCCATTTCCTGTTTCCTAGGTGGTCGGCGTGAAAATGACATGCCCCTTCGTCACTCATGCCAGCAATAAGTGAGCACCACCCGTCAGCGCCAACAAACAGGTCACCGCACCTGCATCACTGACGCCCAGACGACGACGTTCCACCGACACTCCCCCCGCAGACCATCAACCGTCAGCACACCGCCTGGCAGGGCCTATGGACGGGCAGCGCGAGCTCCTGGAGGCCATCGGCGTCGTACCCCTGCCGCCGACAGGAGGGACCCGCCAAAACCCCCAAGGCGGCCTCTGGCGCCTTCGAGCGGGGCGTGGCGGCCCTCGGCCCAGTACAAAAGCCCGCACGGGCTCTGTCACGGTCCCCAGGGCCCACGTAGAGCGGCTGGAGGACGGGACGGAGGTCAAGCCGTTTCTCTCGAACAGCAAGAGCAGGCGCGGGAAGCTGAGGGCCGACAAGCTCCAGCAGTTGGCCGACCTCGGGCTGGAGTGGGCAGCGTAGGGGATCCAGGGATGTGGAGTGCTGAAGACCTGGCCCGGGGTTGCAGCGCGTCGGCAGGGCCATGGCTTGAGCGCCACGCTGGTGGCAGAGAAGGTCGCGGAAGCGCCCACCGCGAGCAAGGGACGCGGCAACAGCTGGACGGCGTTCTCGTCGACCGCAGGCGGTACGCGAGCGCACGTCAGAACTGGCGGGCTGAAGGCGCGAGAGCGCACTACGGGACGGTGGCGTAGCAGCCGCACCTACACGCCGGTCAGCTGCCGTTCAGGGAGATCACATGCTGGTGAGCGCAGATGGACAGCGCTCTGGCTCGGCACGGATAACAAAGACACCTGGTCCCTCAGGTTCCGAGGCGCGGCGCACCCGTTCCTCCCACATGGCAGGCCAGCATGTCGCCGCACTCCATCTCACTCCTTCGAGAGGCACCCATTCCAGGTCAGTACTGCGAAGGTCGCTGTCCACGAAGTCGCTCACGATCTCAGTGAGTGCCTCATGCACCAAGTGCAGATCACCTGCCAAGCGCAGCACCTCCTGGCAGGCACGGACGGTGTTGGCAGGAAGCTTGTAGGAGAAGCTGTCGGCCATGGCACGCGTCATCGGTCCAAGGCAATCATTGCCATGCGCCAAAGCACGGACGCGGGCGAGGCCGTAGGCAAGATCGCGCCTGAGAGCGTGTGCCCACCGGCCAGCCACCGCCAGCCGACCTGCGTCCAGTGCTTCCGCAAGCGCGTCGGCGTCGAGCGTCGCTTCAGCGAAGGTGCGGACGATCTCCAAGACCGTGCTACGCAGCTCCATGCGCAATGCCGGGCTGCATGCCCATAGTTGGCGGGCCTCGTCAGCAAGAGAGCCAGAGCTGGACCGATCGAGCGTGCAGGTGGAACCGCTCGTCGGGGTGGAGCGCTGGCCCATAGCATCGTGCAGCCGCTCGCGGATGCGGTCTGGGATCTGCTCCCTGACCCGACAAACGTGCTCGGTTCCAAGACTGGAAGCGTCCAGCAATGCCTCGAAGTCATCGGACGCCGACGCAGTGTTCTCACCGTGCGCTGTGGTCATGGTTACTGACCTCCCGCCTGCTCGTCGAGCCCCAGAGCGCGAAGCTTGTGGCGGCTCCGGCTCAGGCGCCGCTCCATGGCCTTTTCGGACAGTCCAACCGATGCCGCTGCTTCCCGTTGGGTGTATCCCAGCGCGCGCCTCACCAGCCCATTGCGCAGTTGCTGATCCGAAAGGGCAGCGAGTGCGCGCCTGACCTGATCCTGGATGACAGCAGCCTGATCCGGGTCGACCGCTCCCTCGTCTGCGAGGTCCACGCATGTGGGCTCATCCTCAAGCGAGACCTTTCCCATCGTGCTCTGTGAACGATCTCGGAACCATTGTTCGTACACCGGACGGAACGACCGGACGCAGGCCCCCACGTAATAGGTCGTCAAACTCGCGCCGCCTGCCTCTTGCCACCGCCTACCCACCAAGCCGTAGGTGCGGAAGAGCTCCAGTCCGGCCAGCACGGTCTCCGTCGCGAGCAGGTAGCGGTCATCCTGGCTCCAGTCGCCGCCATGCCGCACGCAGATCGGCCGCCCCGCCAATCTGCTCTGGCGAAAGATCTCCCCGCTGTGAGTCCAAGCGAGCATGATCGGCCACCCATACTCCATCAGCCGACAGGCGAACCGGTCATAACGGGGGCCAGCGAATCCGTCGCCCCGCAGCGCCGCAACAAGACGGCCATCGGCTGCAAGGCGGGCTACCCGTTCATCAACGGGTAGGTCTGTATCTCCCAGGGACGGAAGGTGTTCAACAAGCCCTCGGTCGGCTTGGGATGGGCGTCCGCCGTCCGCTTCCGGGCGGTCGACATCGATCCCTGGACTGTTCCTTGACTCGTGACGCCTGAGGACGTGTCGAGACGGGCGTGGTTCGCTCACGTCTACGGTCTTAGCGGCCGGGTAGGCCAGTCCCCCCCGCGAATCAGCAAGGTTTCTGAGCAGAAGCTCGTGACATGGAGCACAGGGGGAAGAGGACCGCGAACGGGCTACAGCATCAACACCGGAACCCCGGCGATGCAAACACTTTCTGTGTCGTCGCCTCAATCAATCGGAGTAGATGTGAACAGCCAAGAGCAGGGCCCTCTTCTGAGTCAGCGAGCTGCCATCGTGTTCGTTCTCGGCACACTTGCCGGGCTCAGTGCAGGCGTGCTCACAGCCTTCAACGGCGGCAGCCCAGCTGCTGCGCTCCTCGCTGGCGGCGCGGCGGGCGCGGGCGCCGTCCTGTTCTTTCACACGATCATCGGCTGACGTGCAGCCCCAGCCAGGCGCGCACCCCCAATGCGGGCCCCGGGGACGGTGGCTGCTCCCCCGGGGCCCGTTGGTGTGTGCGACTAGGGTCAGATCTCTCCGGCCTCCGTGGCGGTGAGCCAGTCGGCGGCCACGGCATGGGTCAGCAGCGCGAGGCCAGTGCGGGCCGGCCGCACCGAGTGGTTGACGTTTGCCGTCGCCGGTGCGGCGGCCCTCGCTCACTCAGAACGTGGTGACGGTCGGAGCGTGCCGGAATCCGGCGGCGATCTCGTGGTGGCGTGCGGGCACCGTGTTCGGGCCGACGCGGACGTAGAACTCCGCGCGCTGTCCGTCGCGGTAGGCGTACATCTGGCTCCCGCCGGAGACTTCGATCGCGAGGACTGTCTTTCCGTCGTGTTCGATCACGCGTGGCTCGTAGGACGGCACCGGCTCCAGGTTGTCTCGGATCATGCCGACGACCTGGAGGACCTGCTTGTCGACGTTCGCTCCCTCGGGCAGGCCCACGATCTGCAGGTCATCGCGGACGCCGATCAGGACGGTGCCGCCGTCCTGCGATGCGAAGGCGGCGATGGTCTTGAGCATCTTCTTCCGAGAGTCGCCTTCCGGGACCGCCTGTTTGCACTCCAGGTGCTTTCCCTCCCCGTTCGCTAGGAGAAGCTCCAGCTCCGGGCCTGGCTGCTTCCAGACGACCGAGGCGTCGCGGGCGCGCCCGTACGTGGGGGCCGGGAAGTGGCGCCAGTCCAGCCACTGGTCCGCGCGGCGGAGCATCAGCAGGCTGTCGTGCGCGAGTCCGTGGGGCAACGCGAAGCGGTAGGCGCCGGCGCCGTCGACGGACTGACGCTCGTTGCCCGCCGCCCAGCTCAGCTCAAGTACCGCGCCGTCCAGGTCCTCGCCGTCTACGAAGGCCGTCAGCAGGTCGGGGCCGATGGTGATCTGCTCAAGCCAGCCCGCTCGCTGCGGCAGGACGATGCGCCACAGGTCCGAGCGGCCCGCGTTGCTGTCGTGCGGGCGTTGGTGGAGAAAGGCGCTGAGGGCCTGGTCGAAGTTCAGGAAAGAGGGGCCGTCCCCAATTAGCAGGTCGTTGTCGGACTGGAGCGTGTTGGCGTCCCGGTTGATGGTCCACTCGGTGCGCGGCCACGGCGTGGTCACCCGGTCCCACTCTTGCTGGCCGCGCAGCCGAGATGTGGAGGCGCTGGAGGGCGGCGGGCCGGGGGCGACGACATGGAGACCGTGGACATCCTGTTCGCCGCCCCGCAGTAGCGCGGCGACCGTCGGGCCGGGCAGGCTCAGTTCCAGGAAGCTCGCCGTGCTGTAGCGCCAGGCCCGCTCCGTCACCGGGGTGTCGTCGTCCAAGGTGACCTGGCCATGGTGCAGTTGCCACTGTTGTGCGTCCGCGACCAGTGCCAGCCGGACGTTTACGGCGGCGCGCTCGCTGAGCATCGCCACCAGTACGGCCGTGTCCGTCTGCCCGTTGTTCGCCATGTCCGGCCTTCCCTCTCCCCCGCAGCGTGTGGAGCCGAACCAGGCGCACCGTCACGGCCCGTGCTCCCGAGCAGGCTACGCCGGGGTACGCGAGCGGGAGACCAAGTGCTGCTGCTCAGCTCAGGCGGTAGCCGAGCAGCTCGAGGCCGGCGGCCGCGGCGCGGGGTTGCGTCGGCGGCCTCCCGCCGCAGTTCCTAGTCCGGGCCAGGGTCACGAAGGGGATTGCGGTGACCGCAGTCCCAGCACTTAACCGTGTCCGGGAGCCTTTCGAATCGCGCGCCAGAGACGCCGTAGGAGCCGTCGACACGGAAGCCGCCGCACTCCTGGCACGGAGTTGCGCGGAAGGATTTGTCACAGCGTGGGCAGTAGCCCTCCGCGATCTCCGTGCCGATACGGATGTTGAGGGAGTCCGCGCTGCTACAGCGGGCGCAGAAGACCTGTTTCGTGTCCATAGCGCTGGTTTACATCAGATCGGTCTCAACGTTCCCCCCGTCGATCCGCCCGAGCATGCTGGCGTGGAACGGCTCGGGGGCGCTTGTCAGGCGCTCTTCACATCCGGTCGCGGCTGAAGGGGTCAGGCCCTTCGGCGGGCACGAGCGATGTCTGCTCGATCAGCGGCAGGATGATCGGACGCAGCAACGCGCTGGCGTCGGTGGGGTTGCCGGGGCCGCCCTTGGCCACGCTTCCCGCCGCGCCAGCGAGCAGGTCGGCAAGCTGAATGGACGCGTGATCATGGGAACTCCCGCGCACTATGCGCTGGATGCGAAGGCGCCGGTGCATGACGGAAGGCGTAGCACCGACCCCGGAGCGCAGGACGTTTCTGGTCACCTCCAGCCGGGCGTCCGTGAGTTCTCGGTGTTCGTCAGCAAGGACGCTGATCGCTCCCAAGCGCTCACTCCAGGCTCTTGTCAGGGTGGCGAGCGCGGTGTCCAGAAGCTCCAGGTGCGGCGGCTGTTGAGGCGCTACGTCGTCGTGAAGTGCCTCCGCGTGGGCACGCGTGTCCCGAAGCCATCGCAGGGCCTCGGTGACGTTGCGCCGGGTCGATATGGTCCAGGCCGCCTCCACTTCTTCGTAAAAGGTCTGGATGACGGCCTGCCGGTCGCCGGGGTCTCTGCGGCGGGCGAAGGCAACGAAGGCCTGCTCCAGCTTGTTGAAGCGGTCGTTCTTCAGCGCACGCCGGCCGTCGCAGGCGAGGGCTCTGGCAAGCCTTCTGGCCTGCCTGTTTTCATGCAGGTCGATGCCGCGTAGGTAGGCCTCTTCTTCGACCAGGAGGTCGATGACCTTGCTCATGATTCCGTATCGCTTGTCGACCACGTAAACCGAACATCGTCCGTGCAGTGCGCCGTCCTTCTGCCACAGGCGGCTGAGCTTCTGCAGTCGGTCTCCACGCTGGAAGTGCTTGAACTTCAGATCGCGGACGGCCGGCTGGATGTTGGTCTCTGTGCGCAGGTCGCGCACGATGCCTTCGGCTTCCGCGTCGTCGACGGCGACTCCGGCCACCATCATGTAGAGGCCTTCGCTCAGAAGATCCTCGCCGTCGTAGCCCGACTCGTCACAGGCTATCCAGCGCCCGTCCGCTTCACTGTCGAGCGTCGGCGCGGTTTGGGCAAGCCGCTCGTACTCGGCTCCGGTCAGAGGCATGACCGCATTGTCTCAAGTGTCAACCACCTGTAGCTGGGGATTCTCCCGACATTGCGAGACTCGGACGCGAAGACGAAGCGCGCGATGCTCACCGCCGACAAGCTCTAGGCTCTGGCCGACCTCGGGTTGGAATGAGCGGCGCAGCCCGAACAAGATCTTCTCGAAGCGGCTCGGAGCCGTCTCGGAGAGTACGAGGGCGGTCGTCGATGACCGCCCGCCACTTTGGTCACCGGGGCCAGAGGTGCCGTGAAAGCTCTTCCTTGAGTCGGTTGGTGAGCTGCTCGCCTTGCTGCATGTCCTCCACGGGCAGGCGGACGACCTGGATCCCGCAGCGCTGCCACTGAAGGTCTCGGTTTCTGTCATCGGCGTACCGGCGGCGGTCTCGGTCGTGAGGTCCGTCCCCTTCGAAGACAACTGCCTGTCCGTTCCCAAGCACGATGATGTCCGGTGTCCAGGTGTGGCCGGCCTGCAGCCGTACTCCAGGGAGGGGCGCTATGGCGATGGTGCGATCAGGCGGAGTCGTTGGCGGTCGACGTGAGAATGACATGGCCCTTCGTCACTCATACCAGCAACAAGTGAGCACCACCCGTCAGCGCCAACAAACAGGTCACCGCACCTGCATCACTGACGCCCAGACGACGACGTTCCACCGACGCTCCCCCCGCAGACCATCAGCGTGCCGTGGTTGCCGAGCGCCGCTTTGGGCCGATCAGGTCCTGCGGGCAGTCGTGTCAGGCGCCAATGCCGATGTAGGAGACGTAGGTGTAGGCGCCCCAGTCGGAGTCGAGTTCGGCGATGATGTCGTCCCAGAGGTCTTCCATGGTGTCCAGGTCGCTGGCGACGAGGGCGTCGACGGCATCGTCCCAGATGTAGCGGACCTGCCGGTGCTGGATCCTCAGGTTGTCGCGGCGGCGTGGCTCGTCGACGGCGGTCTGGTTGACGGGGTGGATCTCGATGCGGGTGCCGCGGCCATTGCGGTTGAGGTGCTGCTTGAGGGCGCCGGGGTTGGCGAGCACGTTGTGGGCTCGCAGGTTCCAGTAGGCGGTGTCGATCGCTTCAAGGTTGGCCGGGCGCGGGCGCTGGGTGCCGCGGGTCCAGGCGCGGATCGTGGCGGGGGTGGCGTGGATGCCGGCGTCGGCCAAGGCTTGGGGGCCGCCTTTGGTGGTGGTGAGGTAACGCATGCGGGCTTTCAGGCCGCGGCGGGTGTCGACCGGGGATTTGATTCCGCCGTCGATGATCATGCGCTCGAGGGCGTCTTCGAGGGCGCGGGCGAGGGCGATTCTTCCGTGGACGTTTCCCGGGTCGCGGTCTGCCCCGTAGTTGCCGAAGTTCTTCCAACCGTCGGTCGACATCTATCGAGCGCTCTTCCTCGGCAGGGGGTACTGGTCTTTTTGTTTCATCTGGGTGGTGAGGCGTCCTTCGGTGAATACGGTGCGCCAGTCGCCGGCGACGTGGAGTTCGTCGGTGCCGCGGACGCGGACGACGGTCAGGCCGTTGCTGTGGGCTCGGTGGGATTTATACCAGAGGTTAGCGAATGCCTGGGAGCGGATGATGTGCATCCAGTCGGGTCGGCGGATGTCGCGGTTGACGCTTGATTCTCCGATGGTGGAGGTGAATTTCGAGTACATGGCTTTGATGTATTCGACGGTCATCGTGTCGTCGGCTTCGATGGCTTTTTTGCGGGCTTCGGTCAGGACGCGGCGGAATTTTTCCAGGAGGCCTTCGCTGGCGCCGGAGGTCCAGCGCTCGGTGATGTGGGGGGCCTCGCACAGGCCGAGGCGGGCGCAGCGAATGAGGAGGCGGATGGTGGCGTCGTCGAGGAGCACGGGGCCGTCTTCACGGCGGTTGCCGATCGGGTCGGGCAGGTGGGGGTGGTGCCAGGTGGGGCGGGTAGGGAGGCGGTAGATGCCGGAGCGTTTGGGGTCGAAGCCGCCGTGGGGGTCGTGGATCAGGGCGCCGATGGGCAGGTGGGTCTTGAAGGCGGACAGGAAGCTGGCGTTGGTGTCGAGGGCGTTGACGATGATCGGGGGGTGGGTGCCGTTTTGGAGGGCATCCATGAGGTGGGTGTTGGTCCAGTTGTGGCGGCCCTCCCAGATTTCGTCGGCGCCGTCCTTGGTTTTCTTTCGGAGGAATTCGAGGGTTTCCGGGTAGACGGTGTGCTCGTAATTTCCGCCGACGCGGGTTGCCTCGAACAGAGCCATTGCGTTCGGTACGGCCTTTTTCACCAGGGCTTCGGTTGCGGCGGCGATGTCACCGTCGTGGTCGTGGAGGGCTTCGTCGACGGCGCGGGTGATCATGCCGGTGAAGTAGCTGTAGTCCCGGTTTGCGTAGCCGCCCTCTGGCGGAGGTGGGGCGGTGGGGCGGCGGGGCGATGGCCTGCGTGGGGCGGCGGTGTGGCCTGTCGGGACGGGCTCGGTGGGCGTGGGCTCCTGGGGCGGGCTGGTGGGGGCTTGAAGAGGCGCCTGCGGGGGCTGTGCCGGGGTGTGCAGGCTCGCGGTCGGTGGCGGCGCTGGGGTGGTGGGGCTGGCGTAGGGGGTGGCCGGGTCGGTGATGCGGGCGTGGGCGAGGTCGGCGTGGAGGGTGAGGGTGGCCTGCGGGCCGAGGTCGCGTTCGGCGACGGTGGCGTGGATCTGGTCGGCGTCGCGGGTCAGGGTGATGGTGATGTCGAGGCTGAGCGCGGCGATCAGGCGGGGGTCGTCGGTATCGACGGCGGCGAGGACGGGGAGCTCGTGGGTGCGGGCCAAGTGGGCGAGGGCCTGGGCGGCGTCGGTGATCTGAGTCAGGCCGGACAGCGGCAGCCGGGGGTCTTCGGTGGTCTGCAGGCGGTCGACCACGACGAGGGCTAGGCCGGGCAGGTCCGGAACGCTCTCGGCGATCGCGTCGGTGGTCAGGTCGGTGCCGTCGTCGATGTACAGCGGGGCTTGGGCCAGGTGGTGGTGGAGGGCCGCGGTGTCGTCCTGCTCGGTGGGGGTGAGGCGGCCGGCTCGCAGGCGGCGGTAGTCGACGGGCAGGTGTGCAGCGACGATGCGTGCGGCGATGTCGGCGCGGGTGAGTCCGGAGGCGGCGTACAGGACGGGTTGGTGCTGGTCGAGGGCGCTGGTGCGTGCGGCGGCGGTGGCGATCAGGCTGGATCCGGCTCCTGGGGCGGCGGCGACGAGATAGAAGCGGCCGGGCTGGAGGCCGCCGAGGGCGTCGTCCAGGGTGCGGATGCCGGTCGGCAGGCCCATCAGGGGTGTGAGTGTGGCGGTTTCACCGGTGGGGGCGGTGGTGGGAAGGACGGTGTCGAGGGCTTGCGCGAGTGCGGCCAGGCGTCGCGGGGTGCGTGGCGCAGTGATAGTTGGTGGGCCGCTGGCCGGGATGACGGTCTCGTGACTGGTCCCGGGCGTCGCGGGAGTGGGGCCCGGCGGGCCCGGCTCGGGCGGGGCCGAGGGGGGTGCGGGGAGGGCGGCCGGTGGTGTGAGCGGGTGCTGGAGTGTCGGGGGGCTGGGTGCGGGGGTGGGAGCGGCCGGGGAGCCGGTGGGGGTGGCCGACGGGGCCGGTGTGGCTGGGGTGGTGCCGCGTGAGGCGGGGGTACTGGCAGGTGCAGGCGTGTCCTGGGCTGCTGGCGTCGGTTCCGGCTGTGGTTCCGAGGGCGTGGTGGGTGCAGCGGCCGCTTCGGCAGGAGGAGTGGTCGGTGCGGGCGCGAGGTCTTTCGCGGCCTCGACTTCGGCTTCGGCTGTTGTGGTCGGGAGGGGGGTCTGGACTGCTTGCGGGGGTGTTGTGGCGGAGTCCGGGGCTGCTGCTGCAGCCGGAGCCGCTGTGTCGGGTGCTGGCTCGGCTTGAAGTGCGGGCGGGGTGGGGGTGCCGTCCGCGGCTGCGGCAAGCAGGACGGCGACGGGGGTCTTGTGGCGGCACAGCACCTGAGGGTGGCCCTCGGCGCCGTACTGGATCAGATCCCCCAGCTTTTTGCGGGCGTCCACGAAGCTGTGGGTGGGGGCTTGGGTGAGGTCCCAGCCCAGTTCGGTTGCGTGGGCGGGCGTGGTGAGCAGTGCATGGTGCGGGCCACGCGTCAGGGGTGTGGGGTGCCCTTGGATGGCGGCGTTGATCAGCTGCTTGAGTGTGCTGCGGGCCTCGTGCAGCGTCGCGGGGCCGGTGCGCGTCAGGGCGTGTGGTGTTTCCGCGTCAGGGGCGGCGGAGGTTGTTCCCCGCTCGTACAACGGGCCCTCAGCTGACTCGGGTTGACTGTCATCGCCGTGTCGGCGGCTGGCGTCTTCGGAGGCTGTCTTGGCCGCTGAGGATGGTGTGGGAGGCGTGGGAAAACTCAATGGCCAGTTGCCCGCCCAGCGCGGAGCCTGGTCGGACGGCTCCTGTGAGGCTGCAGGCGGAGCGGTGTGGGCGGGGTTGCCCGGCACGGCAGCGCCGGAAGACGCCTCACCGGCGGTGCGGGATGAACGTGAGGAGGACACCCGGGACTCCAAGAGCAAGTGGCAAGCGGATCGCAAGGGGAAGGTCGGGCAGTCGGCTCGGCAGCGGCCGCCTCTGCGAAACGACCGCGCCGCTAAAAATGTAACGTTGCCCCCCAGTCTAGCCGACGTTACATAATATTCGCCCCGGAATTATGTAACGCTTGGGTTGGTGTCGTGGGTGATCAGGCCGGTCCTGCCCGGGAGGATGGCAGGCAGGTGGTTCGGGAGGTGTCAGGCGTGATCGGCACCGTGCCCCGTGGGGGTGGCGGGCTCTACCAATGCCTTCAGCTGGGCACGGAAGGCGGCCTGCTCACCGGCCCATGCTTGCCTCTGGGCCTCGTCCTCCGGCTCGTCGTCGTCCTCCGGCTCGTCGTGGTCGTCATACAGCCAGATGTCCGAGGACTGCTGCTGGAACGTCCTCTCGCGCATCCGTTCCTCGTAGTCCTCGTACGTCTCGTCCGGATGGATCTGCCCGGTACGGCGCTTGATCTCCTCGTCGCGCTCACGGCGTTCGAAGTACTCCTGCACGGCCGGGTCGGCGTCGGCGCACGCGTACCCTCTGCCTCGCCGGGGCGGCTCGGGCGGTCGCCGGCGGTCCTCGATGCGGTCGAGGACCGCGTGCCACTGTGCGGCGTCCGCCACGCTCACGTCGAAGGCTTTCAGGAGCGCGGCCAACTGCTCGCGGCCGGGCAGGACCTTCCCGATGAGGATCAGGTGGGCTGTCGAACGCGGTACACGGTGCCCGTCGGCCTTGGTTGCCTTCTCGATGGCGCGGTAAGAGGGCCGGCCGGCCCTCAGGCGCAGCCGCGTCAGTTCCTGGCCCAGGGAGGCGGGGGTGCGGACCTGCCGGGTCCGTCGGCCGCGACCAGCCAGGTGTGGGCGGGCCTTCTCGATTGCAGCTGCCTTCCACAGGCTCAGGGCTGTCGCTTCTCGCCTCTGCGTGGAGTGGCTGCCGGGATCGCCGGCAGCGCGGGCGTAGGCGAGGACGGTCTCGAGCGGGGGCAGGTGGGTGCCGCGGGCGGCCTGGCTGAGGGTGGAGGCTCCGCGGTACCCGGGCGCGCCCGGTGGGCCGGTGCGCTCGGACAGGGTGGCGTAGGTGGTACGGGTGTCGTCCTTGAGCTGGCGCAGGTAGACGGCCAGGGCCCGCAGCCGGGGGCTGGTGCCGGCGGCGACAGGTTTGGTGGGGCGGCCCATGTCACCGGGTGCGGCGGGAGGGCTTGGCGACGTAGCTGGAGCGGCGGCCGGTGATCAGGTCGGCCACTGCGGCGGCCACCACGACCAGCGCGGCCGGGACGGGCCGGTTGCCGGCGGCCAGTCCGGCCGATGCCAGGACGACCACGACGATGACCACGACCTCGGGGATGCCCAGCCGACTCGGCTGGGTGCGGGCAGGGAGGTGGCTGGCGCAGAACGCCGGCGGCTCGGGGCTGGCGGCGGGCAGGGGAAGGGCGGACATGAGCAGCTCCAGGAAGGTAGGGGTGAGGTCCCCAACCCGGGTGATTCGGGAAGGGATTGGTGCGAGGCGTATCCCGCCGTCGATGCCTCAAGGTTCCCTCGCCGACGCTCTCAAGGCCAGCCTGATCGGCGCCCGTTCAGGCTGACGTGTTCACCGTCGTGAAACGCAGGTACGTCGTTCGTCCCTGGTCAGGCCACCTGGAAAATCGGGTTGACCCGAAATCGTCCAGGGCTTGCACCGTCCCTGGTACAGCTGGCCGAGAGGTGTGTGAAGCGAAATTCCCGACTCCGGACACGAGGTCGAGTGGGCGAAAAGGGCGTCTGGTTCCCGTTCTTCGGCCGGCGGCAGTCGGCCCGGGTGGGTGACGGAGAGCGGAGTACATATCCGCTTTCGGGGTGCAGAGAGAGTGTGGCTGCGACAATGAAGTACCGCAGGGGGCGGGTGGGGCGACTTCGCTGTAGGTGAGGGTGCAGGCCTCTTTTTTGTGTGAAGGGGGAACGTGGGGGCGTGGTTTGAGCGCATGGCGGCTGTCCCTGGCCTTGCCTTTGCCGGGAGCCCGGGTGTCATGCGGGAGGCGCTGCCGGGCGCAGGGGTTCGTCCGGACGAGTCGTACGGCTCGCCGATGTGGCCGACCGCCGAGGGGAGTACGTCTGCGACACCGGCCAGCCGGCATGTGCCGTTCGACGCGCGCGGCGCTGAGCTGATCGCCCGTGTCTGGGAGGCGCTGGAGCTTCCGGGCTCGGCCAGGGACTACCACTTTGTTCTGCAGAGCGCGGTCGATCGACTGTGGAGTACACGTCGTGCGGAGCCTGGGGCCCTCGCCGCGCTTGAGGTGTTCGCCCTGCTGGACCTGGAGTTGATGGAAGCAACCCCGCACGCCGTGTCCTTCGACACCACTGATGCTCCGGCGGCGTTTGTGCGGGTGTCGTCGGTGCCACGGTTGATCGGCCTGCTGGAGCGCGAGGGCGCCTTCGCGGAAGCACTTGAGCTGGCGCGGCGGTTGGCCCGTTTCGGGCAGGGCGAGGATGTGGCGGCCCGGCTGTCGGAGAAAGCCCAGGCGCTGGTTGCCGAGGCTGCGGCACAGGGCGGATCGTCATGAGTGCGGGCCTGGAGCGACTGATCCCGGCTGCCTCCTACTTGGAGGAGGCGTTCTTGCGGTGGGTGCTCACGCCGGCCGTGGACGCGTCGATCGTTGCGCGGATCCGCAGTCAGCACCCGGTCACCGTCAACGAGCGCGCTTACCGGCTGGACTACCTGATCGCGGGTGAGGCGCTGCAGTTGGCCGTCGAGCTCGACGGGTTCGCCTTCCACAGTGACCGGGCCGCGTTCACCTACGACCGGCTGCGACAGAACGATCTGGCCGCGACCGGCCTGACCATTCTGCGGTTCTCCTACGATGCGGTGCGTACGGACACGGCGCGCTGTGTGGCCCAGTTGCAGGCGATGCTGAGGCAGGATCCGCTCCTGGCGCCGCTGGTGACTGCCGTGCCTCGCATCGGGATCCCGGACATGGCTGGCGATCCGATGCGGGCCGCCGATCCGCCTGGCGGTGCCGAACTGCCTTCAGGCGGGGCGTACTTCGCCGGTGAGCGGGCCAGGGTGGACCGGGCGCCGCTGCGGGAGTGCCAGGACGAGGCGTTGGCCTCGTTGGCGAACTACTACGCCTCCGGCGGCCGGCATGCGGCTGCGGTGATGGCGGTGGGGTCGGGCAAGACGGCCCTGGGGGTGGCGGCCGCGTTGTCGTTCAGCCGACGGCGGGCGCTGGTGGTGACCCCGGGCTCGGTCATCCGCGGCACCTTCGCCAAGGCCCTCGATCCGGGGATACCGGGCAACGTCCTGTATGGGCTGGCGGGCGGGCCGCTGCTGCCCGGTGCCCGTCCGCCGGCCACGCTCGTCCTGGACGCGGACGACGGGCAGATCAGCCAGGTCAGCCGTAAGCGGCTCCTGGCTGCGGACATCCTGGTCACCAACTTCCATGCGCTGGGCACGGGCGACAGTGACGGGGACCTGCTGGCCAAGCTGGAGGCGGAGGACATCGACTTCATCGTCGTCGACGAGGCGCACATCGCGGCCAGCGCCTCCTACCAGCGGCTGTTCGCCCACTTCCAGGGTGCGCGCACACTGCTGATGTCGGCGTGCTTCCAGCGTTTGGACGGCAAGCCGATCGACGCCGATGTCGTCTACCGCTACCGGCTGGTCGACTCCGTCGCGGACGGGTCGGCGAAGAACCTGCGGGTGCACCGGTTCGCTCCCGAGGTGGCGTCGACGGTGTATGAGGCGGTGTGGCCGGACGGGCGGCGCGAGCAGATCGTGGGCCGTGATGCTTTGCTGGCCACGCTGGGCGACGAGCGGAAGATGGCACGCATCACCGCACAGTCCGAGGCGCCGATCCGCCAGGTGATGGCCGTGACGCGGGCGTGTCTGGATGCACAGGCCAAGCTGCTGGCGCCCGTGAAGCCGAGGGTGCTGTTCGCGGCGATGGGCCAGGCGCATGCTGAACAGATCGCGCGGATCGCCGAGGAGTACGGGATCCCCAGTGCCACGCTGCACCACAGCATGCCCGCCTCCGCGATCGCCTCCACCCGGCGGCGCTTCGAGTCCGACGCCGGGGATCTGCAGGGCATCGTGCAGCTGCGGATGCTCGGCCAGGGCTACGACTTCCCGCCCATCACCGTGGTCGTACCGCTGCGCCCCTATGGCAGCTTCGGCGAGTTCTACCAGTTCGTCGGCCGCGGTGTCCGCGTCCTGCGCCAGACCGCGGTGGCTGCCGACCAGCAGTACCTGGACGTGGTCTGCCATGCCGAACTCGGCCTGGAGGAGCATCTGGAGGCCATGTGCGCGGACAACGACATGGATCCCGCTGTGCTCCTGGATGTCCCGCTGATCGACGCCACCACCATGGAAGGGGATCTCCCCGGCCCCGGCGGCGCCGCGGAGGGGGCCGGCGGGGGTCTGGGCGGTGTGGACGCGTTCGTGCTGTACGAGCGCGGACGCGTCGAGCAGCGCGTGGTGCACGAGCTGGACCGTGTGGAGGCCCGAAGAACGGAGCGGGAGATGCAGCTGATGGCCCAGCGCTACGCCGTCTATGCGCAGAAGACCGCTGCGCCGGTGCCGTTTGAGCAGTTCGTCGAAACCATGCGGAGGCTGACCGGTGGCCAGTGACCCGACACGCTGGTGGCAGCCGGCCGTGGAATGCAGTCCCGAGCAGGCGCTCACCCTGGAGCGGGCGGCCGGGCAGCAGCAACGGTTCGCCGACATCGACGCCCTGGCGGCCAGGCTGCTGGCCGCAGGGTTCGCCGGACGGCCGGTGGCCACCGTCGTCCCCGGCCGAGGACGCCACACGCCGGACACCGCCAAGGTGACGGCCCTCACCCGGGAAGAGGAAGTCTTCTGCGTCAACGCCTTCGGGGTCCAGGAGCAGCAGCGGCTCGGGGCGTGGTACCTGCCCCAGAAACTCTCGGTCAAGGCAGGGGCAGTCAATCTGCCGTATCTGCTGCGGGAACGCCCTGGCCACGCTCTGACGCTGGCCGCCGATGAGACCGCCCGCCTCACCGCTGTGGAGGACTGGGACACGGTGCTGCTGTGGGCGCTGCTGGTGCCGCTGTTCGAGACACTGCTTCAGCCCATCCGGCTGCGGGCGGCAGGAGAGATCTTCCCTCGCACAGAACAGCAGCGGTTCTGGACACTCATCGAGGAGCGTTACCGGCTGCTGGGCATCGACGAGAGCGCGCTGGAAGCCTTCCGCTTCGGCGGCGGCTGGCACCAGCTGGACCGTGTGGGACAGCAGCAGGCCCGCCTTCGTTTGCTGGACACCCTTGCCGCCGCCGACCTCGTGCAGCTTGCGGCACGTCACCGGATCCAGCGGTTGCAAGGGCTGATGGCTGGTTTCGCCAAGAAGGCCAGGACGGGAACAGCCCTGGCGCGCCGGGTGCTCACCAAAGAGCTGCAGCCGGTCGTCTCCGCGTACTTCGGGGGCGACTGGCTGGCTGTGCTGGATTACCTTCAGGCTCCCCCGCACCCGGATGAGGAGATCATCACCGCTCTGCCCGAGCCTCGTCTGTACGTCGGCATGGCCACGCAGACGGCCGGCATGGCTGCCGAGGCGGGCATCGCGGAGGACGAGGTCCATGCGATGCTCGCGGCCTTCCTCGGCGGCGGCAGTTCTCTGTCTCCGGTGGAGGAGCGGGCTGCGGCCCTGCGCGGCTGGTGGGCGGGCTTCGACCAGGCGCATGCCGGCCAGTCACGGGGAATGCCGTCGTTGTGGGGGCTGGTCGATCAGGATCTAATGAGTCTGAACCGGACCGAGCAGGGGTACACCCCTCAGTTGTACCGGCAGCGTCTGCCCGCCGATGTCCTGGAACGGGTGGGGCGGCTGTGGGAGACGGTGACGCTTGCGCGGTATCCCGGCAGCATCGTCAGCAACCCGCGCCCGCACCAGACCATGGCCGAAGCCCTCGGTCCCGCGGCCGAGTTCTGGCACGGCGTGGGCCTGACCGCCTGGTTCGTGTGCGAAGGTCCCTACTCCCGCACCACCTTGGACCGTGTCGACCGCTACTACAGCAGGCCGCTGGCCGCCCTGCGCGCGGCCGGATGCCCGGTCGACAGCGCCTTCTTCCGCGAACTGCAAGCCGCCGAACAACTCCTGGGGCCGGAGGAGGAGATCACGGACAGCGAGGACAGTACGGTCGAGACCCCGTACGGGCAGGTGACGTTCACCTCCAGCATGAGTCACGGCGCCCGCCGGGACGGCTTCGAGCGGGTACGGGATCTCATCACACGGCACCGGCGGGCCTGGGCCGAGCAGTATCTCGGTGCCTACGTGGAGGGCCGCTGGCGCTCCCAGTTGGAGGAGGTCGCCCACCAGCATCACCGCTTCGTCGCCGCCAAGGGGCGTCCCCCCACCCTGCCCCAGTTCGCGCGGTTCGCGACCACGGCAGCCAACCACTGGACGGGCGGCGACCTGGGGGCGCTGTACACGGCCATCGGCGAGCCGACGCCATCCCAACAGGAGCGGCCTACCCGCCTACTGACTGAGGACGGCTACGACTTCGCCCGCCGGGTGTACCAGGAGCTGGGCGGCAAGCCCGTCGACCACGACACCTGGGTGAACAACCCGGAAGAAACCCAACGTCAGTGGCAGCTCAGCCGCCTGGCCACCGAGAGCCTGCGCCACCTCCAGCTGCAGGAAGCACTCGGGCAGCCGCCGACCGCCAAGGAGTTCGGCGCCCAGCGCCTGACCTGGCCCTGGCCAGGCGAGGAAACCGAAGGCTGGCCCATCCTCGAGCGCGTCCTTGCCACGCTGACCCGTGCCAGCCTGGCCCCGGCCACTACCCGCTCCCCCACCAGCCCGCTACCCGGCGAGGAGAGCGGCACCCTGCAACTGCGGACGAGGGGAGCCAACGCAGCCATCCGCACCGAGCCGACGACGGTCCGCATCACCTGCACCGGCGCACCCGTTGACGTGTCCGCTGTACTCCTCACCCGCAACGGCAAGGTACGCAGCGACCACGACCTCGTCTTCTACAACCACCCCAGTCACGACGGGGTCAGCGTCGGCGGGGACACCGTCACCGCCGACCTGGGCCTCATCCCTGACGACATCGCAACCATCGCCGTCATCGTCAGCATCGACCTCGAGGCCCAACCCGCCGCAGTCTTCGACCATCACACCCAGTGGCAAGCAGACATCACCCAGCCCTCCCGCACCCAACTGGCCTTCACACCTGACCCCTTCTCCTCGGGTGAGACCGTCACCATCGCGGTGGAGCTCTATCGCCACACGACCGGATGGAAGGCCCGTGCCGTCGGGCAGGGCTACGACACCGGGCTGGCGGGCCTGGCCACCGACTACGGCATCGACGTCGAAGCCTGACGCCCCCTGTCTGGTACGCGAAGCCGTCGACGACCAGGCAAGTGCGGCCGCCGCCGCCGTCGATCTCGCGTGCGAGAGCCGCTGCTGGTGCCCAACCTTCCAGGTGTTCCTGCGCCAGCTGGATCTTGCGCACACGATCTCTCCTTGGGTTTCCGTTCCGTCCCGGTACGTCAGGGAGGTTAGAGTGACCGCGACGCGCACCATGGGGGGTGCCAAGTGAGCAAGGCACGCTGGAGGTGAGCATGGGGCTGCGCCCGACACACCTTGGCTACGCTTACCAGGACCTGCTCACCGCGCTGCGACTGGTGGACCTGGCGGTGGGACGTGCGAATTCCCTGCTGGTCGACACAAAGATGTTCACCGGCGACCGATTCGATGACATCACGTGCGAGTGGAGCACCGGCAGCCGCGAGCGGCTGCAGATTAAGCACACGGATTATGACCGCGCGTTGTCGCTGGAGAGTTTTACAAAGGACAAGCGAGGCCTACGCCTGGATCTGCTCTTCTCCTCCATGGACCACGACTTCACCTCGGATCCGGGTTCCTCGCACCGCCTCGTGGTGCGCGACATGCAGCCGGAGGATCCCGAGCTGACCCGGGTGCTGCGCCCGGTCCACGCCAGCACCGATCCCGGGCCTGCACTGCACGGCCTGAGCAGCAAACGGTTCCGTTTCGACGCCGCTGCGCTGCGTGCACACGCTCCGTGGAAGGAGATGCTCGCCCAGGTCAGTGATGACCTGCTCAACCGCGCTTGCGCATCCCTGGTCGTCGACACGGATCTTCCGGCGTGTTCGCTCAACATCCGCGAGCCCGGGCCAGCCGAGGCGGCCTTGCTGCACCGCATCACCGAAGAACTCGGTGCCGGACGGCCGCCGAACCGGCATCGCACACCCGAGGAGGTGGCGCTGGCCCTGATCGAGGCGGCCAAAGCGGCGCGCAGCCGGGCGGGGACCGTGATGGTCGAGGACCTGCTTCCTCGTCTGAGTCTGGAAGTCGACTTCGGAGCGGTCCGTGAGGGGCACCCCGTGGACCGTGCCACCGAGGTGAGACGTCCTACGGTGCTCACGGGCGTGGTCGCGGCCGTGAAGGACGCTGCGCAGCAGGGGGGTGTCGTGGTGGTCACCGGCGCTCCCGGCATCGGCAAGTCGTGGTTGTGTGAGCAGCTCGGGGATGCGCTGCGGGAGACATGGCTGGCGGTGAGGCATCACTGCTGGCTCGGTGCCGCGGACATCGACCGTGAGCAGCGTGTGCTGACCGAGGTCGTGATCGGCAGCCTGCTGAAGCAGCTGGGGACGGCCGTTCCAGAGGCGCTGGCGCAGGTCAGGCCACGCTACGCGGCCACGCCGGAGACCCTCACGGCCGCGGTCACTGCCGCGCGCGGCCTGGCACCGGACCGGCCGATCGCGCTGATCGTGGACGGTATCGACCATGTCAGCCGGGTTCTTGGATCCACCACCGGCAGCGCCTTTCGTCCGCGGGTGGACCCGGCGGCCTCTCTGGTCACGGACCTCTCCGCCCTGGAACTGCCGCCCGGTGTCGTGCTCGTCCTGGCCAGTCAGCCCGGCCCTCACCTCGAGGCCGTCGACGCCGGTGCCTCCCGTCTCACCGTTGCCCCGCTCAACCGCGCCGAACTGCATGCTCTGGCGGACCGCCTGGGCGTGCTGACGGCCCTGGCGTCCTCCCCTGCCGGTGAGGGGCTCGATCCCGCTGCGCGGGCGAGGACCGCGGTCGCACTGATCGAGGAGCGCTCTCGAGGCAACGCCCTGTACGCCACGTATTTGTGCCGGCAGGCCATTGGTCCTGCCCCGGGCCTGGGAGCGGCGCCGGCGCCGGATGGTGCCGGCGATCCTCTGGAAAGGTTGCGGACGGTGCCGTCGTCGGCGCACGACCTCGACGACTACTACGCCTATCTGCTGGCCGGTCTGACCCCCGGACAGCGCTCTGCTGTCAGCATGCTCGCAGTCTGCGACTTCGCTGTGAGTGCATCGGAGCTCGAGGAAATTTTCCCGCTGCCCGGAATGCAACTCGGTGCCGCGCTGAACAGCGTGGCACCAATCGTCGCGCAACAGCCGGGCATCGGCGGACTGAAGATCCATCATGAGAGCTTCAGCCGCTTCATCCGCCGGGTCGATGGCGACGACACGTGGGTCGATCAGGTCCGGTCCCAGGCCGCCGACTGGTTGTCCCAACGGGGCTTCTTCACCGATCCCCGCGCGTTCCGGCACCTGCCCGAACTGCTGGCCGCACTGGGGCGCGATGACGAACTCGCTCTGCTAATCGAACCCGATTTCCTCACCCGCGCGATTGCCGGGCTGCAGCCGCCTCAGGCCATCGTCCACACTCTGACCGTTGCCGCGCGGCGTGCGGCGGTCCGCAACGACTGGCCCACACTGGTGCGCTGCGTCGAACTGAGCCGGGCGCGGGCGACGTATGAGGACGAAGGCCTGCCAGGTTCCCTGGTGCCGTATGCGGATGTGCTGGTGGCGCTGGTGGGAGCCGACCGCGTGGCGGCAAGCCTGATGTACGAGGGTGTGACCACGTTGGCGGCGCGGTGGGGCCTGCAGCTGTGTGCGGCGGTCGACCGGGCCGGCTGTGCCGCCCCGTGGGAGGCGTACCTCACGGCCTGGGACAAGGCACGCAAGGATGAGCGTGTCCACTACGGATCCGAGAGCGATGAGTCGGTGTTCCTGGCGGAGTTGCGCGGACGGATCCGGTTGCCAGCCCGGGCTGCTGACGATGTCGAGCTCGGGCAGGCCCCGCGTACGCTCGCGCAGCGGGTCGCCCGGTTCCTCGACCAGGAGGCTCTGACCTCGCCTGAGGATGCGCTGGGTGTGCTGTTGGACTGTCTGGGTCCAGACCCGTTGCTCGAGAGCGCGGAGCTCATCGAGCAGCCCGACCGGCGCGCGGCCCTTTTGCTGCACCTTGCGGACGCCCATGGCACGGCGGGCGGCGCGCTGCCGTCTGCCCGCACGCTGGCCACCGCGGCCTGGGCCAGCGGGCCGTGCGACCCGCGGCGCCTGCTCCGCCATGGTGTGGCAGTGTCGGACCTTGCCGAGGAGCTCTTTTCCGGGGACATCGCCGCGGTTCTCGCGAAAGCAACACAGGATGTACTGACCGATCGTGCCAGTGGCCTGTCCGGCCCGGTGAACAGGTGGCTGACACTGCTGGCCGTGGCCCATGCAGCCGATCCGCAGGCGCCCGCCCGACTGCTCCCCCTCCTGGACGGCGATGGCTTCTACCGTGCCTGGCTGCGCTTCACCCTTGCCACCGTCGGCCTGCACCGCGACGTCGAGGCGGGCATCCTCACAGCCGAAACCGCGTCTGCCACCGTGCGTGTCGCGCTCGAACAACTTGCCCAGCATGCACACGCGTTCACGGGCAGCCCCCGGGCTTGCGATCTTGCGGACATCCACCGGCAGGTGCGGCAGGTGTTGCACGACGCCGTCGCCCTGCTGCGCGGCGATGATGTCGCTGTGGGCATCGCCTTCCTGCAAGCCGTCAGCGAGGGCACCACCACCTCTCTCATGGGCATGGCCGGAACCGGCCCGCTGATCACCACGGAGCTGGTGTCCCTGCTCGCCGGGAGCGTCGGTCAGGCAGGGGCCGACGTCGTGCACGAGCTCATGCGCACGTTGCGCGGAGCGCAAGCCGAGCGCCGTGCTCTGTATGCGGAGGACGCCGACTTCGAGCTTGAGATGGCCCGTGTGAGTCTCGCCTGCGACGACCCGCACGAGGCGCAGCGGTGCTGGGAGCGTGCCGCCCGCTACATGGGGGCCTATGGCGGTCACAAGGACATCACCATCGAGGAGCTGCTGGATCCGCTGCCTCAGCTCATGCAGGCCGATCCCGTCCAGGCGCAGGTGCGTCTGGCGCGTACGCAGCCTCTTGTCCATCTCGTCGCGGACTGCACCGACGGGCGGGGCACGGCGGGAACGCCGCAGGAGTGGTGGCGTTCCCTTGCGCGCCTGGATCCGCGGGGTGCCGCGCAGTTGGGCGCCCAGGTGCTGCTGGCCGAGTCCGGGCTGCCCGATGGCCGGGTAAGCGCGGCCCACCGGCAGCTGCTGGCCACGCAGGCTGACACGGCCGACCCCGTCGTCCTGGCCGCGCTCCGCATCGCCGCTGGACCCGATGGCCGCAGTATCCGGCAGGACGTTGCTCTGCTCACCAGGCTTGCTGACCTGCCCGGCGACGACGCGGCCCGCGCATCGCGTCTCCTGCCGGTGCTGGCCAATGCAATCACCTCCACCTACGACGACCAGACACTGATCGCCGCATCGCAGGCTGCCGGGGACGAGCCCACTTCTGCGCTGCGCACAGCAGCACAGCGTTGTGGCGGTGAGGGCGGCTTGCCCTGGGCGCCCCGCCCCGTGCCCAACAACACCTCACGTGACTGGTTCGGCCCCGAGAAGCACCCCACCACAGCCGCGTATCTGCACGCCCAGCAGCGCCCGACGCTGCCCGTAGGTGCTGCTGGCGCGCTTGCTGCGGTCCGTGACCGCACCAGCAAGGCATACGATGCCCCCTCGGGCCCACGGTGGTCGAGGGATGCCCTGGCCAATGCGGTCGGGTGGCGGCTCTTGGAGGTCATCGACGGTCAGGGAGCAGACGCAGCCGCCCAGTTCCTGCACCGGATCGCCGACGAGATGAACGCCTCCAACCCTCTTGAGCTGCTGGCCGACCTCGCCTCGGGGCTCCGCTTGCGCCAGGACAGCGATCCTGGTGTTTTCGGCCCTCTCGCCGCCACGGCGGGCATGCTCGCCTACACCAAGATGCGAGGCGGCGGCGGATGGCGTTCCTTCGGCGGCAATGACCGGCTGGATCTGTGGCAGCAGGCGCACTACGCGGACCCGGCCACCGCAGCCCGCAACCTCGCAGACCAGGTGGCCCAGGCCGTCGCCGAGGCGTCCTACAGCCGCACTATCGGTGTCAGCCTGGCCCTGGTCTCGGCGTTCGCTGTTCAGCCCCCGCTCGCTTCACCCCCGGCTGTCAGCGCTTTCGCCTGCTGGGATGCGGCGTATAGCGTCATCGCCCACCGTCTGCCGGGCCGTGCCCGTCTCGGCCAGGGTGCCTACCACCCGGTGCCGGAGCAGGCGACCCAGCACGACATCGACACCGCACTGTGCGAACTTGCGTTGGCCACGATTGCCCTGCCCGAACGCGGCGACAAGCGCCGCGCCCTGATCGCAGCGACGGTTCTGCTGGCCAGCCGTTCCGGCCAGGCGCAGGCAGCCCTGGCACGCGTCCTCTCCTTCGACCTCGGAGCTGGCCCCCTGACCTGGCTCCTGACCGTCCTACAAGGACACCTGTCCGACGGACCTCTGGATGCCGCCCTTCTCGAACAGCTCGTCACGCTGTGCGGCAGTGACGTGCTGTCCGTCCGTGCCGATGCGTCCGCCATCCTGGCCCGCGCTGGCCACCAGGCGCCCGCCCCTGCGGCAACGGCAGCTCATCCGACACTCGCACGCGCCATCGCCGCCGCCCTCTCCCCCAGCGAGGACAGCGCATGAACAACCCTCGGGAGTTCGCAACCCACCTCGTCGACCACTACGTGGGCGACCGCCTAAACGCCGCCGGCAGTCCGGCCGGGCTCCGCGAGACCGTCATCGATCTCGTGATCGATGCTCTTCCGGACGTCGAGACGCTCATGCGCATGCAGCTGGACCTTCTGACCAATGGACGCCGCAGCCAGCTTCCCGACGCCTATCTCGCCGACCAGGCCGCCGCCGAAGACGCCCTGCAACGCGCTGCCGCCGGCCTGCGTGCCGCGCTTGCCCAAGCGGGACATCTCGGCAACGCCCAGAATTTCGAACGCGGCGCGGCCGCGCGACTGCGCGATGACCCCCGCGCGGCCCTGCGTGCCGAATTCGCCCGCATTCCCCGCCCTCTGACTCGTCCCGAGGCCCTGGCGTGGTCGCTTGATCCAGCACCGTGGTTCAGTGAGAGCCATCAAGCGGACAAGCCCTGGCCGCCTTCCGGCTTCGCTTCGGTCGCGGGCCTGCGGTCCCTGCCGGGAAACGCCATGGCCTTTGCTCGCGTGGATGAAGGTCCGCACGAGGGCTGGGTGCAGATCGGCTTGTTCGAGCGGCAGCGCACTCCTGCACGCCGATACCCGGATCAGCCCGCCCGCCAACTGCAGATCGCCGTCGGCCTGGAGGCCCTCGACGACGACCCGCCGCCCGGCACACTACCCGCCTGCCAGGCCCCCTGGCAGCTGTGGACCAGCCCGTGGCGGCGCCTGGGACTCGGCCTTACAACCGAGTTAGCAGCCGAGCACATCAGTGCCGCAGACCAGGCCTTGACGGCCCTCACTGACGCTGGAACCGCTGGCCTGATCGATACGCCTCGCCCTCGCACCCTGAGCGGCCTCGGCCTGCCCGTCTACGTACTCGCACCCGCAGCCAGCGTCGTGGCCGCACTCGGCCTTGAACCCACAGAGGGAATCTGCGGGTTCAGCCTCAGCGACGCCACCGGTGAGGCAATGATCTGCCGCCAGTGGCACGGCCGCCTCGTCCACGACGGAAACTACGAACCACTCCTGCCCGCGGTCGCGGGAGCTGATCTACTCATCCGGCCCGACCTGTTCGCCCGGCTGCACGACACGATCGGCGCCGCGCGCTGCCGAGCCGGCGTCAACGTCCACCACGAATCAGCCGACGACACCCTCGACGACGAGGACTGAGGGCGCCCCAGCGACGACGCTCCCATCAACCCGCCTTCATGTGGCAGGCGTGCGGCGACCTATTCATCCGCGCCAGCGACGGGGCTGTGCCTGAGCGTAGATGGTGTGCTGGGTCAGGTGGGCGAGGACTGCGTGATTAGCCTCCCAGCCGTCGGCGACCTTGGAGGCGGCTCCGGGGCGTGCGGGATCGTTGGAGGGGTGGGCGTCGAGGAGTTCGGCGATGCCGGCGCGGGCCACGACGATGCAGGCGTGGCGGTGGCGTGAGGTGAGGACGCACAGGCGGCCGGCTTCCAGGTGGAAGGTGGAGGCGTCGCCGCGGCCGGAGAGGGGGTGCAGGACGATGGTGACGCGGAATTCGCAGCCTTGGAGCCGGTTGGCGGTGTCGACGGTGACGCCGTGCAGTTGGGGGTAGTGGCGGGCCAGGAGCGCGCGGATGTCGTGAGCCTGGCTGCGGTGGGCGGTGCCGATGGCGATGTCACCGGGCTGCAGGGCGTGCCCCTGGGGGGTTTCCTCGCAGGTGGTGATGGCGCGTCGGGTCAGCAGCCGGTCGGCGATGCCGAGGGTGGTCTGGAAGGCTTCGATGTCGCGCTGGCCGGTGATGCGGGCCGGTAGTTCGAACAGTGCCCATCCGGTTCGGGCGGCGTGCTCGATGACCTCGTCGGTGGGGGTGCGGATGTCGAGAGGGGAGAACGTGAGGGTTCGGTCGGCTTCACTGCTTCCGGCGTGGAAGGTCGTGGAGGGGTAGAAGGCGTTGCTGATCGGGGGGACGGCTGAGGGCGGCAGGCGCCAGGACACGGGCAGTGAGTGGACGGGCAGGTCGCGGTTGTTGGCGAGCAGGACGGCGACCGCGCTGTTCATGGGGTCGTGGGACAGGCCTTGGAAGCGGTCGGTTGCGACCTCGGAAAAGGGGTCGAGTTGGCCGGGGTCTCCGACGAAGAGGGCCCGTTCGAAGATGCCGGCGGTCCACAAAAGCGTGTCGGAGCGCATCTGGTAGGCCTCGTCGATGATCGCCCATGGCCATCGGCGGTCGGTGACCGTGGCCCATTTCATGGCGGTTCCCACGATGACGTCGGCCGTCTTTTCGAGGACTTCGATGCGGGTGCCGATGCGGATGCCGGGATGTGCCTGCAGGTCGTGCGGGACTGTGTAATCCGTTGCGGTGAGCCGGGCGGTTCTCAGGTGCGGGTGGTGCCGGGCGAATCGCCGCACGAGGTGGTCGACCTGGCTGTTGGTCTGGGCGATGACGGGGCAGGGGGTGCTGGATTGCGCGAGGGTGTCGGCGGCTCGGGCGACCAGGGTGGATTTGCCAGCGCCGGGCGGGGAGTCCACGACGAGTCCGCGGTGGGTGAGCGTGGGCAGTTGCTCCAGGACGGCGCGGGCGGCCTGGTCCATCTGCTGCTGCGGCGACTGCCGGTGAGGCGGTGTCACTGTTCTTCCTCGCCCTCGCCCTCGTTGCTGTGGTCCGGCTGGTCGGCGGGAGGCCCGCCGTGGGTCCAGGGTGTCTGCTCTCGTGCGGGGAATTCAGGCATCCGGTAGGGGGCGGGTGCGATGGTGAATACGAGGAAGGCGCCGGCGTCGGGCAGGACGGCGTGGTTGGGGCGGTCCATGGTGCCCATGCCGGCGGTGATCTCAAGTTCGACGAGAGTGTCGCCGTCGGCCGGGGTGACCTCGCAGATCTTGTAGCGGGCGCTGCGGTAGGTGTGGCAGGCCAGGAGCTGACCGGGTTCCATCGGCACGGGGTCCGGGGTGGACACGGTGAGCCGGGGCCGCCATTGGGTACGTCCACTGGGGCCGCGCAGGGTGTGTTCCGCGTCGATGGTGGTGACGGTGCCGCCGAAGGCTTTGCCGGTGGTGCGCAGTTCTGCCCGTACGAAGGGGTCTTCGGCGGTGCGTTCGGCGGCGAAGGCGACGGCTGCGTGTTCCATGCGGGCCAGGCGGACGGCGGCGGCAACGGCATTGTCGCGGGACGGACGGGGGCGTCCGTCCTGGGTCAGGTAGGTGCATTCGTCGGTGAATACGGTGCGTTCGTGGTCCCAGCGGCGTGCAGTGCTCTTGGCTTCTGGGAGGGCCTGCAGGAGCGTGTAGGCCTGCCACATCAAATCCCAGGTGGGCTGCAGGTAGGTGGCCAGCAGACGGTCGAGTTCTTGCAGGGTGCGGGGCTGCTCCTGGTCCAAGGCCCGGCGGCGGGCGCGGGCATAGGCGTCGAACAGGGGCGCCAGGTGGTCGTTGTCGAAGGGGGCGTCGGTGGCTGGTCCCGCCGGACGGTGGGTGGCCGGGTCTTCTGCCTCCAGTGCGGCGTCGCGTCCCGAGGCTGCGTGGCGGGGCGGGTCGATCCAGGCCAGCAGGGTGGCCAGGTCCTCGTCCTCGAGGGGGCTTTGGCCGCTGATCCAGTGCATGCCGAGGAAACTGGTCATGGGGATGAGGGCGGCTGAGCCGGGGAGGTCGGCGCGGTCGGTGAGATAGGTGAGCCAGTGTCCCAGGCACTGGACGGCCCGGGAGCCGGGAGCCTGGTCGTCGACGCTGCGGAACCTCAGGTCGTCTCCGAGGTCTTTCAGGTGCTGCACGGTCTGGGGGTTGGGGACGAGGATCTGGGGGGCGTCGGTGTAGCGCCAGCGTGCCGGCTTGTTGTTGGTGGCGGGCAGGTGTTCGCGGTGCCGCTGGCAGGCGTTGATGTAGGCGGTGACCGTGTCTGCCAGGGCGGCGAGCATGGGGCCGGTGCTGCCCGAGGGCGGCGCGACCAGGAGCTGGGGGCGGTGCGGGTCGGTGCCCAGCATGACGGCCAGCGGTCGTGCGGCGGGGCCGGTTTGCTTCAGCGCCAGCAGCATCAGCGGCTGGTCGCTGAGGTGGAGGTGGCGCAGTTGGCTGGCGCGTTGGGCGTTGCCGGTGTGGGCGGCGCGCATCCGAAGGAGGGAGGTGAGCTGGATCATGCGGTGTCCGTGTGGAGGTCTGCGTGGATGCGCTGTGCGTGGCGCAGGGCCTGGGTGATGTCTTGCTGGTCCCGTGAGGGGTGCATGCGTCCGTCAGCGAGGTCCAGGGCTTTGGCGATGGTGTCGATTCCCGCGAGGTCGTCGCGGACTGCGGTGCCCAGGGCAGCGGTCCTGCCCTGGTTGAGGGCCTCGGTGCGGCAGTGAAAGGACAGGTCGCAGTGGTGGCGGCAGCCAGGGGTGTAGTGCGGCCGCACGGTGACGAGTGCGGCAACGAGTTCACCGCGGGGCCGGGTCGGTCTCTGGTCGGGGCCGGGCGCCAGGTCGAAGGTGGTGCCCGGGGGAAGGTTGTCCAGCAGTTCGGGCAGGCGCCTCAGCCTGCCGAGGTGGCGGCTCAGGTTCTTGATCTGCTTGTGCGCGCTGAAGGGCGTGGCGGTGGGGTGGCGGGTGAAGTTGCGCGGGTTGACCAGGATCACGGTGTCGGAGACACGGTCTGGCGGGAGGCCGTCGCCGGCGAGGAGTTCCCGCAGAGCCAGGACGTAGGCGGCGGCCTGGGTCAGTGCTGCGGTGGCCTTGACAGGGTCAGGCTGTCCGTGGATGACGGGGAAGGATTTGATCTCAACGACGTGGAAGACCCCGTCGAGCTGGAAGGCGATGACGTCGGGCTCGAGGTAGACCTGGTGGCCGGCGACGGTCAGACGCAGTACGGGGTGGTCGAGCAGGGTGCGGGGGTCCGACCTGCGGTGTGCTGCGCTGAGGATGAGGGAGCGGGTGCGGGCGTGGCGTAGTTGCGGGGAAGACTTGTCGTCATCGCTGCCGACGCTGTTGACGTCCTCGTAGGACACCTCGGGCAGGGTCAGGCCCAGGGCTTTGCGGAGCAGCGGCACCAGGGGGGCTCCGGCCTGGGCGGTGACCTTGCGCTCGAAGGCGATGCCGTAGTCGAGGGCGAGCTGGGATTTTCTCAGCGGCCGCGGGAGGTCCAGATGGGCGGCGAGGGCGTCTTTGTCGATGCCGGCCGCGTCCAGCAGGGAGCGGCGGTCGCAGCTCGGGTTGGCGGTCAGCGCCGCCAGGGTGCGTGCGTTGTGCGGGATGGGCGGGGCGGTTCCGCGCAATGCGCCCAGTCGTGCGTCGAGCAAGCTCACTGTTTTCCTTGGCGGGACAGGGCACAGCTGTGCTGGTTGCAGGGGTGGGTTTACGAAGTACGGCGCAGGCGGGCGGTGTTGCGCAGGATATTGCCGAAGATCTGCTCCGCGTCGCCGAGTTGCTGGCGTGCCCGCTGGGCCGCTTCGGCGCGGGTGTCGGCGTCGTCGTCGGCGTGGATCGCCAGTTCCGCTGCGGCGGCCCGGCGCAGCGCGTCCAGGTCGAGCGGGCCCCGGGGGGTGTCGCCGTGGATGTTGCGGCTGTAGTGCAGCAGGAGCTGTTGGACGGGCTGCGGCATCCCGGCCTCGCCGGCGAGGTGTTCGGCGGCGTCCGCGAGCCGCAGGGCCGATGTGAGGAAGTGGACGCGCTGGGTGAGCGGTCCCACCAGGCGCTGCTCCAGTGGCCAGGTGCTCAGGGCGAGCAGCGCGCGGGCCGGTGAGAGAAGGTCGGAGGTCAGCGCGGGGCAGATGTAGTAGGCGCGGCCGTAGGGGGCGGAGCGGAAGGAGCGTTCCTCGTCGCGGCGCAGGGTGGTCATGCGCGCCGTGTTCAGCGGGCTGGAGAAGAACGCCTGGTGGACCTGGCTGAGCAGTTTGGGCGAGGCGGGGACGGTGAGGAGGGCCAGCGCCTGGTGGACCTGGTCGCGTACGGGCACGCCCTGGTTCGGCTCGACGACTGCCAGCGCGGGCTCGGGCCGGATCTCTGGCTGGACCTCCGGCTGGGCCACCTCCGGGACATCGCTGAGCCCGCACAGCACGTTCCAGGCGTGCCGGGTGCGTGTCAGCTCCTCACCCAGGACGTTCACTTGGGCGTTGTCCTGTTGTGTGAGCGCCTGCCGGAGCGCCTCTTGCAGCTGTTGCATGCGCTTCTCGAGTGCGACCAGATGCTCGTCCATACCCGCATGCTAGCAGTCACTCGGGGCTTCCAGTTTTACTCCAGGTATTTGCGAAGAGCGGCATGTGAGGGGCCCGGTCGCGCAGGGGTGCGTCCCGGTGGGGTTCGGTGACCGTCGGCGCGGACTCCGGCCGGACCGCGTCCGGGGCGGCACTGAGCCCGCACAGAACATCCCAGGCATGTTGAATGCGTGTCAATTCCGCACCCAGAAGGCGCACTTGGCAAGTATCGTGTTGCGTGAGCGCCTGCCGGACCGCCTCCTGCAGTTGCTGCATGCGCTCCTCGAGAGCGATCAGATGCTCGTCCATGCCGGGATGCTAGCAGTCACTCGGGACGCCCAGTTTTGCTCCAGTTATTTTGGTGTACAGTCCCGGGCTCATAAGGCACCACCGGTGCCCTCCTACGCCTCGCTTCCAGAAGGGCGCATGAAGGCATGAGCAGACTGCTCCACACCTCCGACTGGCATCTGGGCCACATCCTGCACGGGCATCCACGCGACGAGGACTTCGATGCCGTCCTGGCCGAGATTGTGGCCATCGCCCGGGAGAGCCAGCCGGACCTGATCGTCCACAGCGGCGATCTGTTCCACTCCTCCCGTCCCACCGTCCGGGACATGTTCCGCGCAATGCGCGCCCTGCGCGAACTCGCCGCCATCGCCCCCACCGTGGTCGTGGCCGGCAACCACGACTCCCCCCACTACCTGGAGTTCCTCCACTTCGTGAGCGGTCCCTCCTGCGGCCGGGGCCTGTTCTTCGTCGACCGGCTCCGCCCGGCACACGACGGGGGCGTGATGACCTTCGAGGCCTGCGGCGGTGAGCAGCGCATCCGGCTGGCTGTCCTGCCCTTCGTGCACCCGAACCGGTTCTGGCGGCGCGATTCCACCTCCGGCACGTCGTATGCCGACTACGCCGAGGCGATGCGCGGCCTGCAGGGGGAACTGACGGAGGCCTTGCACGAGGGGTACGACCCCGACCGGGACATTCTGCTGTTCACGGCCCACGTGTTCGTCAAAGGCGCCCGGACCTCCCCGAGCGAACGGGCCGTGGACGAGGCCTTCGAGACCCCTCCCGAAGATCTTCCGGTGGTGTCATACGCCGCTCTCGGACACATCCACCGCCCGCAGGCCATCGAGGGCCTGAAGTTCGCCGCCCGCTACGCGGGCAGCCCGCTGGCCATGGACTTCGGTGAAGCCGACGAGACCAAGAGCGTCGTGATCGTCGACGCCGACCCGGGGCGGCCGGTGCGGGTGCTGCCGCGCCGGCTCTCCAGCGGCCGGCGGCTGACCCACTTCACCGGACCCCTCGAGGAACTGAAGGCCGCGGCCGACCAGTACGACGGGACCTTCCTCAAACCGGTGATCACCGGCGAGGAGCCCGACGGGCTCCTCAGCCAGAAGATCGCCGAGATCGTCCCGAACGCGATCCTCATCAACCCGGCCCCGGCCCGGGAAGATGCCGCCGGCGCCGTCCTGGACGGTGACCTGGGCGATGAGCCGGAACTCCCCGACGCGTTCCGGGCCTACCTGGCCCGTGAGGGAGTGGACGCAGATGCCGCGGAGTCGACCGTCACCGCCTTCCTCCACCTGCTCAACGAACTCGACGACGAGACGCTGACCCCGGTCCCGGCCGAGGAACAGCTGCGCGCCGCGCTGGAAAATCCCTGGAAGGAGGCGTCGTGAAGCCCTTGCAGCTCACCCTCACGGGCGTGCGCAGCTACGCCGGCACCTGCAGCATCGACTTCACCGGCAAGCGCCTGCTCGCCATCCTGGGTAACACCGGCGTGGGCAAGTCCACCATCCTCGAGGCGATCATCTTCGCCCTGTACGGGACGTGTTCGTGGTCCAAGGACCCCAAGGCCGCCTACGAGCTGATCGGCAAGGGATGCCCCAGCATGGACGTGGCGTTCGAGTTTTCGGCGAACGGCCGCGAGTGGAGTGTGCGCCGCACCCTGCATGCGGAAGGCAAGAAGGGGCCGCAGGCCGTGCTCGAGCCCCTGGCCGATGACAGCGCCGACTTGCGGGTCGACGGCAAGTCCGCGGTGACGCAGGCGGTGACCCGGATCATCGGGCTGGACTGGGACGGCTTTGTCAGCACGGTCCTGCTGCGCCAGGGGAAGTTCGACGCCCTCCTCAAGGCCCCCAGGGCCATGCGTGCCGACATCCTGCGGCACATCTTCGGCATCAACGAGCTCGAGCGTGTACGCAAACGGGCCGGCGTGCGACTGGAGCGCCTGAATACGCAGATCACCGAGGGAACCAGGGCCCGTGCGCTTCTCCTGCCGGATCCTCATGCTGCCGCTTCCCAGGCGCTGCTGGATCTGGAACGCACCCGGGGTATCGCGGCCCGCCGGCGCGAGCGACTGGATGCGCTGCGCGCGGCCCAGAGCCGGGCCGTCGAGCACAAGCACCGCAAGACGGGCTTGGACAAAGCGGCGCGGCTGCTGCGTGAGCGCGCTGTTGCGGATTCGAGCATCACGATGGCCGCGCTGGCGCGGAAGAAGAGGGAACTCGATGCCGAGGCAGCAGAGCAGGAGACCACCGGACGCGACTTGGCCGCGAAGCTGGAGGCGGCGCAGGGCGCGCTGGATACGGCCGCACAGGCCGGTGACACGCTCCGCTCCCTGTCCAGCGCGTTCGCTGTCCTGTCCCGCCTGCCGGAGCGTGCAGCCGGCCTGGACGCCGTCGAACAGCGGCTGAAGCAGGAGCAGCTTCAGCACGACGAGCACGAACAGGAGCACACGCAGGCACGACAGGAACTGGAAGAGCACGAGCAGCGCAACGCGGCCCTCGTCGAGGCCGCCGGCCGGGCCGAGCGCATGGTGAGCGAGGCGCGCACGCACACCGACCAGGTCCAGGAGGCCGTCCGGGCAGCGCTGCAGGAGGCCAACGCCGCGGCCGGGCATGTGCAGACACAGCGCACGACGCTCGAGACGGTGGAGGAACAGCGCGGCCACAGCGCCGGCCTGGAGAGCGAGCTGAAGAAGCTGCGCGGCGCTCTGGAAGCGGCCCAGGACGACCTCCCTGCGCTGCAGCGCAGGGAGGCGGCCCACGCGGCGGGTGCCGGTCTGGCGCCCGGGGACGCCTGCACGGTGTGCACCCAGCCCGTCCCCAGCGACTTCGCTCCCCCGCCGCTGTTGGACGGCAAGGCACTTACTCAGGCCAAACGCAAGGTCACCACACGCTCGAACGCCGTCGAAGCGGCGGTGGAGGCCAAGGCTGAAGCGGCCGCCCAGCTGAAGGGAACCGAGCGGAAGGTCGAAAAGCACCGCCGCGGACACCTGGCCGCCCGCGAGCGCATGGACGCGGCGCTGCTCCAGGTGCAGGAGCTGGTGGATGCGGTACACCCGGCCGGTGCTCCCGCCACGGCCACCGCCCTGGACGCGCTGGGCCGGCAGACGACGGCTCAGGTGCATGCCCTCGCCGAGGGCGAACCAGTAGGCCGGGCGCAGATCACCCGTGCGGTCAAAGCACTTACCCAGCCGCTGCGCGACGCAGAGGGTGAGGCCCTCGCGGCCCACACAAGCGCCCAGGCGCAGTTGGGGGCGGCGCAGGCCGAGAACGAGGCGGCCCGGGCCGAGCTCAAGCGTCAGCGCGGCCGCCTGCAGCGTGAACGCAAACGGCTGGACAAGACCCGGCTGCAGTACGAGACCGAGCTGGCGAGTGTGCTGACGGAGGTCAGCGAACTGCCGCCCTCCATCCGCCCCGCCCAGCCCTCCCCATCACAACTGCCCTCCCTGCAGGACATCGCCTCCGCTAAGGAGGCGGCCGGCCAGCGCCTCGAACGGCTCGAGCAAAGGACACTGGAGCGTGACGACGCCCAGAAGGCCCTCACGCTGCACAGCGAAAACCTGCAGGCCCTGGACGCACGCCGCCGGCGCACCGTCGAGACCCCCACACGCAAGCTCATCAAACAGCTGGAGCGCTGGGCGGACACGGCCACCGATGCCACAGGTCTTCTCGAGGCCGAGGCGTCCCCCGACCTGCCTCCCGTTCCGGACGCAGGCGACCTGGCCGCCGTCGACACCTACTGCATGGCCCTCACCTCGCTGCATCAGCGTCTGACCGGCACTCTCGGGCAGGCCGCTCAGCACGCCGACGACGAGGTCCGCGCATTCGAGAAGGAGCTGATCCGCCAAGCCGGCGCCACCGCCGACGAGACGGACCCGGACCCCGGCTTCCCGGTGCCCGAGAAGAGCGACCTGCTCGCCCCCGCCGTCCTCGACCCGCTCAGCCGCAAGACCATCCAAGCCGAAGGCGCGCACGAGACGGCCAAGGCCGATCTGCGCACCGCACAGTCCCAAATCCCCTACGCCGACGCGCTGGGCACCGCCCTCGAAGCCGCCAGCCGGCAGGCCGCGGTGTGGAAGAGCGTGAGCGACCAGCTCACCGACGGGAAGTTCCTCACCTATCTCACCGATCAGCGCACCCATGCGCTGCTCAGGCACGGCAGCAGGATCCTCCGGCAGATCTCCATGGGTGACTACGCATTCACCGATGACTTCCAGATCCTTGAACGCGCCACCAATCACGCGCGCGACCCGGAGACCCTCTCCGGCGGAGAGACCTTCCAGAGCTCCCTCGCGCTGGCGCTGGCGCTCGTCGAACTCCACAACACCAGCCACAACAAGCTGGAAAGCCTGTTCCTGGACGAAGGTTTCGGCTCTCTGGACAACATCCGCCTGGGCGACACCCTCGCCGTCCTGAGCGACAGCGTGGCCCAGGACAAGAGGGTCATCCTCATCAGCCACCTGTTCCCGGTGGCCGAGGTCGTCGACAACGTCCTACTCATCAACAAAACCGGCCAGGGCTCCACGGCCGCCTGGCTCACACCGCAACAACGCACCGCAGCCATCCACGACGGGGTCCAGCGCCTGCTGGAAAACACCTGAGCAGTACCAAACCGGCCACCACAGTCGCCGAGGAGCCCATCTCCCAGTCCCCGAACAGCCTCTTCGGGCGCCGGTGGCTCCGCGTTGCGGTGACCGGCAGGCCCGGTACTTCCATTCCCGGCGCATCACAGGGCCCCCTGCATGCCTGCGGTCGGCGCTGACAAGAACTGGCTCAGCGCCGACCGCAGCCGTCCACCCGACGGCGCCGCAGCAGGGCGGCCGGGCCGGGTCCTCCCCGGTATCCCGGCGCACGAGTGCTCCTCGGGCAGCCGGGCTGTGAGGAACACGCCCCCCTTCCTGGCGAAGGTGCTGATGCTCGCACCCGGCGCTGGCTGACGGCTGGGCCGTGCCCGCCTCCCCTGGCATGACGCCGCCTCACAGCCCTGGCGACGGCCCAGGGGCCGCCCGCACCGTCCTGCCCGGACACCGCCAACGCCCTGCGGAAGCGCGGCACTTGTGGCCTTCCGCGCTTCGTATCCATTTAAGGAGCAGACCGCATGAATGACTCTTCTGCAGGCACGCAGGGTGCCGGCAAAGCGGTGTTCACCGCCCGCTCGGGGCGGCTGGCCGCGCTGCCGCGGTTGCTGTCGCTGGACCAGAGCGGCGAGCTGACCAGCGCACACGTGAAGCTGGTCGCCACGGCCGTGGGCCGCTCGGAGCGGGCGGTGTGGCGGTGGGTCGCCACGGCGCGCGCCACCGGCCGCGTCGACGCGGCGTCCCGGACACGGTTCAGCGTCACCCCGGAGATCCGGCGGCTGCTGGTGCTGTGGGGAGGCAACGCCTCCGCCGTGCACCGCGAGCTCAAGCAGCGGGCCCTGGCCGATCCCCGGCTGCCTGCGGCCCCGTCGCTGTCGACGATCCACCGGGCGCTGCGCCGGGACCTGACTCTTGGGGAGCGGGCCGGGCTCGCCAAGGGCGAGGCCGCCCGGCGGGCCTTCGACGTGTTCGCACAGCGTCCTCCCGCGCACCGCAACGCCGCCTGGGAGGGCGACCACAAGTGTGTGCCCGTGCGGGTGCTGCTCGAGGACCAGTTCGTGCAGCCCTGGGTGACCTGGTTCATCGACTGCCACACCAAAGTCATCACGGGGGTGGCTGTGACGCCTCATGCGCCCAGCGCGGATGCGGTGCTGGCGGCCCTGCGGATGGCCCTTGACCGTGCCGAGCCCTTCGGGCCGGCCGGCGGCCTGCCGGGCCTGATCCGGGTGGACCGCGGCAAGGAGTTCCTGTGTGCCACCGTGGCCTCGGCCCTGGGCGCCTTCGCCGTTCCCGTCGTCGATCTTCCCGCCTACAGCCCGCATCTGAAGGGCACCATCGAGGCGCTCAACGGTGCGGTCGAGGAGATGCTGTTCGTCTCCATGCCGCGCTACGTGCACCGGCAGACACTCACCGGCGGGCGTACCGCGGATCCGGACGAGCCCGCGCTCTCCTTCGAGGCGTTCGTGGAACTGCTGCTGAAGTGGGTGCACTGGTGGAACACCGAGCACCAGCCCAGGGCGCTGGGCGGCCGTACCCCGATGCAGGCGTGGTCGTGCGATCCCACTCCCCTGCATGACGTTCCCGCCGAACAGCTGGCCCATTTCGGGCTCGAGGACGACGGCCGCACCCGCACCATCACCACGCAGGGCGTGCGGTGGCGCAACCGCCACTACATCGCCCCCTGGATGGTCGGCCAGGCCGGTGTCCGTGTCGCGGTGCGCCACCTGCCCCACCACGACCTGACCATCGAGGTCTTCGGCCTGGACGGCGTACACCTGGGCAGCGCCGTTCTGGCCGAGGCGGCCAGCGAGGAGCAGGTCCGTAAGGTCCGCAGCGCCCGCACCGCGAAGGCGCGGCGGCTTCGCGCGGACATGAAGGCCGCGGCACGGCTGCGCCGCGAGCGCTTCGAGGCCGTCACCACCGCCGCCCCGCCCGAGCGTCTGGGTGCGCTGACCGAGGCGGAGGCCGAGGCAGAACTTGCCGACTCGGCTGCCACGGACCTGCGGCGGGCCGATCCCGGCTACATCCCGCACCAGCCCGTCCCGGACGGCTGGGCCCGCCCGATCCCACCGGCCGCGGACGAGCCGGAGGACGACACCCCTGAGGAGAACGCGTGAGCGGTGACATGGACTACGGCAGGCTGCCCGCAGAGGACGAGGACCACTTCCACCGCCTCGATGCGCACCTGGTGGCCACCGACGCGCTCATGACGACCCTGGACGACGTCCAGGCGACGATCGATGCCAAGGCCATGATGGTCGCCTACGGAGCGGCCGGATACGGCAAAACGATGTCGGTGAACTCGGCGCTGCGCAAGATCGCCCCCGACAACACCTACCGCCTGGAGCTGCGCTCGGGGCCGACCCCCCGCGACATCCGCCACGGACTGTTTCACGCCCTGGGGCTGCCCGGGGAACCGCCGACCCGGCCGATCGAATTCGACACGCTCCTGAAGGAGACGCTGTCGCAGACGTTCCGGGTGCTGGTGTGCGACGAGGCCCAGTGGATGGGCCGCAGTTCGTTCGAGTACTGGCGCCACCTGTGGGACGACCGCAACACCGACATCGCGGTGATCTTCGCCGGCGGCGATGGCTGCTACAAGGTCCTCAAGCGTGAACCGATGCTGGCGTCACGGATCTTCATCTGGCAGAAGTTCACGCGCATGCCCGAGGCCGAAGTCGTCGGCACACTGCCGGCGTTCCACCCCCTGTGGACCGGGGTGGACCCGCAGATGATCCGCAACATCGACCGGGCCGCGGCCCACGGCAACTTCCGCAACTGGGCCACCATCACCAAGCACATGCTCAACGGCATGAAAAAGAAGGGGCTGACCGAGGTCAAGCAGGACCTCGTCAACTGGGTGTACAGCAAGCTCGGCGGCATGTAGCAACGCCCACGCAGGCGCGGCGGCCCGGCAAGCCCGGGCCGCCGTCGGCAACCGTGCGCCGTACGGACCGGCCTGGCGCCTGGCCGGTCCGGGGCGGTGTGGCGGCGCGCGGCCAGGAGAGGGTTGTGGCAGTGGCGTACAGCGACGTGACGATCGTGGTGGACGAGCGGGATGACCTGTTCTACACGCGGGCGGCGCTGCAGGCCCACCGTCCCGGGGAAGGCCGCATCACCGTGCAGCCGACGCCGGCCAGCGCAAGTCCGGCCGCGCTGGCGCACGACATGCTGTATGCGCTGGGCAAGCGGCTGGCCCCCGGGCCCGACTCCCCCGATGTGTGGCTGGACTCGGTGAACGCGGCCTGGCTCGCCGCGGCTGCCTGGGGCGTCGCAATGGGGGTGCGGCACGTTGTGGTCCCCCGGGCCCATCTGCTGACCATTCGGCGCATCGACCAACTGCTCGCCTGGCGCGAGTCGACGGGGGCTCAGCTGACGCTGCTGTGGCAGAAGGCCCCGCGCGGACTGCCGCCGGCGCTGGCCCGCGTGGAGCGCCGCATCAGCGGCCGGACCCAGTTCAAGGCGCTCCTCGCCGAGCCGGGACCGATACCCGCGCGCCCCTCCTTCCCTCCCGCTCCCCCGGCGATCACGGGAGCGGCGGCGACGGCTACGGGGCAGTCACCCACCCCGCAGCCGCGCGGGACCAGGGCCGCGTCGACGAGGCCCGGGCGGCGGGCTCACCCTTGCGCCGGTGCGTTGGCCACGGCGCAGCTCGACCAAGCCGCCCCTGCCCTCGAGATCGCGTCCGAGGAGGCCACCGCTCTGGCCGCTCTCGCGCACCCGCTCATCGCCGGAGCTCTAAGCGTACTGGCCTTCACACGGGCCGGTCTGGGCAGCCTGCGCTTCACCCGCGACCTCGACATCTCCGGCGACGTCTGCGTCATCAAGCTCCACGGGGTCGGCCATCGGCACTGCCCTTTGCATGCCGTGCCTGCCTGGGCACGCCCGCTGCTGGCCGGGGCCCGCGCCCACCACCGTCTGATGGCCTGCTCGCCCAGGGAGAGCGTGTTCTCCCCTGTCATGCTGGCCGAAGCCCGGCATCTGCGCGCGCACGCCGGACGTCTGCCTCAGCTCGACTTGTCCCTGCTCGCTGGCATCCTCGTCCCTTGAGCCGTGCGCAGCGAGGCACTCGCCCTGCGCCAAAGACGCGGCAGGGTGTTGATGCCGTGTTCGCAGCAGGCCACCGGCTGGAGCAGGAAGGCTGGAGCCGGACACGCCCGGCCCGAACCGACCTGCTGGCCGCTGCCCGCTTCTGGGAGGTCAGGAGCTGCCGGACACGTGCACGGCTTTTAGCAGACCGGGGAGTGCGGGGAGGACTTCGTCGTAGAGCGTCTCCTGTTCGCAGCCGTGCCCGTCGGTCCGGGCGATCTCTTCGGCCAGGTCGCGCAGGGCCTCGATGCCGTCGCACGCCAGCTGGGCGGCGAGCTTGCGGTTCTCCTTCAGTTTCGTGGGCTCCTGACGGTACTTGGTGCCGCCCCGGTAGAGGTCGACGGTCATCGCGACGGGTGTGACGGGCCGCCCGATGCGGTCGGCGAGGTTGCCGATGATGCGGATGCCGTGGGCGTCGAGGTCGCCCCATGCCGCGAGGGGCAGGCCGTCGAGGCCGCGGAGGAATTCGGCCAGGCCGTCGGTCGCATAGCCCTTGCCCCAGATGCACAGCCAGGTGTCGGCGATCTCCGGGATCTTGCAGACCTGTTCGAAGGTGTCCTCGTTCTCGACCAGGAAGACGCCTCGGGCGTCGCAGGAGATCATGCCGAGGGCGCGGACACCGCGGGCGGGAAGCGCGAGCCAGGGACGGCAGGCTGCCGCGTCGGCGATAACGGTACCGACGCGCCACTGCAGGGGGCCGCGGATGCGTAGTTCGGTGTCGGCCTTGTCGACGGCCTGATCGAAGGGGATGCCGATCAGGTTGGAGAAGGCCTGCTGCCGGGCGGGGGTCCAGGCGCTCTTGGTGTCGCGCAGGCTGCGTCCGGCGAGCTCCTTCGCGGTGATCTTGCGCGGTGCGCCTTGAGCGGGCCACCAGACGCCGGCGGCCCGGATGGCGATCTCGTATACGCGCCAGTCCTCGGCCCTGGTGGCGGTGCCTTCGGGGATCTTCAGGACCCGGCCGGGCGGCGTCGTGGCCAGCAGAGCGTGCTCATGGGCGAGCTCAGGGATGCCGGACATGATGTCGAGGAGCTCGCGGTGCAGGTCCTCAGGATGCTGGCGGCCCTGGAGTTCGGCGAGTTTGTCCTCGGCGAGTTCGGCCCATGACCGGGTCAGGGTCCATGAGCGCGGACTGTAGCCGGTGGCGTTGACGACGTCGCAGCGCAGGATGACGGCGCCACAGCGGATGAGGTCGGCCACGATCTGCCAGGCGTTGTCGCCGAGGTCGGCCTGGATGGTGGGCCAGCGTTTGGCGGTCTTGGTCTGCAGGACTTTGATCAGTTGTCGGGTAGTCAGGGTGGGTGGCGGGTCGTAGGGGCTGACGGGGTGGTCGGCGACAAGGTCGACCTGCCGGGGGCTGACGCGTCGTCGGCGGTCTCGGGGGACGCGCACGTGGATGGTGTCGTCGCTGTCCTTGGTGATCCGCGGCAGTGTGACGGCTGTGATGCCTGGCGGCAGGTTGCGCAGGGGAACGGTCTCGCGGCCGTGTGCCTCGCCGATGAGGAGAGGAGGTCGTTGAGTGAGGTCAGGCATGGGCGCGTCCTGCGGTGATCCAGTCTTCGGTGAGTTGGGTTCGGGCACCATTGCTGTCGAAGGCCCATGCGCTGGTGGGCTGGTTGATGATGTCGGCTGCTGATGCGTGGACGAACCACAGCAGTTCCCCACAGACGTCGGCGGCGTCGGCGAGGACGCTGTCCTGGCAGGTGCCGAGGATGGTCAGGTGCTGGTCGCGTGCGACGTCGCGTAGGGCAGCGAGCATGTCCTTGCGGTTGACTTCTCCGAGGCTATTGCCGAGTTCGTCCAGGATCAGGACCCTGCCCTGGGTGTGAGAGTCGGCCAGGAGCGCCGCGAGGACGAGCAGGATGGCGTGCACCTTGACCTGGGCGCTGTTGGCGTTTTCTCGGTAGGAGACGTATCCGCCGCTGCGGGAGCGTTTCCATCGTGGGATGACCTGCCACTGCCAGTCCCCGGCGCCCTGGGGACGGATGCTGATGTGCTCGAGTTTGGCTCCGTGGCCGTCGCTGCGCAGGTCGAGGTCGTGGAATGCGGCGCTGATCTGAGCGAAGAGGCCGTCGAGGTGCTTTTCGATCATGTCCTGGAGGGTTTCCAGGTTGCGGGCGCTGGTGGTGACGCCGTCGGTGAGTTCTGCGATGGCCTGCTGCCGGGCGTGCTGGTCGTGGGTAATGCGCGCTGCGGCGACCTCGTCTTGGTCCCGATGGCCGGCGAGGCGGTTGTCCAGCGGGGCTGCTACGTCGGCGAAGGTGAGGGAGGGGAGGCCGGCGGGATCGGTGTCGGCGAAGGACTGCATCATTTCCTGGCCCGTGCGGAGGTCTTGGCTGACGTCCGCGCCTGAGGTGCCGTCAACGCCGTAGTGCTCGTAGGCCCGGCGCAGTTGGTCTTCCGATTGTCGGCGCAGGGCTGCCGGCCGGGAGGAACGGGTCTGGTCCGATGTCTGGTCCAGGAGGCGGGTGGCGTCTTCGAGGGTTGCGCCCCACTGCTGCTGCCACTGGGCGGCGGCGACCTGCTCGCGCTGGCGTTCGAGGGCGGCCAGGTTGCGCTGGCGTTCCTTGAGCGCCTTGCTGGCCGCTTCCAGGGTGAGCTTTGCGCTGGTGAGGAGCTGCTTGTGGGAGGCGTGCCGGGCCACGGCCTCCTGCCAGACCTGCTGGAACTCCTGCTCGTCGCGAGCGGCGTTGGCGGAGCGGCTGGCAAGGTCGTCGATCTTGGCCTGGAGGTCGTTCTCCTGGGTGCCAAGGTGTGCGAGTTCTTCAGCCGCCTGGGCGGCTGCGTGCAGGGTCTGGGCCAGGGTGAGGGCAGCGGTGGCCGCGGTCATGGCTTCGGTGGCCTCGGTGCAGGCTTGTTCTGCGGCTGCGAGGTTGGCGCGGGCCTGTCGGAGTTGGGCTTTGCGTCCGGCCAGGGCGGTGGGGAAGCCGCCCGTCACGGTCAGCGCCAGTGCCTGGTCACGGACGGCCAAGCCGTCGGACGAGGGAATCAGGCGCTGTTGGAGGGTGGCGAGGAAGCGGGTCACGTTCAGGGTGCTGTGAATGCCCTCGGGCAGGGCTTTCTGCCCGGTGTCGGAGGAGATGATCTGGGCGCCGGGCAGAGCGGCATGCAGCAGGCGCCGGGCTGTGTCTTCGTGCTCGGGTTCGACGACGATCGCGTCCTGCCAGGGGGCAAGGCGCGGTTCCCACTCCGGGCGTACGCCCTCGTCTACGTTGAGCTGGTCGAGCAGGCCGTGCGCACGAATGCGGTGTTCGCCCAGCAGATCGATGGCGCGGCCGGCTTGACCGCTGCGGCCCTGCTCGACGTCGTGCAGGTGGGTGCGGGCATGGGTGAGGGCGCTCTCGGCCTCGTCGCATTGCAGCTCTGCCTTGGCGTGCTCGCGTTGGCGTTGGTCCAGGCGGGCGGCAGTGGCGGTGCAGTCGCTGCCGTCCCAGCCCTGCGCCGCAGGCAGCAGGGTGGCCCGCCGGTTCCGCAGCATCGCCTGTTGCGTAGTCAACTCCGTCATTTTCCTGGACAGTTCGCCGACAAGTTGTCGTGCGTCGGACCATGCCTGGTGGGCTGCGCCTTTTTGGGCGGCGAGTTCTTCGGCGGACCCGAGCAAGTTCAGACGGTCCTCGGCATCCTGCACGAGGACCGCGGCTTTCTCGGCGGCCTGCTGCTCTTCCTCCATGAGCGCGGCAACGCGCTGGTCACTGTGGTGGGCGTCGCGGTAGGAGGCCGCGAGGTAGCGGTGCCATGCCTCGTGGCCGCGCTGGAGGGCGAGGCGGGCGGTCTCGCGGGCGCGCACACCGCTCATCACCTGTTCTTCGGCGAGCAGTGCCTGGGTGTGCTCGGCCTGGGCCTTCTCGAGGCTGATCCGATGCTGCAGGGCCTGGCCGCGCAGGTCGTCTTCCTCCTCCAGCAGGGGGGTCATGCCTGACAGGGCGATCAGGGACCGGCCGATGTCGTGGGGCTCCATCTCGGTCAGCTGCTGGCTGAGCAGTGAGGGCACGGGCGGGCGCAGGGCGGTGTCGAGGTAGGTGAGGCAGCGCGGGGCGGTGCCGTAGAGCTTCTCGGCCATGGCGCGGGCAGACAGGAGCTGGCGGGTGCCCAGCTCGCGCCACAGGGCGTCGGCCTGGATGCTGCGCTCGTGATCGGTGGGGGCGTCGGCGACGTGCAGGCCTTCAGTCCAGTTGGCCTGCAGGTAGGGGGTGGTGGTCGCGATGCGGACCCAGACGGTCAGGGGGTTCGCGGCCGGTTCGTCGGGGTGGGCGAAGACGCCGACGATGTAGCCGTGGGTGACCGGGGACGCCTGGTGAGCCTGGTCGACGCCTGCTGCGTCGGGGCGGAACAGGATGCCGCTGGCGTGCCGACCCCCGTTGGTCTCCAGGCGCCACTGCGGATCGGCCAGCAGCAGGGAGACCGCGATGAGGAAGCTGGTCTTGCCGGATCCGTTCGAGTCGTCCTTGGGGCCGATACCGGAGACGGCGATGAAGGTCTCCGGGACGATCGGGACGGCGTGTGCCGTGAGCCGGGCGATGTCGAAGGCCTGGACAGCGATGAGCTGGCGGTCGCCGACGATGCCCCGGGACGGGTCGGAGGGGGGCGGGGTGGTCATGATCTGTCGTGCACCTCGTGATCAAGAGCAGTGGCCGTCGGCGCGGTGGGGCGGGCGCGGCGCCGACGGATCGATTCGGCGAGAGCACTGTTGGGATCGGCGAGCAGGATCAGCTGTTCGAACAGTTCGGCGCCCACAGCCGCCGTCAGCCGCAGAAACTGGTGGCCCAGGACGTAGCCCGTTCTGGTCCGCCGGACCAGGTCGGCGTCGGTGAGGCGCTGCAGCGCGCTGGTGAGAACGACGTCGGACACCTGGCAGCCCTTGAGCTGGTCCCTGGGCACGGGGGTGCCCTGGGTCCACAACTGCTCGGGCAGGGCGGTGCCGGACGCTCGGGGAATGGCGACGCTGAACAGCAGGATCAAGGTGAGGACGGCGCGGTCGTCGCGCGGCAGGACTCCGATTCCTTCGTGCGCCAGACGTTGTCTGATCTCGTCGGTGTAACCGGAGAGGTAGCCGCCGCCGACCGCGAGCAGGGTGCGTCCGGATGCGGCCAGCACCTGTTCCACCACGATGCGCAGCGGGATCTCGGCGAGGGCACGGAAGTGGAGGGACGGTACGGGGATCACGGCGGTCTCCACGGCGCAGACCGCCGCTCGGACGTCGGCCCGCCGGTTGTGGGACAGGGCTTGCAGTGCCGGTACGTCCACGGGCTCACTTCTTCCTCGGAGCGGGCAGGATGTCGTAACCGTTGCGTAGTTCGGCCACATCGCGCTCGGACCACAGCGCGACCATGGGTCCGAGGCGGATCATGCCGTCGCCGCCGTCTGCCGCGAGGTGTCCGCATGCGCGCAGGAACCGCAGGGCCGTCAGGAAGTGCCCGGTCTGCGCCAGCACGGCCGCCCCGTCGCGGGGCGCGAGGGTGTCCTGGAGAGGAGTCAGGGCGGCGAGGACGTCCTGCTGTGCGGCGGGTTGTCCCGGATATAGCGGCTGGCTGGGGTCAGGCCAGCAGTGGCGGATGCAGCAGGCCAGCGTGAGCAGGCGGACGGTCGAGGCGGTTCGGTGGACGTCGTTGTCGCCCAGCGCGCCACTTGCCGGTTCCACATCGGGAGCCCAGCCGGTCATCAGCTCCTGGGTCCCGTCGGGGGTGACGACATCGACCAGCCGGCGCTCCACATCGTCGGCGGCGCAGCGCAGCTGGGTGAGTTCTGCGCGGTCCGCCGGGACAGGGACCGTGCGCAGGGCTCGGGCCCGTGCCAGCAGGTAGGGGTCACTCATGGGGGCTCTGCGGTGCGGCTTCGGTGTCGTCGTTTATGTCTTGTGGGCTGTCGGGAATGCGGTACACGGTCACCGGCGAGGCGTAGGTGACCGGCCCTGCGGCGTCCACGATGACCTCGCGGGAGATGTCGAGCATGAGCGGGATAGCGGGGTCGGCTGCGGCGCGCAGCATGTCGACCAGGTGCTTGACCGCTGCCTGCCAGGGCAGGGCACGCAGGCGGGCGGTGACGTCGGCTTCGTCCTTTCCGGCCATGAGTAGGGTCACGGTGGCCTCTCGCCGCTGCCGTGCGAGCGCGGCTTTGGCGCGTGCGGTCTCGACCGGATCCGGGCCGGGCGGCTGCGTCGGGGGGCGCGGCAGGCGCTGCCGCGGCGGCGGGGGCTGGTGGTCGGCTGCAGCGGTGAGGATCTGGCCCGTGGTGATCTGGACGTGGGGCGGATCGAAGACGGTCGTGGCGAACACCTGCGCGAGCGTTTCCGTGGAGGAGCGAAGGGCCGCAGTCAGGTACTGCTCGGGTAGGAGCATGCTGAAGTCGCGCCGGGTGGTGGCTTGTTGCATGAGCCGGTCGTGGAACTCGTGGACGGCTCCTGTGTAGCGCAGGGCTTCCCGGATCAGGCGGGTGCCGCCGGAACGCAGTGCGGGGTACTGCTCGGCGACGGCATGGACGAGGTGTTTCGCTTCCTCGAGCGATGTGGTGTGGGCGTGGTGGTGACGTTGGCCGAGCAGTTCTTCGATGGGCCTGGTGCGCACCAGCCGCAGCAGGTGGTTGGTGTAGTTCGCAAGGCTCCGCCGGGCCTGGGCGATCTTGGCGGCCAGTTGTTCCTCGGTCAGGGAGCCGTTCAGAAGGCCTTCGCGGGCCCGGTCCAGCAGCATGGTGATCTCCTGGACACCGCCGGCCTCCCCCAGGCGCTCGTACACCAGCAGTGCGGCACCGCTGGTCGGGTTGAACACATACCGCTGGTCGTATGACTTGCCGTGCAGCGACTCCAGCAGACGAAGTTTGATGAAGATCCGGAATCTTGAATCGAACTCGTCGGCGGAGGCCACCGCGGCGCAGGCCTGGGCTATCTCCCCGCGGCTCAGGCCGTGTTCGGAGCCGAAGTCGCCGAACACGTCCCGGACGGCCTCGGCGATGCGCAGTGCCACCGGATCGCGTGTCACTGCGCTCGGTGCAGCAGCGACCGGTGCCACGAATGGCGGTATGTGTTCTAGACCCTCCGCGTCGTCCTCCTGCTGCACGGAGAACAAGTCAGGCTGATCCGGCAAGTCCCCCTCCACCCCCGCATCACGCGCGTCCCTGGACCAGCATGACCGCTACCGGGCTCAAAGGGCCTGGAAACCACAAAACTTGTCTTTATCCATCCCCAGCCCCAGCCGCAGCCGCAGCAGTGAGCGTGTGTCAGGCGCATCGGGCTCGCCGAGGTCTCTATCGTCCGTCTCGCTGGAGCGGGGCCTCGCGTCGAGCCGGCCGCCATGTACGCGAGTATCAACGCCTGCGGCATCGCCGCTGGCACCGTCAGCGCCGATCCCGCCGGCATGCTCGCCCCTCAGCGCAACCGCCTCGGTCCGCCAGCGGGAGTTGCCGCTGCGCACCGACCTGCGGGTCCTCAAGGCTGAGGTCCTGGCGGCCATCCTCGTCGGGCTCATGCAGCTGGCCGGGCGCGCACGCCGCGGCGGCACCTCCGTCGAGCTCTACCTGGTCGGAAGCGCGGACGGAGCGCCCGCCGGCTCGCCGAACCGCCGCGCGCTCACCTGCGCCAGCGCCCCTCTCGAAGCTGCCGAGTTCGTCGCCGGTCTCTACGAAGAGCTCGGCTTCGACGCGGTCGACGCGAGTCCGCGCAGCGAATGGCCGCTTGCCCCCGTCCCGCGTAGCCCGCTATCCCGGTGACCAAGGAGCAACTGTTCGCCTACCTCGCGACGGCCAGGCGCGCGGCCTGAGGATCGGCCCACCGGCAGGTCCAGTGCAGGTCCCCGGAGTCCGGGCAGGCCTGCCATGACCTGACCAGTCCGGTCCGGACCAGCCGGTCGAGCATGTCGGGCAGCTCCGTGGGGTGCGTTCCGCAGGCGCGCGTCATCTGGTCGAGTTCGGTCAGGCCGGAGCCAGTTTCGGGATCGGTATGTGCCGCGAGGTAGACAACGGCTAGTTGCAGCAGTGACCCAGTGGCCTCTGCCCCGGCCGGGGAGCCAGCGCGCAGCGCCCAGTCCGCGGCCTGCACACGGTCTGGGCGGGCTGGGGCCTGGCCGAGCACTGTGATGTCGAGCAGTTCGGCGACGACCTCGCCGGCGGAGCATGCGGGGGCGATACGCAGCCATCGCACGTGTTCCAACTCGTGCCACGGGCCGGGGCCGTTGAGACGGAGGCTGCGCGGGATGCCCTGGGGCAGCCGGACGTGCATGGTGGCGTTCATGCGCAGGGCGCACTGCAGAGCGAGCAGGCGTGCGGCGGGCGAGACACCTGGCGGAAGTGCGGCGGCCAGGTAGCTGAGCATTTCGCGTACGCGGGTCTGTTCACCCGGGCCTCTGGCGCGCCGCTTGCGCCGCCGAGCGGTGGACGGTTGCGGCGACGTGCGGGCGGGGGTGGTGTCGGGCACGACGGCGGCCTGGGCGGTCGCGGCGGCGCAGGTACTGCAGGCGTCGGCGAGTCGCCATACTCGTCCGCCGCGTTCACAGGCGAGGAGAAGGCGGATGGGGCCGTCGCAACCGCGGTGACGGGGGTGCCAGCGGCAGCCGCGTTCGTGGCACTGGCAGATCCTCAGGTGGGGCGGGACGAGGTCGCTGCGTGCGTGGCGTGCGAGGTGGGTGAGGGCGGCCGAGCGGGCGGAAGCCGCGGCGACCTGTCCGCCGGCGTGCGGGCATTGTGGGCAGACCAGGACGAGCCCGCCGGGGTGCGAGCGCAGTTCCACGGTCCAGGCGCGTGGCGTCGCCGGGCATGTTGTGCGCTGCCTCATGGGCGCGTGTTCCTCCCTGTGCTTGCGCGCCGGTCCCTTCAGGGGCTGTGGCGGCCACTCACCATAGGGCAGATCTCTGCCCTATCGCTGGCGCCGCGACCTGCAGAATTAGGGCAGAGTTCTGCACTGACAGGGCAGGGGTCTGCCCCGTCGGATGGACGGGTGACGATCTTGCCGCCCGATCCGGACCTCAACGCGCTGCGCTTGGAACTCGCGCGCCTGCGGGCCGTGCGCGGATGGACCTATGACGAGCTTGCCGCCCGCAGCGGCCTGGCCAGGCGCACCCTCATCGAAATCGAGCAGGGGCGCACCATCGGCACCTTGAAGACCTGGCACGCCCTTGCCCACGCCCTGGACACCCCGCTCGACGAGCTCTTCAGCACGCTGTGCCGCGGGCACGATCTGCCCGGGCCGAGTGAAGGCTGATACCCGGTCCGAGCGGCCGCCGCGGATCACTCAAACCAGCGAGGCAACCTCGAACGCGCAATCGGCCTTTCGCACTCCCGTTGCGTCGCGTGCGGCCGGGTAGGTGACCTGGCGGCAGCGCTGCCGTGGATGCCGCGTGTTGGCTGGCAGGTTCGCGCGCATGCGCTCCACACCTCCCGCCTCCCGCCACTGGGACGGCAGCCCGGTCCTCGCCCACCGCGTGCGCCGCTCCCTACAGGTCTGCCCCGACGGCGTCAGCCGACTGCTGCGCTGCGGCCAAAGCGGCCGGTGCCGCGACTGCGGCAACCGGATCGAGTGGTACCACCGCAGTACTGAGCGGGCCGTCCGTCTCCATCCCCAGGAACTGCCAGCCGCCCGAGTGCCCGCCGTGTGCCGCTGGCACGTAAGCTCCGGCGTGGCCCACCCGGCCGGAGACGGCAGCAGCTGGTGCCGTCTGCCGCACGCCGTCGTCTGCCCCGCCCGGGATATTCCCCCCACTCCCCCTGAACTCGCCGGACTGCGCCGGTCTCTGGCCGTGAATACCCGCCGTCTGATCGACGCCGGCGTCTTCACCCCTCCCCCGGCTTCGCCGGACGGCCCTGCGTCCCAGCAGGCCGTCTGCCGACCGGCCCGGCCCATCGTGCAGCTGCTGTATCTCCGCTACCTCGCCTCCCGGCCGGTGGAGGAGATCCAGTGCGTCGCGCAGACCCGGCGCCGCGATCGCTGCACCAGCCCGCTATTCACCCCCGGCGCTCCGGCCGGCGCCTGGGCGCTGGTCCCGGCCACCGCATCAAGCGGTCAACTGGCCCTGCCCGCTCAGGTCATGGCGGTCTACGACCTCAACCGTGTCCCCTACGCCGAGCAGCTGCGCTGGCGCGCGCAGCGCTGCCCGCAGCACGCCGCCGCACCTACGGCCGCCGACGTGGCGGTGGCCGACTGGGAGCCCTTCGACCCGCTGCGCCACCACGAGCACATCCACACCCGCCTGCCCACCACTACCCGACGCCCCCGGCCTGCGGACCGCGCACGGCAGGCGGCCCGGCCGTGACGTCGCACCACGCCGTCGAGATCCTGTTGACCCAGCCCGCCGCTCCCGGTGAACTCCGCCAGGCGCGCTGCGGTGTGCGCCTGGCCGCGAGTGCGGACCGCACCCGGCTGATGGCGGTCTGCAGCGCCCGCAGTCCCAGTGGCGCCTTGTACGCGCTGCGGCGCCAGCTGGGCGCACGCCTGCCGATCCACGTCCTGACCACGCACTACCCCGACCGACACGGCCAGGTCCTCTCAACGTCGCCCTGGACCACGCCGCCGTGGGGGCCCTGCGCCAGACTGCGGCCGTCCTGGGGCAGCGTCCCCAGGAGCTGCTGCGGCGGCGAGTGACCGCGGCCCTGGCCCGGGACGAGCAGGAACGCGCCCCGGCGCCTGGAGGTCCGACTCGAGAGTCTGCTCGCCGACCACCAGCCCGAAGAAGTCCTGGCCTGCGTGGCCGGCCTCCTGCACAGCCGCCGGCACCATCCCGCCCGCACAGCGCCGTAACCCCGTCTGCCGTGTCGCTCCCGACGCGGCGGCTGCAGGCGCCCCTGATCCTCTTCATCTTCCGCGGAGCCCTTGTTGCACACGCCCACCGACGAACAGGCCCACGCCGTCGACGCCTTCCGGGCCGGTCACCATCTCGTCCTGCAGGCCGGCGCCGGGACGGGAAAGACCAGCACGCTCACCCTGCTCGCCGCCAGCACCCTCAGCCGCGGCCGCTATCTCGCCTTCAACAAGGACATCGCGCGCGACGCCGCCGCTCGCTTCCCGCGCACGGTGGTGTGCAAGACCGCCCACGCCACGGCCTACGCCGCCCTCGGCCACCGCTACACAAGCCGGCTCAACAGCCCCCGCCAGCCGGCCTGGAAGACCGGCCAGGCACTCGGCATCACCCGCCCGCTGCGCATCGGCGATCACGAGATCAGCCCCCGGACGCTCTCCCACACCGTGCTGCGCACCGTCACCCGCTACTGCCACTCCGCCGACCGCACCCTGGCCCGCCACCACGTACCGCACCTGCGCGGCCTGCACACCTCCGGCGAACACGCCCAGCTCGCCCACGAGGTCCTGCCGTTCGCCCTCAAGGCCTGGGCCGACCTGCGCAACCCCGAGACAGGTGTGGTCCGCTTCGGACACGACCACTACCTGAAGATGTGGGCTCTGACTGAGCCGACCATCGACGCCGACTTCCTCCTCCTCGACGAAGCCCAGGACACCAATCCCGTCCTCGAGGAGGTCTTCACCGCCCAGCGCCGCCATGCCCAGCTCGTCATGGTCGGCGACTCCGCCCAGGCCATCTACGGCTGGCGCGGCGCCCGGGACGTGATGACCGGCTTCGACGCCACTCCCCTGACCCTGACCCGCTCCTTCCGCTTCGGCCCTGCGATCGCCGAGGAGGCCAACCGGTGGCTCACGCTGGCCGACGCCCCCATCCGCCTGACCGGCACCGACACCATCCCCACCGACGCCGGCAGCCTCAAACGGCCGGACGCAGTGCTGTGCCGCACCAACATCGGCGCCATGGCCGAAGTCATGCGCCTGCTCACTGCTGGCCACCGCGTCGCCCTCACCCGCGGCGGCCGGCAACTCGCCGCACTCGCCCTCGCGGCCCGCGACCTGAAGGACGGCCGCCGCACCTCCCACCCCGAACTCGTACTCTTCGCCTCCTGGGGAGAGTTGCAGGACTACGCGGCACACGACCCCGCCGGACGCGACCTCCAACCCTTCGTCGACCTCGTCGACACTCACGGCCCCGACGCCATCCTCACCGCAGTCGATCAACTCACTGACGAGACCCACGCCGACGTCACCGTCTCCACCGCCCACACCGCCAAAGGCCGCGAATGGCCCACCATCCGAATTGCCGACGACTTTCCCCCGCCCAGGGACACCAACCAGCACGACAGCCAAGGACGCCCCATCCCCGAACCCGTCAGCGACACCGACGCCCGCCTCGCCTACGTCGCCGTCACCCGCGCCCGCCACCACCTCGACCTCGGCGGCCTCTCCTGGATCAACACTCACCCCACCGCCCCGAGCTCGCCCTTGCCTCCCGGACACGCCTGACATCGAAGAGCAGCCCGAGCGGGGCGACTGCACACGCCATTGCCCTTTCCGAATGTCCGCACGCGCCTCACCGACTGGCTTACGCGTCCGGCACCCTGAGGAGGCGGGCGGGTACCCGATCCCATGTGCTGTTGGTGACGGACCCTATGCCGCATCGACATCTTCGAAGAAGGAGATTGTCGGCACGAGGCAGACTTCAAGCGTGGCTACCGCAACTGAAGCAACGGTTGGTTCGGGTCGTCCACCATGTCCTACGCGTCCTCGTCCGGAGCCTTCGCAAGCTGGGCCAGTACAGAAGCCGCGTAGCCGAGCCAGGTGTGCCGGGGCAGACGTCCGCGTGCACCGAGTGCGATCTCCTCATCATCGACCCATCCACGTACGGCGCCCTCGGGAATGAGATTGTCGTCGCCGAGGAAACTCGCCATGCCGACAGCGTGGAGCTGGTAGGAGGCCAAGACTCGAGCGTCCAACGGGCCATTTTCCCTGACTTCGATCCCCGTCTTCCGCGCCCATTGGCGAGCCGCTTGGGTCAGCTCCCGATCCGCCCGGCCTCGCGGGAAGGCACGGGATGCATCCTGTCGGCATCCGCAGCTCTTGGTGTTCCCGCGAGTAACGTCGGCCTGTGGGAGCCCGGTAACGACCGTCATACACCTGCATTGGTAGTCCCGCAGCGATCCAGCTCGCTTCTTCGGATTGGGGTACGGAGGGCCCACCGGTGTCAGCCAGCTGTCCGCATGTGGCTCGGTGGCCTTGAGTTGCCGTGGTACGGCGGCCGCTTTCGGAGCTTTGGGAAACCGGCGGGGCCGGTACGGCATACCTAGCAGGGCCTTCTCCACATCGGCCGCCGCTGTATCCGTGCCGTGCTCCATGTAGCTGGCGAGGCCGGGCAGCGGGTGCAGGCCGAGCTGGTGAACGCGCAGCAGGACTGCGGCGGCTACCTTCCACGCGCTCCAGCCTGAGCCGACAACGACATCGTGAGGTCCGACCGGGTCAAGGTCTTCGCGGACCCGGATCACCGTCTGGCCGGCGGCGGCAAGACGCTCGGTCTTCAGGCGATCGTCGGCTGCGCGGTCGCGCCAGGACTCAGGTCCATGGGTCTTCCAGCCGTCGAACTCCACAACGAGTTGCAACGCCTCTTCCCACATGTCGACCCGCACGCCGCGGTACCGCTTGCCGGGCACCGGGTCGAGTGGAATCGGCGCCTCGAGCTCCAAGGCTGGCAGGTGGGTACGCAGCTCGTGGTAGAGCGCAAGCGCCTTGGCGGAGACGTTCTTGCTGCACTTCAGACAACCGGACCGCAGCGCCTTCGCCGTGCGGCGGTTGGGCGGTGCCAGCCAGTCCTCATGCTCCCCCTGTGAGGACGTACAGCGCCACGTCACCTCGATCTTGGACCCGACAGGGGTGTTGTGCGCGTTCCGGCCTACCGGGCCACGCACCCATTGCTCCGCGAGCTCCGGATACCACGCAGCCAGGCTGTTGGAGGCGTCGGCTTGGTCGGAATTGCAGACCGGGCAGCCGTTGATCCCAGCCGCTTTCCCGTTCCTGCTCCGCCGGCCGGTGCGGCTCTTGGTGGGCTGCTTCCAAACGTGGGTCGCCCAGTACCACTCACCGGTGCTGGGTCGAACGGCAGGAACCTGGTGCCACCAGGTCACCGGCTTGTTGCTGCCGTAGCTGATCTCCTCTGGCGCACCAGAGTCGGGGTGAAGCTCGGCGGCCAGCGCGGAAATGGCCGCCACGGACCGCTCGAGGGCAGGTCGCTCTCCTGGCCGCGGCGCCGCGCCGGAACACTTCGGGCACATGCTGGGCCGGTCGGTGCGGCTGCGGTCCTTCGGCGGAGCCATCCACGAGCCGTGTCCCGGTTCCACAGTGCAGCGCCATCTTCTGTCGGTCGCATCCCGCACGCCCACGCGCGCGGCATCAACGGTGTCCGCCCACTGGTTCTTCAGCACCATGACGTCGGCCACCGACAGCTCGCGCAGATCAGGGGCAGCCTGCATGACACTCAGGACGTTGTCCCGGAGCTCCCGGTTGGCAGCGTTCTGCTTCTCGATCTTCGCGCGTACCTGTTCCAGCGAAGCGGCAACCTCAGCACGCCACTGCTGCGTAAGCTCCTGCCAGAACTTCTTCTGACGCTCGTACTGATCTGCGCGGCACAGACCGACGAGCGGCTCCGGAAGAACAAGCGCCCCCGTGCGTGGCGGCTCAACAGCTGAAGTAGCCCTGGCTTTCGGCGAGGAGGCAGCGGTCATGCGCCGATGATGGCGTACAGCACTGACACCCCGCTGGATGCGACAGCAGGCATCGCCGGGGACTGAGCCGCCTACGCAGCCGACATCGCCACCGCCATCAACCGTCTCCTCGCCGGCACCCCACGCCGGCCCAATGGGCGACTGAACGTCTCCCAGCTGGCCATCGAGGCAGACGTTAAGCGCTGGCACCAAACCCACCAGCACACCGATCTAAAGGACCGCTCCAAGCCGAGGTCGCACAGGCAGAGGCCAGCGGACCAAGGCAGCCCAGAGCGCTGACGCCTACGTACGCACTTAAGCGCGAGCACGCTGAGCTCCCGCCAGTACGCCGCCCCCTGGAGCGCCGCACGGAGATCTACACGACAGCGCTCAATCAGCTGACACTGGAGCACGCCGCCCTCAGAGTGCGATGCAGACGCAGCCAAGATCAGGACGCTGCCCCGGCGGCGCCAGCCCCTACCCTGATGCTGTGGCTCGCCAGCCTCTGCCAAGCCTGCCCCAATTCCGCCGAATCACAGCAGCCCCAGAGTAACGGTGAACCAGGAAAATAGCAGGTCAGAGGCATGCTTCTTAGCTGCAGCGGGCTCTCACTGACCACATCCTCGGATGAGGTTGGGCTCTGCTCAGAAACCTCGATAATCCTGTTCGGCCTGCGGGCATCTTCGCTGGTCAGAGAGACTCTGCTTGGCCAGTAGTGCAGCTTCTTCGAAGTTTCCACGGTTCCGAGTAAACGGAGCAGCTCGCAAGCACGTTAGAAGAGCGACGAACTTGCACTTCCCGTGTCTGTCGTCAGGTCTGGCTGCCGATGGCTCACGACGAGGGGTGATCGGCGGCCAGACCCTTAACTGGAGATCGTTGCCGCATAGCAGACGAGATCCCATCCCGTCTGCTCTTTCCGCTGCCCTCCACCCGAAAGGGTGGCTATGCCCGTTCTGGCTGGAAATCCGGCGCGTCCTACTTCCACTCTCTTCCCGTCCCCGGTCAACCGTCGTCGCGGCCCGGGGGGAACAAGAACAAGATCAACGACAGACACGGGAAAGCACATGCAGATCATCAAGCCTCCTTGGTGGGGGCTGGGGCCGCAGACGCGATATGCGCTGCTGGCCCTCTCGCTGGGCGGGTGCGTTCTGGTCCAGCAGGCTGCTCCGGAGTGGAGCTCGGCCGCGGTGAAGACCCAGCTGGCGATCATCAGCTCCGCACTGATCCACGTCCTCTGGCTGATCATCCAGCGGTGCTGGACGGCCCTGCGGCTGCGCTGGGTGTCCCTGCAGCAGTTCTGGTCGGACCTCCGGCAACTGGCCGCCCGAGCACGCGACCCCCAGCATGAGCGGCCCGAGACCCTGCGGGGGACCAACGGCACTACGGATGACAGCGGCTCGTTTTAAGGACGGACAGCGGGGCGAGGTCGGCGGCGGTGAGGACACCTCCCCGGCCTCGCCGGCGTGTTTCGAGGCGTTCGCGCGAAGCGCCATTCCCGCACTCATACGGGTGGCGCGGCAATACGTCCCTGATCACACCGCTGAAGACGTCGCGCAGGCCGCTCTGGAGGTGGTCCTCCGAAAATGGGACCGGGTGCTGACGATGGACAACCCCATGGGCTACGCCATGACAGTCGCGAAGCACCGGTCAATCGACCTATGGCGAAAGCAACGGCGAGAGTTCCCTGTCGACAGCGAACTGCTCGCGCCGCTCCTTGAGCAACAGTCAGACGCAGCAGCGAACGACGACGCCGATGCCCGCATGGAACTGCTGGCCCTAGTGACGGCAATGTCAGGGCGAGCGGGAGAGGTCTTGCGCCTGAGTCTCGCCGGCTTTACGAACCAGGAGATCGCTGAGCTCCTCGGCATTTCACAGAGCACGGTCAGAGTGCTGATGCATCGCGCTCGGCTCCACATCGTGGCCTCCCTGACCCCCGCAGCTCGGACCAGAGAACCCGCCCCTCCGCCGACGAGGCGACACCCTTCAAAGCGACGGGCCTCATGACGACCCGATGCAACATCCCTGTTGCTTGGCTAGCCAGGGGTCCGAATACTTTGAGCAGAACAGAGGCTCAGCATGAGAGTGCAGCATCCACGGAACCCCTGGCAGACGGTCGCGCGATGGTCTCGCCGCGATGCCCTGTGGAGGGCTGCGGGCGGCGACTGGCTTACGAGGCGCTGCTTTCGACGATGAGGTCGGCGAGCGGCTGCTTCTCGAGGTAGCGCACGGCAGTATGCGGATCGGTGATGCCGTTGCGGACGAGTTCGTCACGGACGGCCGGAGCGACGGCCCCCAGTCCGCTCTGGGCGACCAGGTCACCGGCGGCGTGGAGGTTCAGCCAGTCGATGCCGTCGGGCAGTGCAAGGGCGCCGTCCTGGCCCAGCGAATGACGGATGGTGGGCCAGGCCAGGGGGGATCCGCAGGTGACGAGTGCGGTCAGGCCGTCAGGGCCGGGGCCGGTGTCCTCGCGGGTGAGCATGTCGAAGGCGATGACGCTGCCCAGGGAGTGTGCGATGACCAAGCGGGGCCCGGGGCGGTGCAGTTCGGTGCGGACCTCGGCGCGGATGCCCTCACCGATGTCGTGGTGCAGGTAGCGGTATACCTGACGGACGAAGACCAGCAGGCGCCGCCCCATGTCACGGCCGATCTTGTGGTCGACGGCGACCAGGGCCTGGGCGACGGGTCGGGGGATATAGGGGATGCCCGGGCCGAGGGTTTCGGTCTGGAGCTGCTCGGGATCGAGGCCGGGTGGGGCGTACAGGGCGAGAGTGTCGAGGACGAACGCCTCTTCCTGGTCGGTGAAGGGGTCGGTGTCATCGACGAGCGGGGTGGCGTCCTGTGCGCCCAGGCGTTTGCTCGGGGTGCGGAAGAGGTTGCCGTAGTAGGCCACCGTCAGCGGGGGGACGGGGCAGGCGGGCCCGTGGTGGGTGCGCAGGCCCTTGGTCAGGGCGCCAGCCCACTCAGCCGAGAGTTTCACGGCGTTGGTGTTGCCCTGCCAGATGCCGTGGATACCGACGATGTGCACGCTGATCCTTCCCCCTGGGCCTGCGCCCCGCAGGATGCGGGGCTGGTGGCTGCCGGGATCCTATCCGGCCGTGTCGCGGCCGCGGTCTGGCTGGGGTGGTTAGAGTTCTGGGCAACGTGTGCGTGAGGGGGCGTAGTTGAACGGGGTGACGCCGTGGCCTCGGCGGCTGGTGGTCGTGGCGGTCGACGAGTACTTCACCGAGGATGAGGCCTTCACCGCGGGGATCCAGCAGCAGGTGGAGACAATCACTGGCTGGCTGGCCGACCCCGCGATGGAGGCAGAGCGGCGGTTCGAGGTTGCACAGCCCAAGGAGCTGACGCAGCCGGAGGACTTGCGGCTGTTTTTGACCGAGCAGGAACTCGCGCAGGCGCAGTGGGACCAGGCGCTGGTCGTCTACATCACCGGGCACGGCCTGCGCGGCCAGACCCGGCGCCATTACCTGACCTTCGGCCACACCTCCCCCGACCGGCTGCTGGGCACCGCGTTTCCCACCAGCGAACTGATCACGCAGGTCATGGACAGCGAGGCGGAGCACGTGCTGGTGCTCGTCGACTCGTGCTTCGCCGGCAGCCTCAAAAGCGAACTGGGCGTGCTGTTTGAGGAGTTGTGCACGCAGCGGCGCGACCTGAAGACCCTCGCTGTGATCACCAGCGGTAATTTCGAGCAGGAGCCCCGCCAGGGCGAGTTCACGCAGCTGCTGAATCTTGCGCTGGACAAGGCCAGGGATGAGTCGGCCGGCTTCACTGCGCCCCATCTGTCGTTCGAGGAATGGGAGAAGCTCCTCAACACGGTCGGGGATGAAAACCCCGGCCTGCTGCGGGCGCTGTGGGTGTGGCCGGACTCGCGCCGCCATGAGCCGAGCCTGTGCCTGCCCAACCCGCACTATCAGCCGCGGGAACAGGTCGTGGAGGCGTCCCGGCAGCCGGTGTCGCTATCGGCATCCACTCTGGAGCAGTACTGGCTGGCCCGTGCCTCGGGCCGTACCGATGACGATGATCCGGGCTGGTATTTCAGCGGTCGCCAGACGCTGATGCAGGCCCTGGTGGAGTTCGTCCGCACAGGGGCTGGGGTGCTGGCGGTGACCGGGGCGGCCGGCTCGGGCAAGTCGGCACTGCTGGCCCGGCTGGTCACGCTGAGCGATCCGCTGTTCATCTCCCGGTTCGCGGACATGGTCGAGACGGTCCCCGCACCCCTGCGGCCGCGGCCGCGTGCGGTGGACGCGGCCGTGCTAGCGCGGGGAAAGTCGTCCCTGGCGTTGATCGAGGATCTTCTGGCTGCCCTCGGCACCGAAGGCGCTGGTGACGAACTCCCTCTGCAGGCACTGCTGGACCAGGTTGCCGCTGCCTGCGCCGATGCGCCGGAGCCGGTAACCCTCGTGGTCGACGGACTGGATGAGGCGCAGGAGCCCACCGCGTGCCTGTCCGACGTGATCGCCCCGCTGGCCCGGCTGCGTGCCGCGAACGGGGAGCCGGCGGTGCGGTTGGTGCTGGGGATGCGTAGTTCGGCCCAGGACGATGGGGACGGCACGCTGCAGGATGCGGCCGCCGACCAGTTGCTGGGGTTCCTGCACACCGTGTTGCAAGCGGGGCTGGGCGAGAGCCGCGTGCCGCTGGACCTGCTGCGCACGGACGGGCGGCAGACCGCCGCCGACATCACCGCCTATGTGGAGATGGTGCTGCAGGCGGTTGAGGACAGCCCGTATGCCGGCCACGGCGCGGCGGCAGCCGAGGTGGCGGCGGTGATCGCGCAGGCCGTGAAGCCGTCGTTCCTCGATGCTCGGTTGGCCGCCGCTCAGCTGAGGTCCGCAATCGGTCGGCAGGACGTACACGATCCCTTCTGGCGCGGCCGGTTGCAGGCCGGAACGACGGCACTGCTCAGCAACGACCTGCGGCAAGTGGCCAAGGACCAGGACATCAGCCTTGGGCTGCTGCTGGCGGTACTGCGTGCCACCGCGTTCGCCCAGGGCGCGGGGCTGCCGTGGGCGGAGGTATGGCCAGCGGTGGCGGCTGCGGTCATCGGCCCGGATGCACCGTCCGCCGGGGAAATCGATGCGGTGATCCGCATGGTGCGCCACAGCCGCCTCGTCGGTTACCTCGCCGTTGGCGAGGAGGACGGCCGGGTCACCTACCGGCCCGCCCACCAGCGGGTGGTGGAGGTGCTCCTCTCCGAACCCGAATCACTTCTCACGATTGAACCCCATGGAGGCGCAGCTATCTTGGATGCGCCTGCAGGAGGTGCCTTGCGGTCACCGGAGGAGGTCCATCGAGCGATCGCCGGGGCATGCGCCCAACTCGCCCGCGCGGCCGATCCCCTGACGCCGCACCCCTATGTCCGGCGTCACACCGCAGCCCACGCCCAAGCCGGTCACGCGCTCGACGACGCGATCATGCCGCTGTCCCTCGCCGCCCGGGAGACCTCCGGAACACTGCGCACCCGGCTGGGACTCCCACTCCCCGTGGACGATCCGTCCCGTCGTGTTCTGACCGCAGCGGGGCTCATCGAGCCGTACGTGGACGACTCTACGGACGTGGCCTCGCGCGCGGCCAGCATCCGCTTCCAGCTCGCCGCGCTCACCCGCCATGGGCTCTCCGACGGTGCTCGCGTGCCCCAGCCACCCGAGACGTGGGAGGAAGCCCCGGCGCTGACTGCGACGGCCGTCCTCTGGAGGCCAGGCGGCAATGTCGTGGGATTCCCCGCAGGACACGTGCACACACTGTGCACGTGGAACACCCGGGACGAGCGCGGGCTGATCGCGGCCGGCACCCGGCACGGCATCGACATTTGGGACAGCAGCGGGCAGCGACTGGTGCAGATCAGCTGCCCCAGCGTCTGGGATTTGACCGTTCTGGCCGGGAATAGCGGCCGGGCCTTCCTCGCTGCTGCCACCTCGCAAGGTGCAGGCATCTTCGACCCTGTCTCAGGACAGCGGCTGGCCTGGCTGCCCCTGGCGCAGGCCCGCGAAGTACACGTGCTGCGAGAGGGGTTCGACCGCTGGCTGCTGGCCATTGCCACCTCGCGCGAGATGCTGGCCTGGGCCCCGTCGGAGCAGACACACGAGCGTATTCGCCTGCCCGAAGACCGGCTCGTCTTCACGGGAGGTGCCTGGGTGCGGGACGCGGCTGGGGAAAGCTGGAGACTGTTCAGGCGGTTCAAGGGCGCCCCGCTCCTATTCAACCCACGCACCCGGCAGGCCCGGCCCGTCGCGCTCAAGCCCACAACCGTGCGTTCGCTGGCAGCCGTTGCCGGCCCAGAGGGGGGTGGTGACGTTCTTGCCGTGGTCCGCAAAACCCAGGAAGTCGATCTACTCGATCCCTTCGGCGGCAGGCTGATCTCCAGCGGGTTTTCCCCAGGAGGCAAGGTGCTGCAGGTCCCGGTTCCCGGTGGCCGGAGCCTCCTCGGAGTCTGGGACGGCGCAATGATCACCGTGTGGGATGCCTCGGGCCCACGGCCTCGGCAGGTATCGCAATTTCTCTCCCGCGCCGGATCTCGGGCGGCGGGCGTGCGCGTGCAGGGCGATTCCGTGGCGTTGGTCGCCAGTAGCGACGAAGGCATCCTCCTGCACCAGGTTGAGCCCACCTCCACGCGCCCGGACGTTTTCGGAGTTACGGTGACCACGCCCGGCATGGCGATCGCGCAGACGGCTGACGGCCGTCAGCTGGTGGCCGTTTCCACGCTCATGGACCTCACGCTCCTGGATCCGGTCAGTCATCAGCCGCTGTACCGTCTGGGAACACAAGGCCCTCTTGGCGTCTTGGAGGTCGTCCCCGGCCAGGGCGACATCCCCGCCCTCGTCTTCAGCCAGCGTGGCCGTATCTGCCGGTGGGAACCGCAGTTCGACACCGTCCAGCACATCGCGGACAACTCCCGCTACCACGCCAGTGTCACCGTGCGACTTCCCAATGGACAAACCTGTCTGGTCCTGGCCCACTCCCGGGGGATCAACACGCTCGCCCTGCAGTCGAAGCAGATCACCGCGCTGTCGACGAGCACTCCCGTCACACACCTGCTGATGCTGCCCTCTCCCCCAGGTCAATGCCTCGTGGCAGGTCTGGGGCGAGGGAAAGTCACCGTGTGGGACGTTGTCACCGGGAAGATCATGCAGGAAGTTCCTCTGATGGCGCCGACTGCCGTCGTGCGTGCCGTCTGCCTGCTTCCCCTGCCTTCCACTCCGACAGCGGTGGCCATCGCCACCTCCGGACGAGTGTCTGTGTGGGACTCGGGCAGCTGGGAGTGTCTGCATGAGTTCGAGGTTCCATCGACGTACGCCATGATTCCCCTCTCACGGGACAACGGTGCGAGTCTGCTGGTCACCGCGACCGCAACTGGCTTGCGCCTGTGGGAACCCGATACGGGACGACTTGCCCGCTCCCTCATCACAGCAGCACCGGTCACCAGCGTGGTGCACACCACCACGGCCGGCCACCGACTGCACATCGGCGGTCCCGCAGGACTGGCTGCCCTGACATGGTCGCCCAACGCACAATTCGATTGACGCCCCCAACGATCACCGGAGCCTCGCGCCATAGCCCATCAGACACCGCCATGCCGCACAGGCATCCAACGCAGACAGTTGGAACGAGTGCGCCGCGGTCGATGAACTGGGACATCGCCTGGCGGACGGCCCTGGTTCGTACAGGCACGGCGTTGGCGTTGAAAGCCAGGTAGCGGATTCCAGGCCGGGCGCTGGCGGGGCCGCCTCAGGCCGTCACGATGGCCGTTCAACGGCACCACGACCATCGGTGTCAGTGGCATCGACGACTTTGGCCCCACCCGGCACCACACCGCCCCTGGTCTGAGAGGAATCCGTGGCTCAATCCTTCACCGTGCACCTGGACTTCGGCAGCCACCACATCGAAAACGTCGCCTTGCACTGGGGACTTGGACCGGGCAGGGATACGCGAAGAGACGCTCCCAGCTCGGGCACTGACATCGAGGTCCCGGCCGTGGTTGAGCTCCTCGATCGGATTGCTGCTGGAGCGATCACTGCCGAGCAGGCCCGAGACAAGCTGAACCATCTGGCGGTCGCGATCAAGGAGCGGATGGATCGCGAGTATGAGGAAATGATCGAGCTGATGGAGCAGCCCCTGCCTCGTTCAGTGCGCCAAGAGGTTCGCTTCGATGACCGGTGGGTGTATGCCGTGTCGACCGACGCCATCCCCGACTCAATCAAGATCGGCGTTGCGAAGGACATAGCGCAGCGGATCAAGTCGTTGCAGTCAGGCTCCGCTACCACACTGGAACTTCGCTGGAGCGCTCGCGGCGGGTTCCCTCTCGAGCGCTACCTGCATGAGCAATTCGATGCCAGGCGCACTCACGGGGAGTGGTTCGACTTCCAGGGCCGCCCCGACCCCGTCCAAGATATCAACGAGGCCGCTCACGTCTTTCTCCAGCGGTACGCCGAGAGAGGGCCCACACACCTGTAAGGGTTGTGAACAAATGGCCCAGCCGCGGTGGTCGCCGCCGCCAACTGTCGCCATCCGGTTGTGGTCTTGGCCGTGAGCCGCTGCACCCCGGACGCCGTGCCGTCCGGCTCCACGACGGCTGGCGCCCGTGCTCCACACGGGCCGTTTCCAGCAGGCGCCGCCAGGAAGTGACCGTCGGCCGGCGCCGCAGCAGAGCCCGGCGCTCTCGCTCGGTCATGCCTCCCCACACACCGAATTCAATGCGCTGGTCCAGGGCGCAGGAGAGGCACTCGGTCCGGACGTTGCAGCCGCTGCACAGCGCTTTGGCGCGGTTTTGTGCGGCGCCTTCGACGAACAGGGCGTCGGGGTCAGCCGTCCTGCACAGCCCTTGCTCACTCCGGTCCGTCTCCGCCATCCCGTGATGCCGTCCTCTCGCCTGTTCTGCCCTGTGAGTTGCCCACTGCACAGGTCAAAAGGCATATGACACTACGTTGTTGAGGCAACCATTCCAGCATCTACCTCACGGCGTCACACCTTCGGGTGAGCGGTGCTTGCTTCCTGCGCGCGGTGGCGCTACGAGATGCCCTGAAGGCGGCGCCACCAGGAGGAAATCACCCGAAGCCTGGCAGGCGTCATGATCACAGGCCCTTTCGTGTCCATTCCACGGACCTGGACCGAGGCTAGCTCTGTGGCCTGGCTTCCTGTTGCTCAGCGGTCGGTGAGGGCGGGGTGCTCGGTTGACCCCACCGATGCACGCACCGCTTGTACTTGCGGCCGCTGCCGCACGGGCAGGTGTCACTGCGCTGGGGTGACCGGTCGCTGCCGCCGGCGTAGGAGAGGCGGTTAAGGCCGTGGATCTCTGCCGTCAGGCCGATGTCGTCCATGGTCCACTTCACGAGCGAAAGACTGCTGTCGACCACTTCGGCGGCCAGGACGAGGGCGTCGGCGGCGGCGTGGGCGACGGTCGGCTGCATGACGTAGCCGGAAGCGGCGAGCGGCTTCAAGGGGCGGCGTGCGTAGTGCTCGATTGCGTGGGTTTTGGGCCGGTCCGAGGCCCGTAGCACGGTGTGGGTGGTGGCGGAGCCGAAGCTGGGGTGGACTGCGTCGCACAGCCATTCGTACAGGTCGAGCACGTCGACGGTGGTGGTGTTCTTGGCCAGTTTGTTGATGTAGGTCATCACGTTGGTGCTCTGGAGCACGGGCGGCCGGCCGGCGCTTTGTCCGACGCGTGAGGCGTACTGGAGTTTGGCCAGGCGGTTGTTGAGGTCGGCGCTGAACCGCGTGAGGGAGTCGGTGGTGGGCGGGCCGGCTTTCTTGAACGTGTCCCATGCCTCGTGGAGGAGGGTCGTTTCGTGAGTGAGGGCGGCCGCGCCCTCCAGCAGGGAGCGGGAGCATGCGGCCGCGACGAGCAGCCGCCAGCGGCCCAGGGCTTCCACAGTCTGCTCGGCGAGTTCGGCGGCACGCCACAGCTGGGTCAGCCGCCAGGCCGCCATCCTCATGTGCAGGTCGGACAGGGCGAAATGGGCAATCCAGTCCCGTGAGCCGAGCGCGGTGGTGTCCTGCATGAACGGGCTCGCCTTGCCCGACCACGTGCCGTCGGGATGGGAGACGGTGACGAACGTCCAGGTCTCCTCCGGTGCGGCCGCGTTGAGCAGGTCGGTGAGCTCGGCTGTCGCGTCATGGGCATTGTGGGCGTGCAGCGGCACATTGATGTGGACCACGGCCTGCGTGCTTTGGGCATCGTCGTCGGCCAACGTCATCAACTGCCGGGCTGCCGCCTGAACACGGTCAGCCCGGTCCCTGCCGAGAGCCTGAACGACTTCTTCCTCGAAGCTCACACATCCCCCAACTGCACGCTCCATTGGCGGGGCGCCACGCGCCCAGAGTACTGGTGTACTCCCGAGGCGGTACCGCTGGTCAATGACCGGATGCCGAGCGTGGCGAACCGTTCGTTTCCTGCGTCATGGCGCGGCGCAAGGGTCGTTGATCGGTGGCGGAAAGAGCGCAGTTGGCGGGCGAGAGAATCGTCGGACGGCCGGCCAACCCCGGTGCGCCCGGTCCGCTCTCGCCTCACGGACGTGGCGCACCGGGCGCCGCCCTCCGGTCCGGGCCATCCCGGCGATGACCGACGCAGGCGGCAGCCGCACGGACTCGAGCCGCAAAGAGGCAGCGGCGTGCCGCGATGCTCACCTCGGACAAGGATGACCGCGTGGTCCGTAGCACGGTGGAGCGGGATATGCGGCCTGTTCGCGTCCAGGTGGCGCGCTGCGCACAGCTATCGATGTGCTCTGGAAAATCTGACGACTAGAGTGACGCAAGGAGCAGCATGTACGGGACCTCACACGGGTGTTGAACGGCGATGGACACGCCCGGGTGGGAGTGAGAACGGCAAGGACGGCACCGGTTGAAACTAGTTGAGCTCGGCGTGAAGGGCTTCCGTTCCCTTGTCGACATCCAGGGAATCCCCATCCGCAAGCAGACGGTTCTCACCGGGCACAACGACTGCGGTAAGACCGCTGTGCTGGATGCCATCGCCTTCCTTCTCGACGAGCCTGCGGTCGAGATCCACTTCGGCGACCTGTCGCATTTCGGGGACTGCGAAGCGGACGAGGTGCAGCCCCGTCCAGAAGCCCAGGAGATCTGCGTCGAAGGAGCCTTCGAGCTGTCCGACCAGGAGGCGCAACAGCACGCTCTCGCCTCGCCCCTGCTGATCCGGCGCCGCTTCACGCCGGACGGCAAGACCGGCCTGGAGGCCAAACTGCCGGTATGCGGGGATGCCCGTCTGCGGGCACTGGACTGCATGAACCTGGCCGACCTCAAGGAGCTCGCCTTGAGCGTGGGAGTGGAGGCCACGGGCCGAACCACCGCGAAGGCAAGCTGGCTTGAGCCCTTGCAGCAGTACGCGGCGGGCCTGGATACGGTGATGGAGTGGGTCTCCGCGCCGGCCGAGATCCAGGACATCATGCCCGGCATGGTCTACTTCCGCGGTGACGCGGCAGAGTCCCCCGAGACGGTCGTGCGCAGCATCCTCACCGCCAAGCTGCGCGACTACGCCAAGAACGAGTCCACGCTCAAGAAGATCACCGAGCTGGAGGACGAGTTCGGTGAGCTCCTCAAGGCGGATGCGGACAGACTGCGCCGGCAGGTCGAGAAGCGCTGCGGCCTGGACAGCCTGAGCCTGCAACCGCGCATCCAGTTCAAGCCCTCGGTGGGCGCCATCGAGATGACGGCGTCCATCAACGGGCAGCGGGAGGTACCGCTCAAGTCAGCGGGAGCGGGCCGCTCCCGGCGCATCGCCCTGGCACTGTGGGAGAGCACGCGAGATCTGCTGGAGACCGCGGAAGCCATCCCGAACGAGGAGGCTCCGCCCCGGCGCGACATCGTGATCGCCTACGACGAGCCGGACACCCATCTGGACTACGAGCACCAGCGGCGCATCATGAAGATGATCGAGACGTCGTCCCGGGCCTCCCACTCCTCGGTGATCGTGGCGACGCACTCGCTGAACCTGATCGACGGGGTGGACATCCAGGATGTGGTTCACCTCGGCAGCAGCGACGGGCAGGCAGAGATCCAGTCCTTGACGGCGCAGGGCACGGACAAGGAGGTGCGCCGTTTCATGTCCAACATGGCCGCCTCGCTCGGGTTCCGCAACAGCGTGCTGCTGCACGAGAAGTGCTTCATCGGCGTGGAGGGGCCCACCGAGTACGCGGCCTTCCCTCGTCTCTTCCGCATCGCGATGGGCTATCCGATCCAGTCCGCCGGCATCGCCTTGTGGTCCTGCGGCGGCAACGACGGTTCCCTCAAGTTCGCCAAGTTCCTCAAGGAACACAAGCGGACCGTTGCCTTCATCGTCGACCGGGACTCCAAGCGCGACAAGCAGAAGTTCTTCAACGACGACCGTCTCAGCATCAACGGCTTCCAGCCCGCCGAGTGCATCTACCTGGGGAACCCGAACGAGTTCGAGGACATCTTCAGCGGAGAACTGTGGGCACGCGTCGCCAACGACAAGTGGCCCCACAAGGAGGCCACGCAAGGCCGGGTGTGGACGGCGCAGGAGATCGACGCTCTGCGCAGGGAGCCCAAGTTCAGTCACAGCCTGCACGCCCTGTTCAGGAACGGGTCCGAGGATGCCCCGCCGAAGAAGGAGCAGCTTGTCGGCTTCCTGATGGAGTACATCGAGAAGCCTTCCGATGTCCCCGAAGCCCTGCACAGCGTATTCAAAAAGGCGATCTCCATCGCCGAAGACGCCGGCCCGCACCCGTGGGACGAGGACGACTGAAAGGTCAGGCCCGCGCCGCCGAACGCCGGGCCCGCATCCTTTGCAGACGCTGCTCCCGTGTGGGTTCGGCCCAGGTGTGCATGCCGACCGATGCGATCCACTGCGAGCCGTGGCTGTCCTGCGGGTCGCCGCACCAGCGGCAGCCGCTGGGCGGGGGTGAGGTGGCATGCCGAACGCGCACGATGGGGGTCCGCATCGCCTTCCGCCTTCCTATGTCCGACTCAGTGAACTCAGCCTCGCACACCCCTCTGACAATGCGGAATCAAGCATTCCGATCGCCCGTGAGGCACAGAGGCGGCGGGCTCGCCCTCGCCCCGTTCTCCAACCGCCAGTCTCCTTTGACACGGCCTGTTCCTGGCTTTCCCCCGGCCCGCAGGAACAACCCTGCCGAAATCCTGAGTGCAGGTCGCTCCAGTTGGCCACCAGGACGCCGCCACTGGACGCATCCGTCCCCCGCCCAGGCGAGGGGTGACGACTCTCGGGCCTCAGTCGCTCGGTGTCCAGCGTGGGGCAGCACGTGTGCGGGCCACGGAGGTGACAGTTCCAGCGGCCCTGCGAAGCCAGACGTCATATGTCCCGGCGGGCTCGTCCCCGCTCACTGGCCTATCGCCGCACTGACCCCACCCGCGACCACCTCGGCGCCGTGGGAACTGGTGTTCCTTCTGATCATCTGGCGGCTCGCAGACAGGGCTGCGGAGCATGTCGCTGTTGTGCCGACGGGCCGCGACATCACCATGGGGGGAGCAGGGCGCCGTCGGCGTCGAGGCCGTAGAGAACCTCATCCTCGTTCGGCGGTGTTCCCTGGTGCAGCGCTTGTAGGAGGGAGGGGAACATCTCGTAGTCGCCGACGTCGATGGCCTGGCGGTACCAGTCGGCGGCCTGCGTGTAGTTGTCCTCCTGCTCGGCCAGCCGACCCAGGAGACTGCGGGCTTCACGGTGGCCTGGGGCTGCTTGCCGCAGCAGTTGGTGCGCCTCGTCGCGTTTGCGGGCAATGAGGTCGTGGTGTGGTGTCTTCTCCCGTTCGAGTTCGTGCGCCTCGGCCAGCAGGGTTCGGGCGAGCTGGACCTGGGCGGGCTCGTAGCCGAGCCGGGCCAGCACGCGGATGGCGGTGATAGCGAAGCGGCGATCACGGGGAAGGCGTCCGCCGTAGGTCAGGGGCCGCAGCACAGTGAGGACGTTCAGGATGTGGCCCGCCTGCGCGGCCTCGGTGAGGACCTCCCGGGCGGTCCGGGGGCGGTGGGGCCACAGGCGGTGGAACAGGGTGTTGAGGGCGTAAATGTCGGTGGCGGAGACGGCACGGAGCACGTCATCAGCCTCATGGGTGCGTTCCTGGTCATCGAGGAGGCTCACCAGCCGTTGCCGGGCCTGCCGGTCGCCGCTGTCGGTCGCGGCGCGTAGCAGCGGTTCGACCAGTTCTGCGGCGCCCGCACGGGCGAGTTTGGTGGGCCAACTCCACAATGCGGGGCTGTCGGTGAAGGCGGCGGCCGCGATCTGGTGGAAAGTCTCGTTCCGTCTGTCCGCAACCTTCCGCAGTCGTTCCAGGGCGGTCGCGTCGCCTGCGGCAGCATCGTGCAGGAGCTGAGCGGGGTCGTGCGGTGCCGGGGGCTCGGGCGGCGGGCTGAGAGCTTCGGCTTCGCCGTGGCGGCCCTGGGCGTGCAGGAAGTGCTCCAGGGCCAGGTGGGCGTCTCGGTTGCCTTCGCGGCAGGACCGGGTCAGGAGTTCTTCGGTGAGCGGTTGGAGGGTGTCGGCGTACTCGACGGTTTCGCTGGCGAGGGCGAGTTGCATGAGGGCGGTGCCCAGGTCGGCGAGGCCGGTGCCGCCGTCGCAGAGGCGGTCGACCTGGTCGCACAGTTCCTTCAGGCCTTGGCTGGTGCGCATGCGTTGGGTCTCGGTGTAGGAGAAGCACAGGCCTTCGAAGGCGGAGAAGGTTCCGCGGTCGAGGGCGGCGACGTACAGGTCCCGGGCGATGCGGAAGCGGGCGAAGGCGAACGCCTGCAGGGCGAGGGCTTCGAGGTCACCGCCGTCGGTCAGGTCTGACTGGGCGGCCTGCCAGAGTGCGGCCGGGGGTTTTATGCCCCAGCGCTCGGGGGCGATCTGCTGCTCGATGATGTCGCTGAGGTCGACTAGGTCCGCTGCCTCGCCGATGCCGTCAGGCGCGAGGACGCCCTGCAGGCATGAGACGACGTCTTTGACCGGGGTCCGCGCCCAGGCGAGGGCGTCGGTGAACCAGGTCTGCCGGTCCAGCTTGCGGCGGTGGTCGGGGCTGAGATAGCCGAGGGCGGCGTGCTCGAGGAAGGCCAGGGGAAGCGGTCCGCGTACGCCCAGGCGGCGGGCTTCGACGGCTGCGGTCACCACCGCTTTGCCGGGTGTGTGGTCGGCATGGCGGTAGCGGTCCAGGAGTTCGGGGGCGGCCGCCAGGCGCTGGCACAGTTCACCGTTCGCGCGTGCCTGGGCGGCTGCCTGGGTCCACTGGCCGTCGCTGCGGGCCTGGGTCTCGAACCGGTCGAGCCCGAGGGTGTCGAAAGCGCTGGGCTGGTGGACGGTGCGGGCCAGATCGAACAGGGAGTGAATGTGCCGGGTCCGGCCCCTCTTCTTGGGGTTGGTTCCGGGGGCGTCGAGGGGGGTGGGCCACATGGTGGCCAGGACGATGACCGGGGCGGGCGGCTGTTCCAGCAGTGCGAGCAGGTCTTCGGCAGCGCGGTTGCCGTCCGCCTCGGCGAACAGATGGTGGGCGTTGTCCAGCCAGATCACCGTGGGACCGGTGAACACGTTGGTCTGCAGGCACGAGCGCAGTCCGGCGGCGGACTTCGGGTACAGCAGCTGCCAGTCGGGCACGCAGGCCGTGACCGCTTCCCAGGCCGAGCGGGTCTTGCCGGTGCAGGAGTCCCCGCGCACGACAACCATGCCTGTGCCCGCGCTGGCCACCATGTGCAAGTGGCGGCGCAGTACGCCGTCGTGGTCCCGTTCGATGTAAGGGGGCAGCTTCATGCCGTCGTGCTCCTGGACGGCCCGGTGCACGCCCATGCGGTCCGGCTGCCAGGCGGTGACCGGGCGGGGCCTTGCGATCAGCGCCTCGCCGCACCGGTGGGTGTCGGGCCCAGCCGAGCGACTGGCCAGCAGGCCGAATTCACTGACCGCCGCGCGGATGTCGGTGAGGGACAGCTCGCGCTTGCCGCCAATGACCTGCTGGGTGACCCACTGGATGCCGGTCATGATCGCCTGTTCGTCGTGCTGCAGGCTGGCGGCTTGCATCAGGCGGGAGACGAGGGTGCGCTGGAGCGGCTCGTCGCGCCCCAGATGGAACTCCAACACATCCAGGAGTTTGAGGAGTTGGGCCTCGTCGAGCCCGGCGTGAGCGGCCCAGCGGGCGCGCGCCTGTCCCCGCTCTGAGCGGGGTCCCTGCTGATCTGCCCGGGGCCGCAGCAGACCGGTTCGCGTGTCCCGGCCTTTGAACAGGACGTCTGCGGGATCCGGCGACCGATTGGTCAGCAGGGCCAGTTGGACCTGCTCCCCGTTCCGGGTCAGGGTCTGCCAGGAGCTGGTGATCTTTTGCAGGATCGACGGTCCGCCGTCGGCGCTCGGTTTGAACAGGTACTCCTCCCCCACCGCGGTCGACGCGTCCGCAGCGTACTTGACCTGCGCGTAGCGGGTCGGTTTCCCATCCGCGTAGTAGTAGACGACATCGTCCACATTGCCGGCGCCCGTGACCTCGACACCGACCGCCACCACCGCGCCCCGGGCACCGTCCATCGAGTCCTTGTAGGCCTGGACGCACCCCTCCCACACGTACAGCCACTGATAGGTGTCCCCAGCCACGCGCACACCCGTAGCGCTGGGAGGAGGAAGAGCCGGCACCCGCACCCCTTGTGAAGGAATCCGCCCCTACAGCGGAACCCTCAAAGCCTACGGGGCCGCACCGACATACGGCCTCAACTCACACCATCGCCCCTCCCCCGCAGCGACACCGCCGGACCGCCCTAGCAGCCTGGCCGCTGCCACCGTCCACGTTCCGCCGGCCGCCAAGGCTAACCCGCGCTCGCCACACCGCAGTTCCGCACCACCAACCGGACCGGGTACCCTCACAGTCTGGCTGCCACGTCTCTGACCAGCGCAAACTCTGCACCCGCTATAGCAGTCGGCGTGAAAATGACCTGGCCTTTCGTCACTCACGTCAGCAACAGGTGAGCATCACCCGTCAGTGCCAATCACCAGGTCGCTGAGGCAGCGCCACTGACACTCAGATGACGATGTCCACCTGACACTCTCCCGCCGACCATCAACATCACCGGCGAGCGGGGAGTCGACTCGATCTGCTTCGCGGACACCCGCGGGTCCCAGGTGGAGATCGTGCAGAACATCGGCCGGGCGCTCCGGCTGAACAAGGACGGTTCCACCAAGGTGGCCAGGATCATCGTGCCGGTGTTCCTGGAGCCCGGTGAGGACCCGACCGACATGGTCGCCAGCGCCTCGTTCCGCCCCCTTGTTGCGGTCCTCCAGGGTCTGCGCTCGCATGACGAACGACTCGTCGAGCAGCTCGCTTCCGGCGCGCTCACGAGCGGCAGGCGCAAGGTCCACGTACGGCGCGACGAGGACGGGCAGATCGTCGGGGCCGGCGGCAAGGGCGACGGCGAGGACCAGGAGAACGACACGCAGGCCGCCGCCGAAGCCGCCCTGCTCCACTTCTCCAGCCCGCGCGACGCCGCCACGATCGCCGCTTTCCTGCGCACCCGGGTCTACCGGCCCGAGTCCCTGGTGTGGCTGGAGGGCTACCAAGCCCTCATCCGGTGGCGGGCGGAGAACGAGATCACCGGGCTCTACGCCGTGCCCTACGACGTTGAGACCCCCGTGGGTACGACGAAGGATTTTCCCCTCGGGCGATGGGTCCACCAGCAGCGGAAGGCCCTGCGAGCAGGTGAGCTGGAGGATCGGCGCAAGAGCCTGCTGGATGCGCCGGAGGCCGGGATGGTCTGGGAGCCGGGCGAGGAAGCCTGGGAGAACAAACTCGCCGCACTCCGCTCCTACCGGCGGGCCACCGGGCACCTCGCGCCCCGCCAGGACACTGTGTGGGGCGAAGGCGAGGCGATGGTGCCCGTCGGACAGCACATGGCCAACCTGCGCCGCAAAGGCGGACTCGGCAAGAACGTGGAACGGGCGGAACGGCGCGCGCAGCAGCTGACCGCCATCGACCCCGACTGGAACTGCCCATGGCCCCTGGACTGGCAACGCCACTACCGCGTCCTCGCGGACCTCGTCGACGCTGACGGCGCCCTGCCCGACATCGCACCCGGCGTGCTGATGGACGGCGACGACATCGGGCGGTGGCTCCGACAACAACGCAAGCCGAGCATCTGGACGCAACTGTCGACCGAACAGCGGGAGCGGCTGACCGCGCTGGGCATCACACCGCTGGATGCCCCGTCTCCCGCACCGGTAGCCGCGCCTGCGAGAAAGGGACCGAACAAGGCGCAGCAGGCATTCCAGCGGGGCCTGGCGGCCCTCACGCAGTGGGTCGAGCGGGAAGGCGCGGACCGGCCCGTGCCGAGGGGCCATAGCGAACAGATCACGGTCGACGGCGAGGCGGAGCCGGTAGTCGTGAAGCTGGGCGTGTGGGTCTCGAACACTCGCGCCAGGCGAGACAGGCTGTCCGCGGAGCAGCTCGGCACGCTACGGGAGCTGGGCATGCAGTGGGCGAAGTGATCAGGCAGTAGGAGCCACTGTCAATCGGGGGGGGTGAGGGCTGCGAGTGCTGCCAGTCAGGGTTGCTCGTTGTGCACCGTCTTCACGAGCGCATCCAGGTGGCGAAGGCTTCGGTAAGGCCGGTGTGGAACTGCTCGCCCGGCACCGGTCCCGGGTTCTTGGTGGCGTCGTAGAGGGCGACGCATCCGGGCGTCGCCGCCAGCGGGTCGGATCTTGTGGAGGACACGGTCGTCGCGCTGGTCGTCAGGAGATGCGCACTCCCATGCAAGTCGGTCTGGCGCCGACGGCGAGCTCGGTGATGACGGCCAAGCCGTCGTCGCTGTGGGTGGTGGGGCTCTGGCCTCGGCTCGTATGTGCTAGCGGTTCGCTGCGAGAGTCTCACGGCATGCCTGGGCGTCGGCCATGTCAACCTGCCGCGAAGCCCGGACGTTGCTGATCTCTCAGGCGGACGCCATCTGCTGCTGCCCGTCACCGCCCACAGCGGCAAGGCCTGGTGCCCCGCCGACAACGAGGGCGATGCGGATGGGGGTGCTGGAGGCCTTTACCCTGGGGCGCTCCTGGCCGGACGACGTCGAGGTCTGCTACCGGGACTTGCGGGATTTCTGTGAGCGCTTCCTCTACGGCTACGGCGTACTGCGGGTCCAGCCCTGGGTGGGTGCCTTCCGCTCCTTGAGCGGGCCGGAGGAGGCGGTGGTGTCGGTCCGTGGCGGCTATCCGGTGGGGCTGGTCGTCCGGGCCGACGGCGATCCGATGGATTACTACGACGGCGGAGTCGCGGTGGCCGGCCGGTTCGGCCACCGGCTGTTGACGGTGGCCGACTCGGGCGATCACGAGGTCTTTGCGTTCGGCGGCGACAAGCAGCTGGATTTCCTGGTCGACCGGTACCTGGTGGAGGGCGGGCTGCCGCTGCCCGGTGCCGTCGTGCCGGGCACCGCCGCAGGACGGGGGTCTCAGTCGAGCTTTGCCGACCAGTACCGGGCCGGGTCCGGGATGTCGTGGCGCACGGTCCGGCGGCGGGTCAGCAGTTCGCCGTCGCGGCGCACCAGTTCGTCGTGGATGGTGGCGCTGGGTTCGAAGGTCACCTGTCCCTGCTCGTCGGTGACGCTCACCAGGGAGCGGAAGGCGACCGCCACGGTGCCGTCGGGGCGTTCCTCGATCACCAGTTTGTCGAACCAGTGGCGGAAGATGGAGGTGCCGTAGTGCGGCAGTGCCTTGCGCATTTCGGTGACCAGTTGCTCGCGTCCCGTCAGCTCCCAGCCGTCCTTGGCGTGCGCATAGACACCGTCCTCGGTGAAGGTGAGCGCGAACTCCTCCACCTTCCGGTCCTCCAGCAGCGGCAGTTGGTAGGCGTAGAACGCCTGCACCTCCACATAGAGTCCGGCCGGCACCCGGGGCCGGGTGGTACCCAATGTCTGTGACACGGTGACTCCTTTTGACCGCTCGTTGTCCGCTGCCGACGGGCGCGGGGCGCCCAGGATCCCGGGGCGGGCTCGACGGTGGATCGCGGTCGGCTGGATTCGGGCCGGCGGTGTCCGGTCGACCCGTGGTGCAGCGGACCTCGAGGGGAGCGCGCCACGCTGGCCACACCGGAAGTCTCGTCACCACAGGAGGCCACGAGGATGCCTGCCGACATGCAGCTGGACCCGGGTTTGGCGGGGGCCGCGGAGAGGGTCCGTATCCTCGCCTCGCGTCACGCGGGCGAGGCCGATCGAACGCGGAAGTTGTCGCCCGAGGTGGTGGCGGCGATCCGTGAGGCGGGATTCGCCCGCCATTTCGTGGCTGCCCGTTGGGGTGGTAGCGAGGGCTCCTTCGCCGAGCTCACCCGTGCGGTCATGGCGGTGGGCGAGGGCTGCCCGGCGACCGCCTGGTGCGCGTCGCTGAGCGCCTATTCCGCGCGCTTCGCCTCGCACCTGCCCGCCGAAGGGCACCATGCGCTCTGGGGCGCCGGGCCGGACGTGGTGGTGGCGACCGCGTTGATACCGTCGGGCAAGGCCGTGCGCACCGGCGGTGGCTGGCGGCTCAGCGGCACCTGGCACTATGTCAGCGGCGTCGATTTCGCCGACTGGACGCTGGTGTGCGCCGCCGTCCCGGGCCCCGAGGGCCCGCCGGAGCTGCGCTTCTTCGCGCTTCCCAGCGGCACCTATGGCGTCCAGGAGACCTGGGACAGCGTGGGCATGCGGGCGACCGGCAGCCACACCCTGGTGGCGGACGGCGTCCTGGTGCCCGAGCACCTGTCCTTCGCCCGCGCGGACATGCTGACCGGCCGCAACCGGGACTCCGACGTGCCCTCGCACAATGTGCCGTTCCAGGCGGTCGGCGGGCTGACTTTCGTGGCCCCGGTGGCCGGCGCGGCCGCCGGGGCGATGAACGCCGCGGTGGCGGTGCTGACCGGCAAGCGCCGCACCCACTCCGTGGAGCTCCAGGTGACCCGGGCGGCGGCGATGGTGGACGCGGCCCGGCATCTGGTCGAGCAGAACGCGCGCACCATCGACGAGCGGGGTCTGACTGCGGAGCTGATGGCCCGCAACGAGCGCAATGCGGTCTTCGCCGCGGAGCTGCTGGTGGAGTCGGTCGGCCTGGCGGTCGCCGCGTCCGGCTCGGGGGGTTTGGGTGAGGGCCTGCCGCTGCAGCGGTTCTGGCGCGATGTCACGTCGGCGGCCAGCCATGTGGCGCTCAAGTACGACACGGCTGCCCGGAAGAACTACGCCGCCGTCCTGCTCGGCCCGGAGGCATGACCATGGTCCCCATCGAGGCGCCCGCGGCGGAGGCCGAGGTGCAGGCGTTCCCCTTCAGTGGCTCCAGCTACCGCGGTCCCGCGCCGGGTTACGACCGGCTGCGCGTCGAGGAGCCGGTGGCGCGGGTCCCGGTCCGCGGCGGCGGTCACACCTGGGTGGTCACCGGCTACGAGGAGGCGCGGGAGGCGCTGACCCACCCGGGCCTCAGCCGGGCGGCCATGTACGGGCCGGGTGCCCCGGAGTTCGAGGGGTTCCTGAAGGCGCCGCCGGAGATGATCGCCTCCATGGACCCGCCGGAGCACACCCGGCTGCGCAAGTTGGTGACCAAGGCGTTCACGGTGCGGCGGATCGAGCTGATGCGGCCGCGGATCCAGGAGTTGGTGGACGGGCTGCTGGACCGGATGGCTGCCGGCGGCACATCCGCCGATCTGGTGGCGGACTTCGCGTCGCCGCTGCCGCTCACGGTGATCTGCGAGCTGCTCGGCGTGCCTGTGGGCGACCAGGAGAAGTTTCATCTGTGGGCCCGTCAGTTCGCCTCCGTCTCCGGGCCGCCCGAGGTGGCCCGGGAGGGGGCCGCGATGTTGGGGATGTACATGACCCAGCTGATCGCCGCCAAGCGCGAGGAGCCCTCCGACGACCTGCTGTCGGCGCTGATCGCGGCCCGGGACGAGGACGACCGTCTCACCGAGCAGGAGCTGGTCGTCTTCGGCTATGCCCTGCTGGGCGCCGGTTTCGACACCACCGCCTGCCAGCTCGCCAACTCGGTGCTGGCCCTGGTCGAGCACCACCCCGGGCAGTGGCGGCGGCTGGGCGAGCACCCGGAGGAGGTCCCCGACGCGGTGGAGGAGCTGTTGCGCGGCGTCAATCTCTTCGCCACGGACACCTCCGGCTTCCCCCGGCTCGCTGTCGAGGACGTGACGATCGGCGAGGTGACCGTCCCCAAGGGTGACCCGGTCTTCATCATCCTGTCGTCGGCCAATCACGACCGTACGGTCTTCGTCGACCCTGGGCGGCTGGACTTCGACCGGCAGAAGGGCGACCGTGAGGACCGCCGCGGCCATATCGCCTTCGGTCACGGCATCCACCGTTGCCTGGGTGCCCCGCTGGCCCGGTTGGAGCTGGCCGTGGCCATCGGCGGGCTGGCCCGGCGGTTTCCGTCGCTGCGGCTGTCGGTGCCGGAGAGCGCGCTGGGCTGGCATCCGGGCGATGTGAACCACAGTCTGACGGCGCTGCCGGTGCGCTGGGACGACCCCAGCTGACCGCTTGGCCGCAGCAGCCGGCGCACAGTGACGGCCCGGACCTCCGCGGGGGTCCGGGCCGTCGTGGTCTCCGGGCGGGCACCCCGGTCCCCGGGGGCGCGAGGGTCCGCGTCGTACGGGTGTCAGGCCGTCTGCGGGCGGCGGGCGCGGGCCTTGAGGCCGAAGGCGGGGGCGGCGGCCTCCTCGGGGGTCAGGTCCGCGTCGCCCGCCGGCAGCCGGCGGCTGATCATGTGGTCGGCGGGCCGGTTCACCGACTCCACCGCGACCAGCCGGCCGGCGCGGAAGCAGAACACCGCGCCCCGCGTGCGGGCTGGGGAAGCGGGCGCAGTCACCGATCGCGTGGATGGCGCTGTCGCTGGTGCGCAGGTACTCGTCGGCCACGATGCTGTCCCCGACCGCAGCCCGGCGGCGACCGCCAGTTCGGCGTTGGGTAGTACGCCGACGCCGACCGCGACCAGGTCGGCGGGCAGCCGCTCCCCGGCGTCCAGCTCGACCACTCGCGCCTGGCCGCGCCCGTCGCCGCGCAGGGCCACCAGCTTGCGCTGGAGGTCCACCCTGACCCCCTGGTCGCGGTGGGCCGCGACCAGGGGGTCGGACATCTCGGGGGTGGCCGCTCGGGCCATCACCCGGGGCAGCGCCTCCACCACGGTGACGCGGTGGCCCGCCTCCCGGGCGGTGGCGGCCAGCTCCATGCCGATGAACCCGGCGCCGACCACCACCACGTCGAGCGGGCCGCGGGCAGGGGCCGGGCGCCGGGCGCCGGTACCGCGTGGTCGTAGCGGAGTCGGCGGGCGGATGCCGGGCCGAGGCTTCTGCCTTCGCGGTCCAGCTGCACGGTGCGGTCGGCGCGCACCGGCTCGATCTGCTGGTCGGTGAGCCACGAGGCGGGGTGCGGTTCCAGCTGGGTCGCCTCCAGCCGGGCGGCCAGGAAGGCCTTGGACAGTGGCGGCCGCTGGTGGGGCAGGTCGGGCTCGTCGGCGGACGGGGGTGATCCGGCCGTTGAAGCCATGGGTGGGCAGGGCGGGCGCGGTGTCGGTGCCGGCCTGCCCGGTACCGACGACGACCGCGGTCGGGGCGGCCGTCAGACCTGGGTCTGCGGCAGATGGACCAGCAGTCCGTCGATCTCGTCCGAGATCGGGATCTGGCAGCTGAGCCTGCTGGTCCAGGGGGTCTCGAAACGGCAGGGGGCGCCCCGGTCACCCGGGGCGCCTCCTGCTCGGTCGTACGGTGTCAGCTGAGGTCCATGCCGCCGTCGAGGGTAATGATCTGACCGGTCACCAGTTCGCTGGCCGGTTCGGCGAGGTGGGTGATCCAGGGGGTGATGTCGGCGACGTCCCCGACCCGGCCGAGCGGGATCTCGCTCTTCACGTGTTCGAAGAGCCCGGCGACCTGCTCCGGGCCCAGTCCGTTGGCCGCATAGGCGTCGGTGCGGACGAAGCCCGGGGCGACCGCGTTGACGCGGATGCCCCGGGGGGCGAGCTCCGCCGCCCAGCTGCGGGTCAGGCTGTGCACCGCGGCCTTGCTGGCCGCGTACACCGAGCTGCCGGGTGACGGGTTGTGGCCCGCCCGGCTGGAGACCAGCACGATGGAGCCGCCGGGTGCCCGCAGCAGTGGCAGCAGCCGCCCGGTGAGCAGGAGCGGACCGGTCAGGTTGATGTCCAGTACCTCGCGGACGACGTCCGCGTCCAGCGCGTCCAGCGGGCTGAAGCGGAAGACGCCGGCGTTGTGCACCAGGACGTCCAGGGTGCCGCCGTGGGCCTGGACGGCCTCGGCGACCGCGTCGGCGCCGGCGGCCAGGGTGACGTCCGCGGTCACCGGGACCACGGCGGGGTGCAGCGCGGCGACCTCGGCCAGCCGCTCGGGGCGGCGGCCGGTGACGATCACGGTGGAGGCGCCGAGTTCGGCGAAGGCCAGGGCGGTGGCCCGGCCGATGCCGGTGCCGCCGCCGGTGACCACCACGGTCTGCTCGGCGAAGGTCTTGTCGGACATGGGGGAACGCCTCTCTGTCAGGTCAGCCGGGCGACGACGGTGCCGCTGAAGCGGCGGTCGAGCAGGGCCAGGAAGTTGTCGGGCAGGGCGGCCGTGCCGCCTTCGACGGCGGTGTGCGGGAAGACGATGCGCTCCTCACGCAGCCAGCGGCCGAAGTGCTCGTTCCAGTCGGCGATCTGCTCGGGGGTGTGCAGGGTGGCGAAGGGGCGGAGCACCAGTTCCTTGGGGAAGGCCGCCATCAGGTCCAGCCGGGGCCGGCCGCCGTCCCCGGTGCCGAGCTGTCCGGACAGCGCCCCGCAGAGCGCGAACCGGGCGCCGGGGGCGGCTGCCTTGACCGCTCCTTCGAACTGCTCGCCGCCGACGTTGTCGAAGAAGACGTCGATGCCGTCGGGGGCCAGTTCCTTGAGCTGCTCCGCCACGGGGCCCTCGTGGTAGTCGAAGGCGGCGTCGAAGCCCAGGTCCTGCACCAGGTAGTCGATCTTCTCCTTGGAGCCGGTGCTGCCGATCACTCGTTTGGCGCCGCGCAGCCGGGCGATCTGGCCGGCCAGCGAGCCGACGCCGCTGGTGGCCCCGGAGACGAAGACGGTGTCTCCGTCTCCGACGTGGGCCATGTCCACCATGCCGCGCCAGGCGGTGGGGCCCTGGGAGAGGAAGTACTCCGGGGAGGGCAGCAGTTCGCGGTCGCGGCGGAAGAAGGCCTGCGCGTAGTTGACGGCGTAGTCCCGCCAGCCGAAGAAGTGTTCCACCAGGTCACCGACGGCCAGGTCGGGGCTCTGTGAGGCGACCACGGTGCCGACGGTGCGGCCCCACATGGCCTCGCCGGGCTGGAAGACGGGGATCGGCAGGTCGGTGCCGGGGATCATCTGGTCGCGGTAGACGGCGCCCAGCGACATCCACTCGTTGCGGACGACCACCTGGCCGCCGGTGGGCTCCGGCAGTTCGGCCTCGGCCACGGTGAAGTGCTCCGGCCCCACCTTGTCGTCCGGGTAGGAGGCGAGCCGCACCTCGCGGCTCACGGCGGGGATGGACTCATGGGTCATGGGTGACTCCTCGGTTGTCTCGGGCGGTTCACCAGACGACGGGCAGGGCGAGCAGGCCGGTGTTGACGTCGCCGGTCCGCCAGCGCAGGTCGCTCTCCGGTACGGCGAGGCGTAGCCCCGGGAGCCGGCGTGCCAGGCCCTCGAGGGCGGCGGCGATCTCCAGGCGCGCCAGGGGCGCGCCCATGCAGTGGTGGATGCCGGCGCCGAAGGCCAGATGGGGGTTGTCGGCGCGGGTGAAGTCCAGTTGGTCGGGGTCGGTGAAGACTTCGGTGTCGTGGTTGGCGGAGGCGAAGGCCAGGAACACGGCGTCCCCGGCGGGGATGGTGACCCCGCCGACGGTGACGTCCTGGGTGGCGATGCGGGGCAGGCCCGAGGTGTCGGTGGCGAAGAGGTTCACTGCCCGCAGCAGTTCCTCCATGGCGGTGGGGACCAGCGACGGGTCCTGCCCCAGCGCGCGCCAGGTGTCGGGGTGGTCGGTGATCAGGGTGAGCACGGAGAGGGCCAGCTGGCTGGCGGTGGAGTCGAAGCCCGCGCCGAGCAGGGTGTAGCCGAAGACCACCAGTTCCTGTTCGTCGAGCCGGTCGTCGCCGATGCGGGCGGCGATCAGTGCGGAGAGGACGTCGTCGGCGGGGTGCTCGCGTTTGTCCGCGACCAGGCCGGCGATGTAGCCGCCGAGCTGCTCACGGGCGGCGATCGCCTCCTCTTCCGGGCCGCCTACGGCGGCGAACTGCCGTACCCAGGCGTGGAAGCGGTCGCGGTCGGTCTGCGGGACGCCGAGCAGTTCGCAGATCACGGTGAGCGCCAGGGGGGTGGCGAAGCCGTCCAGCAGGTCGGCGGGGGCTGTGTCGGATGCCCCCTTGGCGACCAGCTCGTCCAGCAGCCCGTCGACCAGCTCGGTCACCCGGGGTCCGATGGAGCGTACCCGCGCGGCGTCGAACGCCTGCTCCGCGAGGCGGCGCAGCCGGGTGTGGTCCGGCGGGTCCAGCGAGACGATCATTCCGGGTGGCGCCTGGAACAGGCCGCCGAACTGCGGTGCCCCGGGGGCGTACACCGCTGCCCGGCTGAAGCGGTGGTCGGCGGCCACCGACCGGATGTCCTCGTACCTGGTGACCAGCCAGGCGGAGCCGCCCCCCGCCACCGCGACCCGGGCGACCGGCCGTTGCGCCCGCAGCTGGGCGAACCGGGGGTCGGGTCCTCGGAAGGTCGAACCGGGGAAGGGGAAGGGGGAGGGATCCTCAGCGGGCACGGTGCCACCTTCGCGTCGCGGGCCGTCGGTGTCTGCAGGTCCGCGGCCGGGGGGATGCGGACCTGCCGCACGCTAGGCGGGCGGACTCGAAGCCTGATCGCCTCAGCCTCGAAGCGGGCCGCCGGGCCGTAGTGCCAGCTCGGCGAAGCGCTCGCCGATGAGCCGGTGGGTGGCGGCGTCGGGGTGCAGGGCGTCGGGCAGCGGCAGTTCGGCGGCGTCCTTCTCGCCGTAGAGGGTGCGCCCGTCCAGGTAGTGCAGCTGGTGGTCCTGCGCCGCGCGTTCGGCCACGATGCGGGCGAGTTCGGCGCGGACGACCTGGAGGGTGAGCCGGCCGGCGGGCACCTCGGCGGGGTCGCCCAGGGCGCGGAAGCCGAAGGAGCCGGATTCCCAGGAGGGCACCAGTGGTCCGGGGCGCTCCTCGGCCTCGGGGCACAGGATCGGCGAGACCACCAGCAGCGGAGTGTCCGGGTGGCCTTCGCGGACGGTGTCCAGGAAGCCGTGCACGGCGGGGGTGAAGGTCCGCAGCCGCATGCTGTCGGTCCCCACGATGTTGATGCCGACCTTGATGCTGATCAGGTCGGCGGGGGTGTCGCGGATGGCCCGGGCGGTGAAGGGGTCGAGCATGCAGTGGCCGGCGAGCCCCAGGTTGACCGGCCGGACGCCCGCCCGGGCCGCGGCCACGCTGGGCCAGATGCCGGTGGGGCTGAGCTGGTCGGCGCCATGGCTGATGGAGCTGCCGTGGTGCAGCCAGACCGGTTGCCGGGACGGGGCGGGCGGCTCCACCGGCGCGTCGCTGCGCAGGGCCAGCAGCTCGGTCATCTCCCCTTGGGGGAGCCACAGTTCGATGTCCTTGTGGCGGTCCGGCAGGTTGTCGAAGCGCACGGTGCCGGGCCGCCCGGGGACGGTGCGGGCCTGCCCGGTGGCGGGGTCGACATGGATCCGGTTCCCGTCGCGGACGACGGTCCAGCCGGCCGGCGCTCCGTCGACCAGCAGCTCGTAGCGCCCGTCGGGGAAGGCGGCGTCGCCCGGCAGCACGGTCTTGGTGGCCCGCACGTCCAGCTCCAGTACGGTGGCCGCGGTGCGGAACGCCAGCCGTACGCCGGCCGGCTGGGCGACCACCATGCGGAAGTGGGCGTCGTCCAGTTGCGCCCGGGCGCCGGCGGGGAGCCGCTGCGGGCGCAGCCCGGTGGCGGTCCGCTCCAGCTCCAGGGCGCCGAGGATCGCCACCGGGCCGCCGTCGAGGGGGACGGGCGTCAGTTCCGTCATGGTTCACTTCCTGTGGGGGTGGGGGTGGAGAGCCGGACGTCGTGGTCGGCGTCGGGTTCGGCGAACGCCAGCAGCCGGGCGGCTTCCGCGGAGACCGCCGACCGCTCGGCCCGGTTCAGCGGGCGGAAGGGGTCCACCAGCAGGGTTGCGGTGGAGCGCTGCCGGGTGAGTTTCCAGGCGCCGCGCACCGCGCCGTCGACCATGAAGGTGGGCCGCATCCCGTTGCGGGTCATCACCAGGCGGCGGTCCTCGTCGGAGATCACCCGGGTGCGGTCGGCGTGCGAGGCCAGCAGGTTGTCGTACTCGGGCAGGAAGCGCACCGGGGCGGGGGTGTCCGGGTCCGGGCGGGGGGCGTCGGGCAGGTCGAACAGTTCGCGGCCGCCCTCGGTGCGGAAGGTGCGCAGCTGGGGTCGCAGCCGCTCCAGGAGCGGGCGCAGCCGGACCAGCCCGGCCCAGGTCTGGATGTCCTGTACGGACGCGGGGCCGAAGGCCGCCAGATAGCGCAGTACCAGTGTCTCGGGGGTCGGTAGCGCGTCGGGGTCGGGGCCGGGGCCGGCCCAGGAGTCGGCGGTGGCGTAGCGGGTGGTGCCGCCGACGCCCCAGATCGCTCGTGGTGGGACCTGTACCAGGGGCACCAGGTTGCGGACCACGTAGGTGAGGGCCCGGGCGTCGCGGTCGGGCCACAGTTTGTGCAGCCGCTCGCCCAGTTCTTTGGTGGTGAGCGCCTCGGTGTCGAGGAGTTCCCGGCCGGCGGCGGCCACTGCGGCCCGGTCCAGTCCGTGGGTGGCCTGGCGGAAGGCGGTGTCCAGTTCCCGGTCGAGGGCGGGCTGCACCCAGGGGCGCAGTGCCCGGCTGTCGTGCGGGGTGACCAGGTGGATGGTGCTGCGCATCAGTCCGATGCGTAGCAGCCGCCGTTCGTTGAGCGCGTCGGCCAGGTGCTCGGTGCGGAAGTCCCGCAGCCGCGTCCAGAGTCCGAAGTAGGGGGCGTACGGTGCTTGGGCCTGCATGCCCACCAGCAGTTCGACCGCGGGTACCACGCCCAGCTCGGCCCGGGAGAGCAGCAGTTGGCGGGCCAGGGTGGCGCGCCCCAGGGCGCGGGGGCCGAGTACGGGCTGGTCCGGCATGTGGCTCCTTGGTGGTTCCGTGTTCGTCCGGTCGAGTCTGTCAGCGCAGCTCGCGGAAGAACGAACGGAGTTCACCGGCGAGCAGTTCCGGCTGCTCCATGGCGGGGAAGTGGCCGCCGTGTTCGTGGTCGGTCCAGCGGCGCAGGTCGGTGAAGCGCCGCTCGATCCACGGTCGGGGCATCCGTCCGTCCTTGGGGAAGATGGAGATCCCGGTGGGGACGTCGACCTGACCCAGTGCCATCTTGTTCTGGCTCTCCCAGTAGAGCCGGCCGGAGGAGGCGGCGGTGGCGGCGAACCAGCCCACGGAGACGGCGTCCAGCAGGCGGTCGCGGGAGATTGCCTTCTCCAGTTCCCCGTCGTGGTCGCTCCAGGACCAGTACTTCTCCGCCATCCAGGCCAGTTGCCCGGCCGGTGAGTCGGTGAGGCCGTAGGCGAGGGTCTGCGGGCGGGTGGTCTGGATCACGGAGTAGCCGCCCTCGGTCTGCTGGAACTCCTTGAGGGCGGCCAGGCCCGCCAGGTCCCGCTGGGACAGTTCGACCTGTTCCTGCGGTGGGCGGGCGAAGGGCATCGCCAGGTAGATGCCGGCGAGGCGTCCGGTGTCGGTCTCGCCGAGGATGCCGGTGATGAACGAGCCCCAGTCCACGCCGTGGGCGCCGTAGCGGTGGTAGCCCAGCCTGGTCATCAGCTCCGTCCAGGCCGCGGCGGTGCGCTCGGCCGTCCAGCCGGTGCCGGACGGCTTGTCGCTGAATCCGTAGCCGGGCAGCGAGGGGCAGACCACGTGGAAGGCGTCGGCGGGGTCCTCGGGGTGGGTCAGTGTCCCGATGAGGTCCAGGAACTCCACCACCGAGCCGGGCCAGCCGTGGGTGATCAGCAGCGGCAGTGCGTCCGGGTGCGGGGAGCGGGCGTGCAGGAAGTGGATGCCGAGGCCGTCGATCTCGGTGCGGAACTGCGGCACGGCGTTCAGCCGGGCTTCGGCGGCCCGCCAGTCGTAGCCGGTGGCCCAGTACTCGCACAGCTCCTGTGCCCAGGCCAGCGGGACGCCCTGGGACCAGTCGGCGACGGTCTCGGCCTCGGGCCAGCGGGTCATGGCCAGGCGCCGCCGCAGGTCGTCGAGGTCCGCCTGGGGGATCTCCACCTGGAAGGGCGTGATCGCGGTGCTCATGCGACGTTCCTCCTGAAGCGCTGCGGCGTTGCGGTCTGGGCCGACGCTACGGGCGGCCTCTGGAGCGGAGGTCGAGCAGCCGTGGTGCGGTCAGAGGTTCGAGTCCGCTTCCGGTTCGTCTCCAGAGCGCGGTGCCACCCTTCCCGCGAAGGACGAGAAAGGGAGTCGTCGTGACATCAAGCATCAGCGAGGCCGCACCGAGCGGGCTCGACTCACCGTTCCCCTGGGACCGGAAGTGCCCGTTCTCGCCGCCGGACCAGTACGCGCAGCTGGTGGCGGAGCAGCCGATCGGCAAGACCATGCTGGCCACCGGCCGTGAGGCCTGGCTGGTCACCGGGTACCACAACATCCGGCAGCTGCTCACCGATCCCCGGGTCAGCTCTTCCCGCCGGGAGGAGAACTTCCCGTTCTACTTCCCGATCCCCGAGGTTTTCCGCACCGAGACCTCGTTCATCGGGTACGACCCGCCGGAGCACACCCGGACCCGCCGCAAGGCGGCCATCACCTTCACCAACCGCCAGACCCAGAAGCTCCGCCCGCAGATCGAGAAGATCGTGGACGAGACCATCGACCGGCTGATCGCCAAGGGCTCCCCGGTCGACCTGCACCACGAGTTGTCGCTGCCGATTCCGATGACCGTCATCTGCCTGCTGCTGGGTATCCCCTACGAGGATCACGAGTTCTTCCAGAAGCACGGTGCGGTGCTGCTGGCCGGCGACAGCACGACGCAGCAGCGGCAGGCCGCCATGGTGGAGGTGGGGGCGTACCTGGAGAACCTCATCGCCGTCAAGGAGAAGACCCCGGGCGACGATCTGCTGAGCCGGGCCATCGACGAGTACCGCAGCTCCGGCGAGGAGTACGAGACCCGCGACCTGGTCAACCTGTGCCGGCTGCTGATGAACGGCGGCCACGAGACCACCGCCAGCATGATCTCCATCGGTACCGCCTGTCTGCTGGAGCACCCCGAGGAGCTGGCCAAGCTCAAGGCCGACCCGTCGCTGGTGCCCACGGCGCTCGAGGAGGTGATCCGCTTCCTGACCATCGGGGACGCGGCCATCGCCCGGGTCGCCATGGAGGACATCGAGATCGGCGGGGTGACCATCCCCAAGGGTGACGGCATCCTCTGCGTGGCTTTCACCGGCAACCGCGACCCGGAGGTCTACGAGAACCCGGACCAGCTGATCCTGGAGCGCGGCAACCGCAAGCACCTGGGCTTCGGCTACGGACTGCACCACTGCATCGGTGCGGACCTGGCCCGTCTGGAGCTGGAGATCGTCTGGAGCAAGCTCTTCCAGCGGCTGCCGAACCTGCGGCTCGCCATCCCCTACAAGGACATCAGGACCAAGGAGGGCGCGGTCATCTACGGCGTGTGGGAGCTGCCGGTCGAGTTCTGAGCCGTCCGCGGCGGCCGGGAGGGGTGGGTCTCATGGGCCCTGCGCGGGGTCTGTGGGTCGTGGAGCCGGCGGCGATCGGGCCGGTGCCGTTCGCCTGCATGATGCCGGCCGGCCTCGGCGCCGACGTGGTGCGGGTGGACCGCGCCGAGCGCGCCCGTCCGTTCGCGCCCGGGCACCGGGTGCTGGATCGGGGGCGCCGGTCGGTCGCCCTGGACCTGAGGTCGGGGCCGGTCGTCGAGGCGCTGCTGCGTCTGGTCGAGCGGTCCGACGTCCTGGTCGGGGGTTTCCGGCCGGGCGTCGCCGAACGGCTCGGGGTCGGCCCCGAGCAGTGCGCGGCGCGCAATCCGGGTCTGGTCCATGTCCGGGTGACCGGCTGGGGGCAGGACGGTCCGCTGTCCGGCGCCCGCGGACACGACATCAATGACATCGCCCTGTCCGGTGCGTTGCACGCGTTCGGCGGGGTGGGCGGGCCCCTGGTGGGGCCGGTCGATCTGCTGGGTGACTTCGCCGGCGGCGGGCTGCTGCTCGTCGTCGGCGTCTTCGTGGTGCTCCACGAGGGGCAGCGGTCCGGGCTCGGGCAGGTCGTCGACGCGGCCGTCGCGGACGGTTCGGCGGCCGTGTTCGGCATGCTCATGGGCATGGCCGGGGCCGGGCAGTGGCCCGAGGGGCGCGGCCGCAACCTGCTGGACGGCGGCGCCCTTTTCTACGGCGTCTGCGCCTGCGCGGACGGCGGTCATGTGGCCGTGGGTGCGCTGGAGGAGCGCTTCTCCCGGGCGCTGCTGGCCGGGCTGGGCCTGGACGGCGAGGCGCTGGGCGACCGCGGCGACCCGGCGCGGTGGCCGGGGCTGCGGGCGCGGTTCGCCGAGCGCTTCGCGTCCCGGACCCGCGACCGGTGGGCGGAGGCCCTTCGCGGGCACCGAGGCCTGTGTGTCCCCGGTGCTCACCACCGCGGAGGCCGCCGCCCATGCGCACCACGTGGCGCGGGGCACCTACCGCCGGGTGGGGAGTGTGCTGGGGCCCGCCCCGCACCAAGGTTCACCCGGACCGCGGCCGTGTTCCCGGGGCCTGCGCCGCAGCCGGGCGGCCACGCCCGGGAGGTGCCGGCCGGGTGCGGGCGGGCGCCGGAGGAGATCGTCGGCCGGCCCCGCGGCCTGCTGACGGCGGCCGGCTGACCCCGGCCGCCGCGCACCACGGCACCACGGAGCCCCTGCACATCCGGCGTGCAGGGGCTCCGTGGTGTGTGTGCCGGGTCGCGGCTCAGGCGACCTTGACCAGTCTGGACTCCACCGCGGGCTCGACGACGGCCTGCCGGGCGTCTCGGGGGCTGCCCCAGCGCTTCATGATGGGGCGCTCCACATAGGTGTACAGCACCCAGGAGACGGCCAGGCTGACCACCAGGTTCAGCGCGATCAGTCCGGTGGTCGCCCAGCTGCCCAGGGCGCCCTGGGTGATCAGCCTGCCGAACGCGGCCATCACCACGCTGTGCACCATGTAGAAGGCGAAGGAGATCTCGCCCAGCAGCACCAGCACCCGGTTCTGCAGGAAGGAGCTCCGGCCGCCGATGTCCAGGGCCGCCGTCGCCGGGATCACCAGCGCCACCGGGACGATGGTGACGGCCACCAGGCTGAAGCCGTAGGGGGCGTGCAGCGCACCGGCGTACGCGCCGGCGGCCAGCACCAGCGGCACCCAGAGCGGCAGCCGCACCCAGCGGCCGTTGAGCACGATCAGCGCCATCAGGATGCCGAGCACGAACTCCAGCATGCGCACCGGCGGGAAGGCGTAGACGAACCAGGTCTCCCACTGCGAGACCGGGTTGCCGACCGGGCCGCCGATCGGCGGCATCAGCGGGGCGCCGGGGAGCAGCCGTGCTGCCAGCGGCACCAGGGCGATCGCCGCGGTCACGCCGATGGCCCAGCGCCACAGGTGCTGGGCGCGGATCCGGCGCAGCCCGCTGAAGAGCAGCGGGAAGGAGAGGTAGAAGAAGAGCTCGCAGGACAGCGACCAGCTGGGGATGTTGACCATGTTGGCGATGTCCGCGCGGGGCAGCCAGGTCTGCACCAGGAACAGGTTGAGCAGCGAGGTGTCCCAGGCCGCGGTGGCCCAGGCGGTGATCGCCATGGCCAGAGCGAAGGTGACCAGGTGCATCGGGTAGATCTTGAACAGCCGGCGGCGCCAGAACCGTGGCGTGGTGTCGTCCCGGCGGGCCGACCAGGCCAGGACGAAGCCGCTGAGGACGAAGAAGAAGGAGACGCCGACGGCGCCGGACTTGTTGACGAGCGAGGTGAAGTCGTCGCGGTACGAGGGCTGGTTGAAGAAGGCCACGAAGCCCGCGTGGCAGAAGAAGACGAGCAGGGCGGCGAAGAATCTCATGCTGGTGAGCGAGGAGAGCCGGGCGCGTGGGCCTCTGGACTCCTGGATCTGGGTCGGCGCGGGCATCGCGCTCCTCCCTTGGCAGGCGGGCTGGCAGGACTTGGCGGACGGCTCCGCTGTGTCGCGGAGCACCGTGGAGCGTCGGGGATCGGGCTGGAGCTGCGATCGCGGGCCGCTGGACCGTGGCCGCGAGGGGGAGTCGACCGGTGCTCCAGACCGCGCGGCCACGGTGGCCGGGCACACGCGATCCCGCGCTCGCTTTCCGAGAGGAACGCCTATGTCCAGCCCGCTCGCTCTCGACACCGCCGCCCAGGACCTGCTGTTCCGGGATGCCCGCACCGCCAACACCTTCACCGACGAGCCGGTCTCCGACGAGACCGTGCAGGCCGTCTACGACCTGGTGAAGTACGCCCCCACCGCGTTCAACCTGCAGTCCCTGCGGGTGCTGCTGGTCCGCAGCGACGACGCCCGGGCGCGCCTGGTCTCTCACATGGCCGAGCCCAACCGGGAGAAGACCCAGGCCGCCCCGCTGGTCGCGGTGCTCGCCGCGGACCTGGACTTCCACGAGGAGCTGCCGCGGATCTTCCCGGTCTTCCCCGAGCTGAAGGACGCCGTCTTCTCCGACTTCGAGATCCGGGAGCGGGCGGCCAAGTCCAACGCCACCCTGCAGCTGGGCTACTTCATCCTCGGTCTGCGCGCGGCGGGGCTGTCCGCCGGCCCGATGGTCGGCTTCGACGGCGAGGCCATCGACAAGGAGTTCTTCGGGGACGGCAAGCACAACGTCATCGCCGTGGTGAACATCGGCAAGCCGGGCAAGGACGCCTGGTTCCCGCGACTGCCGCGTCTCGAGTACGACGAGGTCTTCACCACCGTCTGATACCGGGCCCCGTCCGCGGGGGCGCCGCCTGCCGAGGAGATGGTTCATGAAAGCCCTGGTGTTGTCCGGAGGCGCGGGTACCCGGCTGCGTCCGTTCAGCTATTCCATGCCCAAGCAGCTCATCCCGATCGCCAACCGGCCGGTGCTGGTCCATGTCGTGGACAACCTCCGCGCCGTGGGCATCAGCGAGATCGGCATCGTGGTCGGTGACCGCGCCGAGGAGATCCGCAGCGTCCTGGGGGACGGCTCGTCCCTGGGGGTGCGGATCACCTACGTCCAGCAGGACTCCCCCCGTGGTCTCGCCCACTGCGTCGTCATCGCCCGGGAGTTCCTGGGCGACGACGACTTCGTGATGTACCTGGGCGACAACATGCTGCCCGGCGGCATCGCGGAGGTGGCCGCCGCGTTCCAGGCCCGCCGTCCGGCGGCTGAGGTGGTGGTCCACAAGGTCGCCGACCCGCGTGCCTTCGGCGTCGCCGAGGTGGACGCCGAGGGCCGGGTGACCGCGCTGGTCGAGAAGCCCCAGACGCCGGTCAGCGACCTGGCACTGATCGGGGTGTACATCTTCACTCCCGCCATCCACGAGGCGGTCGCGGCGGTCGGCCCCAGCGCCCGCGGCGAACTGGAGATCACCGACGCTCTCCAGTGGCTGGTGGCGCGGGACGCCGAGGTGCACGCCCATCTGCACACCGGCTACTGGAAGGACACCGGCCAGGTCGAGGACGTCCTGGAGTGCAACCGGGAGCTCCTGAAGGCGGTCCACCCGCGGATCGACGGCGAGGTGGACGGGCAGAGCGAGCTGATCGGCCCGGTGGTGATCGAGGAGGGGGCACGGATCGTCAGGTCCCGCATCATCGGCCCGGTCATCGTCGGCGCCGGCACCCTGGTCGAGGACAGCTATGTGGGCCCCCACACCTCGCTGGGCGCCGACTGCGTACTGCGCACGGCCCAGGTGGAGGACTCCATCGCGCTGTCCGGGGCGACCGTGCAGCAGGTCCGGGTCCGCGCCTCGCTGATCGGCCGGTCCGCCGCCGTCAGCCTGGCCGCCCCGGAGGGACTCAACCGGCTGGTGGTCGGCGACCACACCCGGGTGGAGGTGGCGGCAGGATGAGGGTTCTGGTGACGGGCGCGGCCGGGTTCATCGGCTCGGAGTACGTCCGCGCGATGCTGGCGGGCGAGTATCCGGGCTACGAGGACGCCCAGGTGACCGTGCTCGACCTGCTCACCTATGCCGGCAACCGGGCCAACCTGCCCGAGCGCCATCCGCGGCTGACCTTCGTCCGCGGCGACATCTGCGACCTGCCGCTGCTGCTCGACCTGCTGCCGGGCCACGACGCCGTGGTCCACTTCGCCGCCGAGTCGCATGTGGACCGGTCCCTGGAGGCCGCCGCCGACTTCGTCCGCACCAATGTGGCCGGCACGCAGGCGCTGCTGGAGGCCTGTGTGCGCGGCGGCGTCCCCCGGGTGGTGCACGTGTCCACCGACGAGACCTACGGCTCGATCGAGACCGGCTCGTGGACCGAGGAGTGGCCGCTGCTGCCCAACTCCCCCTATGCGGCGTCCAAGGCGGCCAGCGACCTGATGGCCCGCGCCTACTGGCGCAGCCACGGCCTGGACGTGTCGGTGACGCGCTGCTCGAACAACTACGGCCCGTACCAGCACGTCGAGAAGCTGATCCCCCACTTCGTCACCCGGCTGCTGGAGGGGAGGACCGTGCCGCTCTACGGCGACGGCTCCAACATCCGCGAGTGGGTGCACGTCTCGGACCACTGCCGGGCGATCCAGCTGGTGCTCACCCGCGGCGCGGCGGGTGAGATCTACAACGTCGGCGGCGGCAACGAGATGAGCAACCGCCGGATCACCGAGCTGCTGCTCGACCTCTGTGACGCCTCACCCGACCTGGTGCGCCGGGTCGCCGACCGCCGGGGGCACGACATGCGGTACGCGCTCGACGACACCAAGATCCGCAGGCAGCTCGGCTACAGCGCGGCGGTGCCCTTCGAGTCCGGTCTGGCCGCCACCGTCGCGTGGTACCGGGACAACCGGGCGTGGTGGGAGCCGATGCGGACCGAGCCTGCCCTCGTCCTGGGAGGGACCGTATGACCAGCGCCGTACGGGAGGCGCCGCCGGTGCTCAGCCCGCGGGAGGACACCGGGCTGCCGGCCAGACTGGCCGTGTCGGCGGCGGCCCGCGAGGGCGGGCTGCTGTCCGGCGGGGGGTTCGACGCCTGGCTGGCGGAGCGCCGCCGGGCGCACCCCTTCGAGGTGAGCCGGATCCCGTTCGCGGCCATGGAGGGATGGCACTTCGCGGCGGAGACCGGCAACCTGGTCCACCGCAGCGGCCGGTTCTTCAGCGTCGAGGGACTGCATGTGAGCGGCACGGGGCCGTTCCCGGAGTGGTACCAGCCCATCATCAAGCAGCCCGAGGTCGGCATCCTGGGTATCGCCGTCAAGGAGTTCGACGGGGTGCTGCACTTCCTGATGCAGGCGAAGATGGAGCCGGGCAACCCCAATCTGCTGCAGCTCTCCCCCACGGTGCAGGCCACCCGGAGCAACTACACCCGGGTCCACAAGGGTGCTCCGGTGCGGTACCTGGAGTACTTCGCCGGGGCGCAGCGGGGGCGGGTGATCGCCGACGTCCTCCAGTCGGAGCACGGCTGGTGGTTCTACCGCAAGAGCAACCGCAACATGGTGGTGGAGCTGGACCCGTCGGTGGACGTGCCGCTGCACGACGATTTCCGCTGGCTGACGCTGGGTGAGATCAACGAGCTGATGAGCAGGGACAATCTCATCAACATGGACTCTCGTACCGTGCTGTCCTGCCTCCCGCCGCCGTCCGTCCTGGGGGTGGCGCAGGAGGGTTTCCGGGGTGCGCTGGCCGCGTCGTTCGATCCCGCGGCCGGTGCTGTCACCAGCACTCCCGAGGTGTTGAGCTGGTTCACCGGGCTGCGTTCCGACCACGACCTGGAGATCGCCCGGGTGCCGCTGCGGGACGTGCCCGGCTGGCACCGGACGAAGGACGAGATCGTCCGGGACGACGGCCGGCACTTCCGGGTGGTCGCGGTCTCGGTGCGGGCCGGCAGCCGGGAGGTGGGCGGGTGGTCGCAGCCGCTGCTGGAGCCCAACGGGCGGGGTGTGGCGGCCTGTGTGGTGAAGGAGTTCGGCGGGGTGCTGCACATGCTGCTGCATGCCAAGGTGGAGGGCGGCTTCCTCAACGCGGTGGAGCTGGGCCCGACCGTCCAGTGCCGCCCCGGCAACTACGATCATGCCGACCGGCCGCTGTTCTACGACTATGTGACGAAGGCCGGACCCGACCGGATCCGCTATGACGCCGTCCATTCCGAGGAGGGCGGCAGGTTCCTCAACGCGGAGAGCCGCTATTTGGTGGTGGAGGGCGACGAGAGCCTGGGCCGGGACGTCCCTGCGGACTACGCCTGGGTCGCCGTGGGGCAGCTCGTGGAGCTGCTGAAGCACGGCCAGTATGTGAACATGCACGCCCGTACCCTGGTCGCCTGCTTGAACGCGATGCGATGAGGCCCCTGAGGGTCGGGGTGCTCGGGTGCGCGGGGATCGCCGTGCGGCGGGTGCTGCCGGCACTCGCCGCCGGCCCCGCCACCGAGCTGGTCGCGGTGGCCAGCCGCGATGCGGGCAAGGCCGCCCGCACCGCCGCCCCCTACGGCTGTGCGGCGGTCACCGGCTACCGGGGCCTGCTGGAGCGGGCGGACGTCGAGGCGGTGTATGTGCCGCTGCCCGCGGCGTTGCACGCCGACTGGGTGGAACGTGCCCTGCTGTCGGGCCGTCACGTCCTCGCGGAGAAGCCGCTGACCACCACTGCGGCGCGGACCGCGGAGATCACCGCGCTGGCCGCCGCGCGGGGCCTGGTGGTGATGGAGAACATCATGTTCCTCCAGCATCCGGTGCACCGCCGGGTGCTGGAGCTGCTGGCCGGCGGCCGGATCGGCGAACTGCGCTGCTTCGAGGCGGCGTTCGCCGTCCCTCCGCTGCCGGTGGACGACATCCGCTACCAGGCCGGCCTCGGCGGTGGCGCACTGCTGGACATGGGTGTGTACCCGCTGCGCGCCGCCCAGCTCTTCCTGGGGGCGGACACGGCGGTCCTCGGCGCCGACCTGCGCCACGACCCCGAGCGCGGTGTCGAGGTGGCCGGGAGCGCCCTGCTGCGCGCCCGCGGCGGGGTGACCGCCCAGCTGGCCTTCGGCATGGAGCACTCCTACCGGTCGTGCTACGCCCTGTGGGGCAGTGCGGGCCGGATCCAGGTCGACCGCGCCTTCACGCCGCCCGCCGACCACCGGCCGGTGGTACGGGTGGAGCGGCCGGACGGCGTCGAGGAGATCACGCTGGAGCCCTACGACCAGTGTGCGGCCACCGTACGGCGCTTCGCGGAGGCGGCGCGCGGGCGGCGGCCGGCCGACGCGGCGGCCGGTGACGCGGTCTCGTTGGCGGAGCTGGTGGACAGCGTGCGCCGGGTGGCCCGAGGCTGAGTCGAGTGGCCCTCATGACGCGGTTCCTACTGTTGTGGTCATGAGAATTCTGGTGAGCACCAGCCCATCCTTCGGGCTCTACTTCCCGGTCGTTCCGCTGGCCTGGGCCCTGCGGTCGGCAGGCCATGAAGTAGTCGTCGCCTCCCCGGAGAACATGGCGGAGACGGTCAACGGCTCCGGCCTGCCCTTCGTCCCCAACTGCGGTCCGCTGCCGATGCGGGACATCATGCTCTTCGACCGGGCGGGCGAGCCGATCGTGCTGCCGGACACCGAGGAGGAGCTGCTCGCTCACACAGGCCGGGCGTTCGGCCGGCTGGGGGCGCGGACCCTCGACGGGATGCTCAGGATCACCGGTGAGTGGAAGCCGGACGTCGTCGTCGGTGAGCCGCACTCCTATGCCGCGGCGGCGGCCGCGGCCGTGCACGGGGTGCCCTTCGTCGAGCACGGGATCGGTCTCGGCTACCTGGCCGTCATCGACGAGCACGGCCACCGGGAGTTCGCCCCCGAGCTCGCCGGGCTCGGCCTGCCGCGGCTGCCGGATCCGGCGCTGGTCGTCGACACCTGCCTGCCGGGGGTCCACCCGGGGACGACGCGGCCGAACACGGCGCCGATGGGCTATGTGCCGTTCAGTACGCCGGGCACCGTGCCTCCGTGGGTCTTCGGGAAGCCTGAGCGGCCCCGGCTGCTGCTGACCCTGGGGACGGTACCCGTCCCCGGCCGCGTCGAGCTGTTCGCGGCCCTGCTGAAGATGCTCTCCACCCTGGATGTGGACCTGCTGCTGGCGGTCGAGGACGCGGTGGTCCAGCAGCTCTCCCCGCTGCCCCCCTCGGTGCTCGCGGCCGGCTGGCTCTCCCTGGACTCGGTGCTGCCCGCCTGCGACCTGGTGGTGCACCACTGCGGCGCCGGGACCGTGATGGCCGCGCTGCGCGAGGGCCTGCCCCAGGTGCTCATCCCGCACACCGTCGAGCAGTACGACAGCGCGCGGCGTCTGGAGGAGTTCGGCGCCGCGCGCCGGATCGCCCTGGAGGACCTCGACCCGGAGCAGGTGCTGGACGCCTGCCGGGCACTGCTGGAGGACCCCTCCTACGGCGACCGCGCCCGTGAACTGCGCGACCAGCTCCTCGAACTGCCCTCACCCGGCCGACTGGTGGCCGCCATCGAGGGCCTGACCGCGGAACGGGGTACCCGATGAGCGACGAAGCCAAGGCCCTGCTGCTGGAGCAGGTCCGCAAGTACCACCATCTGCGCAGCGCCCCGGTGGAGTTCGTGCCGGGGATCACCCCGATCTGGCCGTCCGGCGCGGTGCTGGACGAGGAGGACCGCGCGGCCCTGGTGGAGGCCGCCCTGGACCTGCGGATCGCCGCGGGTGTCAGTTCGCGGAAGTTCGAGTCGGCCTTCGCCCGCCGGCTCAAGCGGCGCAAGGCGCATCTGGTCAACTCGGGTTCTTCGGCGAACCTGCTGGCGCTGTCCGCGCTCACCTCGCCGTTGCTGGAGGACCGCCGGCTGCGGCCGGGCGACGAGGTGATCACCGCCGCGGTCGGCTGGACCACCACGGTCAGCCCCATCCTGCAGAACGGCCTGGTGCCGGTCTACGTCGATGTGGATCTGGGAACCTACAACCCCACCGCGGCGGCCATTGCGGCCGCCATCACCCCGCGCACCAAGGCGATCATGATCGCCCACACTCTGGGCAACCCCTTCGAGGTGGCCGAGGTGGCGGCGCTGGCCGACGAGCACGACCTTTTCCTGATCGAGGACAACTGCGACGCGGTCGGCTCCCTCTACGACGGCCGGCTGACGGGGACGTTCGGCGACCTGACGACGGTCAGCTTCTACCCCGCCCACCACATGGCGATGGGCGAGGGCGGCTGTGTGCTCAGCTCCAACCTGATGCTGGCACGGATCGTGGAATCGATGCGCGACTGGGGACGCGACTGCTGGTGCGAGCCCGGCGAGGACGACAAGTGCCTCAAGCGGTTCAACTACCAGCTGGGGACGCTGCCGCACGGCTACGACCACAAATACATCTTCTCCCACCTGGGCTGGAACCTGAAGGCCACCGACCTCCAGGCCTCCCTGGGGCTGAGCCAGCTGAAGAAGCTGGACGGCTTCATCGAGGCCCGCCGGGCCAACTGGGCGCGGCTGCGGGAGGGGCTGGAGGGCGTCCCCGGGCTGCTGCTGCCGGAGGCCACCCCGCGCAGTGAGCCCAGCTGGTTCGGCTTCCTGATCACGGTGGCGCCCGACGCCCCGTTCCGCCGGGCGGAGCTCTGCGACTTCCTGGAGAGCCGCAAGATCGGCACCCGGCGGCTGTTCGGCGGCAACCTCACACGCCAGCCGGCCTATGTGGACCAGCCCCACCGCATCGTGGGCGACCTGCGGAACGCGGACCTGATCACCGAGGCCACGTTCTGGGTCGGCGTCTACCCCGCGCTGACCAACGAGATGCTCGACTACGTGATCGCCTCGATACGCGAGTTCGTCCGCGACCACAGCTGACCCGGCGCTCCGCCCGAACCGCCCCCTGCACCCCGCACCACCGCACCACCGCACCACCGCACCACCGCACCACCGCACCACCGCGTCACCGCTCCGCCGCGTCATCCAGAGGAGAACTCATGTCGTCCGACACCCACGCCGCGCCGGCCAACGGCGCGTCCGCCGCGCCGGGGGACGCGCCGGTGCCGTTCCGCTGGCGGTGGTGCGCCTTCGCCGTCATCCTCCTCGCCACCATGATGGACATCCTGGACTCCCTGGTGACCACGGTCGCCGGGCCGTCCATCCGGGCGGACCTCGGCGGCAGTACCACCGTGATCCAGTGGCTCACCGCCGGCTACACGCTGGCGATGGCCTCGGGACTCATCATCGGCGGCCGGCTCGGCGACCTCTTCGGCCGTAAACGGATGTTCCTGGTGGGTGTGGCCGGCTTCGTCATCTGCTCGGTGCTCTGCGGGGCCGCCCAGGATCCGGCCATGCTGGTCGGCTTCCGGGTGGTGCAGGGCCTCTTCGGGGCGGTGATGATCCCCCAGGGACTGGGGCTGATCAAGGAACTCTTCCCGCCCGCGGAGCTCCCGCTCGCCTTCGGCTCCATCGGACCGGTGGTGGGGCTGGCCAACATCTCCGGGCCGCTGGTCGGCGGCTGGCTGGTCGACGCGGACTTCTTCGGCACCGGATGGCGGATGATCTTCCTGATCAACCTGCCGCTGGGGCTGGTCTGCCTGATCGCCGGAGCTCGGCTGCTGCCCACCGCCGCCCGGACGGTGTCGCGGCTGGACCTGGTCGGCGCCGCGACCGTGGCCGTGGCCGCACTGCTGATGGTCTTTCCGCTGGTGCAGGGACGTGAGCTGGGCTGGCCCGCCTGGACCTTCGCCTCGATCGCCGCCTCGGTCGCCCTGTTCGCCTTCTTCGGCTGGTACGAGGCCCGGCGGCAGCGCTCCGGCGGCGACCCCTTGGTGCTGCCCTCGCTGTTCCGCAAGAGGGCCTTCTCCGGGGCGCTGGTCTCCGGGGCGCTGATGTTCTGCGCGTTGATCGGGTTCTCCCTGGTCTTCACCCTCTATCTGCAGCTGGGACTCGGCTACTCGCCGCTGCGGGCGGCCCTCGCCACCCTCCCCCAGGTGATCGGCTCCGCCGTGACCGCCCTGGTGGCCGGCCGCACCGGACTGGCCGTCAGGTACGGCCGCCGGCTGATCCACCTGGGCGTCGCGGCCATGGCCGCCGGCGTCGGCCTGCTGTACCTCGCCGTACGCCTCCAGGGCGACCACGTCCACGCGCTCTGGTTCGCCCCGGCGCTGCTGCTCATCGGCGTCGGCATGGGCCTGGCGATGTCCTCGCTCTACTTCACCGTCAACACCACCGCGCAGCCGCACGAGTCCGGCTCCGCCTCCGGCACCTTCACCGCCGTCCAGCAGCTGTCGGGCGCACTGGGCGTCGCCGTCATCGGCACCGTCTTCTTCGGGGTGCTGGGCGGCCAGGTCGCGGCGCGGGCCGCCGACCAGGCGCCGCACTTGCGCACCCAACTGGCCGCGGCGGGGATCTCCCCCGCCGGGCAGGAGCAGATCACCGCTGTGCTGCGGGACTGCGAACGGGACCGCGCGGTCGCCGAGGACGCCGCCGACCTGCCGCCGAGCTGCGGGCGGCTGCGCACCGCGCTGGAGGGGACACCGGCGGCCGCCGCCGCGGTCGACCGGGCCGGCGCCCAGGCCGCCCAGCGGGGCTTCGCCGACTCCTTCGAGCGGGTGCTGGCGGTCCTGGCGGGGCTGCTGGCGCTCGCCTTCGCGGTGGCCTTCGCCCTGCCGCGGGCCCGCCCCTCCGGCACCTTCGCCGGCTCCCCCGAATAACGCGCCTGCCCCACCCCGGCCCTACCACCTCTGCGGAGAGACCATGTCGCAACAGTTCGCCAGACGCTCGGTGATCAGACTCGCCGGAGCCGGGGTGATCGCGGCCGTGGGCGCCCAGTCGGCCTCCGTCGCCCTGGGCGGCGGCCTGGTGCAGACGGCCGCGGCCGCCGGATCGCCGGCGCTGCTGCTGCCCGGCGATCCGGGGTTCGACGCCGAGCGGTCCGGCTTCAACCCGATCGTCGAGCACCATCCGCGGGCGATCTCGGTGCCCACCGGGCCGGCCGATGTCGCGGCCGCGGTGGGCTACGCGCGCGACCGCGACTGGCCGATCGCGGTGCAGACGACCGGCCACGGGATCAGTGTGGCCGCCGACGGCGCGCTGCTGGTCAACACCCGTCTGATGGACGGCGTGCAGATCGACCGGCAGACCCGCACCGCCCGGATCGGGGCCGGGGTGCGCTGGGGCGCCGTGGTGGCGGCCGCCGCCCCCTACGGGCTCGCCCCGCTCAGCGGCTCCTCCACGGACGTGGGCGTGGTCGGCTACGTCCTCGGCGGCGGCCTCGGCCTGCTGGGCCGTACCTTCGGCTATGCCGCGGACCGGGTGCGCTCGCTCCAGATCGTCACCGCCGACGGCCGTATACGCACCGCCTCCCCGACGTGCAACCCGGAACTGTTCTGGGGCGCCCGGGGAGGCAAGAGCAACTTCGGGGTGGTCACCGGGATCGAGATCGAGCTGATGCCGGTCGCCCGCGTCTACGGTGGCGCACTGAACTTCGCCGGCGCCCAGGCCGCCGACGTGCTGGAGGCCTACCGGCAGTGGTCCGCGGGGCTCTCGGAGCAAACCACCACCTCGCTCCAGCTGCTGCGACTGCCCGACGACCCGGTGCTGCCGCCGCCGCTGCGCGGCCAGTTCATCGTCAGCGTCGTGGTGGGCCACCTCGGCGACTCCGTCGAGGGCGACGCCCTGCTGCGGCCGCTGCGCGCGCTGGCCCCGTTCCTGGACACCGTCCAGGACCTGCCCTTCGCCGACTTCGCCGCCATGTTCACCGAGGGCACCAGCTCGCCGCAGCCCCTGCACGAGCGGACCGGGCTGATCCGCACACTGGACGCGCGGACGACCGACCTGCTGGTCGCCCTGGCCGGACCCGATGCGACCCTGCCCGCAGGCGTCGTCTCGCTGCGGCAGCTGGGCGGTGCCCTGGGCCGTCCGGCCGCGGTGCGCAACGCGGTGGGCCTGCGCGACGCGGACTTCGCGCTCTACCTCGCGCACAGCGCCCCGGCCGAGGAGTCGGCGGCGATAGACGCCGTGCAGCAGGGCCTGATGGACGGCCTGCGACCGGCCCTGACCGGCGGGGCGTTCCCCAACTTCCTGGGTCACAGCGACACCGCCCCCGAGCGGGTCCGGGCCGCCTACCGGCCCGCGGACTACCGCCGGCTGGTCGCCCTCAAGCGGCTCTGCGACCCGGGCAACCTCTTCCGGATCAACCACAACATCCCGCCCCGCTGAGGCCCTCGTCCCTCCTGCCCGGTGCCCGGCGGTGCCGGTGCTTCACCGGTACCGCCGGGCACGGCCGCCGGGCCGCCCGCGGGCGGCCCGGCGCCCTGGCCGCGGGCCGGTCAGAAGAGGGCCTGCTGGGTCGGGCCCGGGTTCTCGGGCGGGGGCGGCGGGGCCGACCAGTTCGGCGGACGGCCGGTGTGGAAGGTCTGCGGCGGCCGGCAGCCGTACTCCTCGGCCAGCTTCCACACCTGGTCCAGTACCCGCTGCCGGTACCAGCGGGGGGCCTGGACGGCGTCCCCGTACAGCGCCCGGTAGCGGCCCACCAGGCCGGGGTGGTGCTCACCCAGCCATCGCATGAACCACTCGCGAGACCCGGGCCGCAGGTACATCACCTCGGGTGCGATCGAGACGGCCCCGGACCGGGCCACCGCTTGGACCGTCGCCCGCAGCTGGTCCGGTGAGTCGCTGAGGTAGGGCACGATGGGCGACATCAGCACGGCGCACGGCACCCCCGCCTCGTTGAGTTTGCGGCAGACCTCGAGTCGGGCCTGCGGCGAGGGCGTCCCCGGTTCCAGGGCGCGCCACAGGGCGGGGTCGGTGAAGCCCACCGAGACGGCGGTCTCCACCCGGGCCCGTTCGGCGGCCTGCTGGAGCAACGGCAGGTCACGCAGGATCAGCGTGCCCTTGGTGAGGACCGAGAAGGACACCCGGTAGTCGCGGAGCGCGGCGAGGATGCCGGGCATCAGCCGGTAGCGGCCCTCGGCCCGCTGGTAGCAGTCGACGTTGGTGCCCATCGCGACGTGGTCGCCGGGTCTGCCGCGGGCGGCGATCTCGCGCCGGACCACCTCGGGGGCGTTGACCTTCACCACCACCCGGGTGTCGAAGTCGCGCCCGGGGTCGAGGTCCAGATAGCGGTGGCTGTTGCGGGCGAAGCAGTAGACGCAGGCGTGTGTGCAGCCGCGGTAGGGGTTGAGCGTCCAGCCGGCGGGCATCCCCGGTCCGGCCGGCACCCGGTTGAGGACCGAACGGGCCCGGACCTCGTAGAAGGTCATGTCTTTGAAGTCGGGGGTGTCGAAGGTCCTCGTCACGGCGCCCTTCTCGATCAGCGGCAGAGCTGCCGCCTCACGGTCGTCGTCGCCGTCGAGGCTCAGGTTGTCCCAGCGCATGCGGTACTTTCGAATCGGCCGTGCCCTCGCGCGGCACCCTGTCAGAGTTCGGGTGCGAGTACTTCACCGGTGGTGAGGCTCCGCACCGTGATGGCCTCCATCGGGCAGGTCTCGGCGGCGTCCACGACCGCCTGGTCCGGCTCCACCACCTCCCTGACCGGGCGGGCCCGGCCGGCGTCCAGCCGGAGCCGGCCGGCGGCCGTACCGACGCACAGGCCGGTACCCGCACACAGCTCCCGGTCGACGTCGATCCGCCACTGCTGTGCGTCCATTGTCGTTCCTTCCACTGACAACTGCGGTTGTTACCAGGTGATCAGGAGTTCCCGGGGGGCGCGCTGCAGGGTGACGACGCGCCAGGGCACCTCCGTGGCGGGGACCGCGAGCCGCAGGTGCGGGAAGCGCCGCAGCAGCGCCCCGAGGGCGATCTGCAGTTCCATCTTGGCCAGTTGCGCGCCCAGGCAGCGGTGCACTCCGTGGCCGAAGCCGAAGTGCGGGTTGTGCTCGCGGTGGAAGTCCAGCTCGTCGGGGTCGGTGAAGACGGCCTCGTCGCGGTTGGCGGACATCATGGCGGGCAGCACCGCCTCGCCGGCGCGCACCAGGCCGCCGCTGAGGAGCACGTCCTCGGTGGCGACGCGGGGGAAGGAGGTGCCGCGCAGCAGCGGGACGAAGCGCAGCATCTCCTCCACCGCCTGCGGGATCAGTTCCGGGTCGGCACGCAGCTGCTGGAGGTGGTCCGGCCTGGTGAGCAGCAGATACGCGAAGTTGGAGATCTGGTCGGCCGTGGTCTCGTAGCCGGTGATCAGCACTCCGGTGGCCAGGTCCAGCAGTTCCTTCTCGGAGAGCCGGTCCTCCTCGTCGCGGGCCGCCACCAGCACGCTCAGCAGGTCGTCGGCGGGTTTGCGGCGGCGCTCCTCCAGGAGGTCCGCCATGTACGCGCGGAGGCTGTCCAGCGCCTGGAAGACGTCCTGCAGGGTGTAGCGGTCGCCGGTGGCGGTGAGGGTGGTCTCGGCCCACTCCTGGAGCTTTTTGCGGTCCTCGCCCGGCACGCCGAAGAGTTCGAAGATGACCAGGGCGGGCTGCGGCCGGGCGAACTCCGCGACCAGGTCCACCGGCCCGCCCTGCGCCTGCATGGCGTCCAGCAGGTCCTCGATGATCTGCTGGACCCGGGGCCGGAGCTGCTCGATACGCCGCATGGTGAAGGCCTTGGCGACCACCCGGCGGAGCCTGGTGTGGTCGGGGGGGTCCATGGAGACCATGGCGTCGGGCCCGGGACCGATGGGGGTGTGCGCGGGCTGGTCCCCGGCGACCGCGCGGGCGCGGCTGAAGCGGGGGTCGCCGAGCACCAGCTTCACGTCCTCGTAGCGGGTGGCCAGCAGCGCCGGGGTGCCGTAGGGGCACTGGACGCGGGCCAGTCCGCCTTCGGCGCGGATCTGCGCGTAGGCGGCATCCAGCTCCAGCCGGTCGGGTTCGCTGAACGGGTACGGCCTGGGCTGCTGCTCGGTGGTCATGCGTGCAGTTCCTCTCGCTGGGTGCGGCGGGAGGACCAGCGGCGCACCAGCGGACGCTCGACCGCCACCGACAGGCCCCAGGCCAGCAGGAGCGAGACCAGGAGGCAGCCGGTCAGGAAGGCCGCGCCGCCGGGGGTGCTCCAGGCCGGTCCGGACACGCCGCCCATGTGGTTGGGGATGCGGCCGAACGCGAGGTGTCCGAACTGGAGTACCAGCTTGTGCACCATGTAGAAGGCGAAGGAGATCTCTCCCAGCCACACCATCGGGCGGGTACTCAGTAGCGTCCGGCGGCCTGCCACGTCGGCCGAGGCGGCGGCGGCGATCAGGATCCCCAGCGGGATCACGGTGACCGCGGCGAACCGGAAGAGGAACGGCGCGTGCAGCGATCCGATGTAGGCGCCGGCGGCCAGCACCGCGGCGGGCAGGACACCGACCCGCACCCAGCGGCCGGTGAGGACGATACGGGCGAGCAGCATGCCGAGGACGAACTCCAGGGACCGGGAGACCGGGAACTCGTAGACGGACCAGATCTGGGTGAAGGAGGCGGGCCCCCAGATGAAGTGCGGGGTGTCCGGCAGCAGGGCCTGCGCCGCCAGCGGCAGCAGCACCACGGCTGCGGCCGTGCCTCCGGCCCAGTACCAGAGCCGGTTCGGGCGGATCCGGCGGACGAGGACGAACAGCAGCGGGAAGGAGAGGTAGAACAGCGCCTCCGCCGAGAGCGACCAGCTGACGTCGTTGCCGGAGCCCACATAGGTGATGTCGGGCACCCAGGACTGCAGCAGGACCAGGTTGGTCAGCGCCTGCGGGAGCCCGCTGGCCTGGCCCGCCCAGGCGAGGAGCACCAGCGCGGCGGCGAAGGTCACCACGTGGTTGGGCAGGATCCTGACGAACCGCCGCCGCCAGAAGGCCGCGGCACCGCCGCCGGGCCGGGCCGACCAGGTGAGGACGAACCCGCTGAGGACGAAGAAGAACGAGACGCCCACGAAGCCCGCGGTGGCGACGTCCGTCATGTACCGCATCTGCACCGACGGGTCGCGGAAGACGAACAGCAGGCTGCCGTGGAAGGCGAAGACCATGAGGGCGGCGATGAAGCGCAGCCCGGTCAGGGAGGGCAGACGGCCCGTCTGCGATGTGGCTGCGGGTGGGGACGGTGCCGGGACCTCGCCGATGGTTCTCTCTGCCTGGATGCTGGTCATCTGGATCACTCTCCTGCTCGGGCGCCCTGGGGGCGACAGTGCGCGCAGTGTGCGGACACCGCCTCGTGCCGGGCTCGAACGCCGGGCGCGAACGCCGGGCGACGGCACCGGTCGAGCCGTTTGCGAGCGGGGATCGAGCCGGGCCCGGCAGGGTGGGGACCGAATGCGCTTGGCCCGTACCTGAGCTCCAGCCGGACGGCTGGACCGGCCGCCAAGGTTTCAGGAGATTTCCATGGCTCATCTGCTTCACATCGACTCGTCCGCCGTATCCGAGGGTTCCGTCTCCAGAGAGCTCGCGGGCGCCTTCCGCAGCGCCTGGTCCCAGGCGCACCCGGACGGCACGGTCAGCCACCGCGACCTGGGGGCGACGGCGGTTCCGCACCTGGACGAGGCCGGCATCGTCTCCCAGTTCCTCCCGGCCGAGGTGCAGAGCGCCGAGCAGCGCAAGGCCGGTGCGCTGCGGGACGAGCTGGTCGAGGAACTGCTGGCCGCCGACGCGCTGGTGATCAGCGCTCCGATGTACAACTGGAACATCCCCTCGACCCTGAAGGCATGGATCGACCAGGTTCTGGTGGCCGGTCGTACCCTCGCCTTCGGCGAGGCCAAGCCGCTGGCCGGCCGTCCGGCGACGCTGTTGCTGAGCTTCGGCGGTGGCTACACGCCCGGTGCCCCGCAGGCTCCCCGCAACCATGTGGAGCCCTACCTGCGGACCGTTTTCAAGGACGAGCTGGAGATGGACCTGGTGATCATCTCCGCGCAGCTCACCCTCGCCGGCAAGGTGCCCGGCATGGAGGATCTGGTCGACCTCGCGCAGAAGTCCCGCTCGGACGCGCTGGCCGCCGCCGAGGAGCGCGCCCGGAAGACCGCCGGCGCCCTGGCGTGAGCGCGCTCGACCGCGCTCGACCGCGCTCGACCGCGATCGGCCGCGATCAGGCGGCATGATCCCCGCGATCGGGCGCGATCGGGCGGCATGACCGCGCAGCGGTGACCGCACGGCATCGAGGGCGGCTCCTCCCCCACCGGGAAGAGCCGCCCTTGCCGTGGTCGGGGCGGGTGCGGGGCTCAGCGGGCAGCCTCCAGGGTCACCGTGAAGGCGCCGGCGACACTGCCGTCGGCACGGTGCAGCACCGCGGTACCCGAGGAGGTGTGGCTGTTGCCGGACACCCACACCTGCTGGATGCTGTGGATGGTCCCCGGTGCCCCTCCCTCCGGGTCCGGCAGCGGGTGCGCCACGTGGTAGACGAACGAGCCGTCGGGCCGCGGGATCCAGTGTCCCGGGCCGCCGAAGGCCGGCCTGCCGTCCGGGCCGCAAGGGCCGAGCGCCTCCATGGTGTGGTCGCTGCGGAAGACGAACGTGGTGGGGTAGGGGGAGGGCACCCCGTCGACCGCGGAGGTGGCGGTCCAGGTCCCCACCAGTCCGGCCACTGGCGTATCGGTGGATGCAGTCATGCCTGCGAGCCTGCGTCCGCCCGCTCGGGCCCGCCTCGGCGCCCACTCGGGCCGTCCTCGAGCCCGGGCCGCCCTGGACCGGCGCCCGCTCGGGCCCGCCTCGGCGCCCGGGCCGCCTCGACCGGCGGTCCAGCCCCCCTGTTTCTCGAGCCGGCCACCGTCCGGTGGCCGGCTCGAGAAAGAGGGAGGGAGGGGACATGGCAGAGCGGCGCTTCCAGCTGTACGACACGACCCTGCACGACGGCACCCAACAGAAGAGCATGCTGCTGACAAGTCGAGGACAAGCCCGCCGTCGCACGCCGACCGGATGCCTTCTAAGTCGGCTTCATTGAGGGCGGGTGGCCTGGTGCGGTCCCCCGCGACACCGAGTTCTTCCGCCGCGCCCGTACCGAACTCGACCTTGGCTCGGCGCAGTTGGCAGCGTTCGGGGCCACCCGCAATGTGATGTTCCACGGCCATGAGTCTGCGGCCCTCACGTCACGCGAGGGTCAAGCGCGTGCGTGGGCGCCGTGCGCCGTGCGCCGTGCGGTCAGGAGTCCTCGACCAGGAAGCTGATGTTGTCGACAACGTATTCGCCGTACCGCATCGCCGAGCCGATCGCTTCAAGCCGCGTGTACTGCGCCGCAGGCAGAGAGGCTTGCGGGACGTTCGTCATCGCTCGCAGCAGGATCCGTAGTGCCAGGTCCGGGGTGCAGTGGCGTGCGCAGTCGGTGAGCGCCGACCGTACCTCGGTGGTGAGGAACGTGATCTGTTCGATCTCGGTGACGACCGCGTCGAGGCAGGCGGAGCCGTCCTCGGCGTCCGCGCCTCTGAGTTCGCGGACGGTGGCCTTCGCCAGGCGGGCGTCGCACAGGTCGACGACCGTGCGGGTCCATTCGCTTCCGCCTCCGAGGCGGTCGATGGGCGGTAGTCGTTCGGCGGCGGCCTCCCACAGCACCTCGAGCGTCGGGGAGGGGAGCCGTCGGAGGATGCGTGCGTCACGGCGCACGGCCAGCGCCAGGCGGTGCTCCGGGTTGATGTCGAGGTACCGGGCGACGACGTCAGGCGCCGTGTCCCCGTCGTGGGTCCAGTCCTGGTGGAAGAGGCCCATGACGGTCGACACTCCGAAGTCGAACGGGGTGTAGCGAGGGTCGCGTCGCCGTCGGCGCGGGCGTCGGCTCATGGACGGCTCGACGTCAGTGGGCTGCGGAGCGCTGCGACGAGGCTGGTGGGTGTGTCTTCTGCTGCGTCCATCCGCCGACCCTGGCAGAAGCGGGGCGCCGCGTCACGCGGGTTTGGGTTTCGGGGACGCTCGTTTCCGGGCGGCCGGTCCCCGCCCTGGAGGCGGAGCGGTCCGGCGAGACCGGCGTGCTCACCCCATATGCTGCGGTGCGTGCTCTCGCCGTACTCCCGCACGACATGGTCGAAGCATCGGATCACTGTGCGGGCGACCACGTCGATGTCCTGCCGGCTGGACCAGATCTCGGTCCCGCAGCTGGGCCATCTCATCGCCCCTTCCTTCGGGCACAGGTTTCCCGCACTGAGCGCGGGGAGGTCTCGCATACCTCCACGTCGCAGGGATGCCAGGAGCGTTCCCCTCGGGCGACACGGTCATGGATCGACAGCCCCGGGCCGCTTGCCGCGCTCCGCGTTGCCGCCACCACCGGAAAGCCGGCCACCCGGAACAGGCACAGCAGTGACGCGCCCCGGCCCGCCAGACGGACGATCGCACCACCCACCGCGGATTCCTCCTGTGCCACCACCGATCGGAACAGAGGCGGGTACGGACAATCCCCGTCCCTTCCTGCGATGCCCTCGAGCCGGACAGCGCGAGTCGGCGCCGTGCGAGCGGGCGGTCGCGGGTAGTGGTGCTGCTGCGGCGGCGAGGAGCAGGCTGGGTCGCTGGACCGGCGGAGCAGCGGGTGGCAGCCGACCGCCTGCAGCGCCGGCTGTGGCTGCAGGCGGCATGCGGGAGTCGCGCGGCGGGCGCGGAGGGCGCCTACGGGGTGCGCGCCATGACCACCGTCTCCGACACCGCCTCCACCGCCTGGTCGATCACGGTCCGCTCCCAGGCCGGCGGCACCGGGCTCGCCGGCACTGGTGCCTTCGATACGGCGCCGTACATCGTGGGCGGCACCGCGTTCCTCGGTGCGGGGGCGGCGTGCGTGGCGTACTGGGTGCGGCGGGAGCGCGTGGGGCTGCAGGGCCGGCCGTCGGGCCTGCGCGGAACGCCCTTGACCGTTTGCGCGGGACACCTCATAGTCCGACGGTGAACAACTCCTCGTGGGCGCGTCCGGGTGCCCTCACTTGTGTCTGCGCGCTGTCCCTGGCCTTGCTGACGGGCTGCGCCGACGGCACGGCCGCGAAGCCGTCCCGCACCGCGTCGCCCTCCGTGTCCGCGACCCCTGAGGTGAGGGCCCTCAGCCAGAAGAAGCTCGCCACGCTCGCCCTGGCGGACGGCGATCTGCCGATGTACAAGGTCCGGGAAGCGCCCACGGATCAGCTGTTCCACGGTTCCTGGGACGACGTGCAGATCCGCGGGAACAAGGAGTGCAAGCCGCTCGTACAGGTGCTCAGCCTGGCACCGGTGGGCGACGCGAAGGCACACGTCATCCGCACCGCCGTGGAGATCCCCGACGTCGAGCCCGCGGCCGGCGGAGGAGCGCCGGACCTCAGCCTCAAGGACATGATGGCGCTCGACAGCACCGCGGTCACCGTTGCCACCTACAGCGACAACGACGCCGAGCAGGCCATGAAGAACGTGGCCGACGCAGTGGAGAACTGCACGAAGGGGTACGGGGGGTTCCGCTACACCCTGCCCGGCAAGGAGGAGGCATCCATCTACAAGGTCAGGATCGAGAAGGACGCTCAGGCGGAGGGCTCCGAGGAGACCATCGCCTTCGCCGTGGCCTCGGACTTGATCAAGCAGACGGGTCCCGTGGCCGTGACGCACTGCCAGGTGGTGCGCCACGGGAACAACGTGGTCTCCTACGTGACCATGAACATGGCGAGGATGCGGGACGGCAAGCCGTACAAGCTCGATGCCGCGGTCGTGGCCTTCCAGTCCAAGAAGGTGACCGACCGGCTGGGCTGGCTCTGACGCGCGCCGCGCGCCGCGTGACGCGTGAGGCGTGACGCGTGAGGCGTGACGCGTGACGCGTGAGGCGGCCACCGGCCGGTGAGGGGTGGATGGCCGGCCCGGTGGCGGCGGCGTCACGTCAACGGGCGGGTGAGCTTCACGGCCGCGCGGACGACGCCGGCATCGCGGACAACCCGCGCCGCCGACGACCCGTGCCGGCCGCCCACGCCTCGGCCGCCACGAGGCCGGGGGCCAGGCAGCGGTCCGGAGCGGGGTGCCCGCGGCGCCGGCCGCGCGGGCGGCCTCGACGACCACCCGGGTGGCAGGCGCGGCGGCAAGCCCCGCGGCGACGCGGCGCGGCGCAGCGCCAGCGGGCGGGAGGCGGCCACCAGCTCCACGGCGACGAACCGGGCCAGGTTGTCCTTGCGCAGCAGCGGCTCGGTATCCGCGAAGAGCCGGAAGCAGCCTTCGTGTATCCCAGGTGTGTGCGGGGCGACATGCCGGAACGGTTTCGCCCGCTCAGCGGTCCGGGGAACATGGCCCCGGATGCTGAAGGCCGCGCCGTTATGGGGGGACGCGGCCGGGACACGTCATCGGGGGATGTCATGGACACAGCCGTACGTACACGAACGGCGGACAAAGGACGCGGAGTGCTGGAGGGGGCGTTCGCGCTGCTGGAAGCCCTGCGGCAGCACGGCGACGAGGCAGGGGTCACCGAACTGGCGGTGGCTTGCGCAGTGCCCAAGAGCACAACCCACCGGCTGCTGGAGCAGTTGACGGCCCTGGGGGCCGTGGAGCGCCGTGGCGCGCGCTACCGGCTGGGCGCACAGCTCTACCGGCTCGGCCAGGCATGGCAGCCGCACCCGGGACTGCGCATGGCGGGACGCCTGCCGCTGCACCGGCTGAGAGCCGCCACCGGAGGCAGTGCGGTGCTGGCGGTAATGCACGAGGAACAGGCTATGACGGTCTGCTCGGTACCCGGCCGCACGGAGCCACTCGTGCCGGTCCGCAACGGCGAGGCCTTCTCGCTGGACACGGCGCTGGGCAAAGCCCTGCGAGGCCCCGTGCGCGGCGGTGCCGTCCTGGACCGGGAGGACGTGGTGGCCGGGGTCTGCTGCGCCGCGCTGCCGGTGCGGCTGGTGACGGGAGCCGTGGTGGGGGCGGTGGCCGTGATGGTCGACACCGGCCAGCGGCTGGAAGGTGTGGCGGACCGGGTCGCCGAAGCAGCCGGCGCCGTCACCCGTGCGCTGGGCCGCTCCGGGACCCTGATCCGTCCGTGAGGACGTCCGGCCCCGTCCCGCTCAGCGGGACGCGCGTAGATACGAGGCGGTGACGGCGGGCAGGGTGGATGCGTGCCAAGGAAACGGCACAGGCCCCGCAGGACCACGCGGGGCCACCACAGCATCCAAGGGGGAACCACATCATGCGTGCAATCGCTCGAGTGGCCACGGCCGCCGTCCTCTCGCTGGGCAGCGTCACCGGACTCGCCGCGACGGCCCAGGCCGAGCCGATCGACTACGTCCGCATCGAACTGCTGGAACTGACCTGCCACCAGCAGAGCGAAGGCGATCACGACGAGGCCTACCTGAAGATCACCGACGCCAACGCCAACGCCGTCAAGGTGTGGCCGGGAAGCCTCAAGTACCAGACGATGGGCCCCGGTTACGTCCGCTCCATGACCGACGGCAACAACAACACCGCCCTCGTCCTGGGCAAGGAACAGGCGCGCACCATGACGCTGTGGGACTACGACACGACCAGCGGCGACGACAAGCTCGGCGCGACGCTGGTGACCGGCAGTGAAGCGGGCGCCGAGATCCAGTACCGCTCACTCGAGGGATCCGGCGGCGTCTACACCATCGCCTACCGCGTCATCGACATCTAACGGCCCCCCGACACCCCCCCCCACCCGCCCGCCAGGCAGGTGCAGGGGCATCCCACCCACCCCACACCCGACACACACACCGTCGGCGCTGGGGCGGGGGCCGGGGGGCCTGGGGCGGGGGGCGGTCCGTGGCGCAGACCATACGGTGACGGATAACCCCTGGCGCCGACAGTTCGTGTGGGGGGCCGCACACCTGCGTCAGCCGGAAAGCAGCAACGGGGCCGGGCAGGATGATCCCGCCCGGCCCCACTCGCGTCACATCAACCCACCGGAGGCGCCGGTGGCCTGGTTACATTCCTGGCAGCAAATGCCGTCGGAGGGAAGGGCCGTTAATGGGGGGCGATGTAGTGCAGAGGCTGGTCTCAGCCTGGGAAGACTTCGATCTTTCCCTGAGGATGTGCGAGGGCTTCAGCCAAGGTGCCTTCAATTCTCTGCGGAGAGCTCTTCGAGACTGCGCGGAGGAATGGGAAGGGCTCGACTCGGTCCCACGACTGGCCGTGAACGTCATGGTCGATGTGTTCGCTGCGACCGAGGCGAACGCCAGTCTCTACGAGGGGGAAGTGGCTGCTCAAGTGATGGATGCCGCCTACGAGCTTCAGACACTGATCGGGAAGTGCGTAGCGATCTGAGGGACCTTCCTCAAGGGGCGGCTGGTCTGCGACCTGCGACGGCTTCGGGCGCAGTCGTGGTTGAGGACGAGGGTGATGTTCAGGGCGCGGGACGTGGACGGCGCCGCCATCGCGGACGCCTGCCTCACCACGGGGCTGTCCCTGGCGACGATGGACATCGCCCGGAACAGGGTCAGCGTCGAGCACCGCGGGGCGGTGTCGGGTGGAGCCCGCAGGCGGTGGGTGGCCTGTGCCGAGAGTTCCGGGGGCACGCGTCGGAGTGCGGGCGGGGAGGCCTTGGGGGCGCTCGGGGTGGGGCGCTGTGAGCAGCGCGCCGCGTCCGGGGCCTACTCGTGCGCGTCCATCGTGGGCCGGCGCGGCACTCGGCCGGGCGCCGACACGGCGCGGTAAGAAGGCGGCGCCAGCCGGGACAGCGACAGGGATCCTGCCAGGGTCACGGTACGGCGGTCAGCAGGGCGCAGAACGCTAGTGGTGTTGAGGGGAGTTGGTGGTGGCCGAGCGTACTTCGGTGGTGTTCCTGCTGGTGGGGCTCACCGGTTCGGGGAAGACCACCTATGCCAATCGGAAGCTGGAACCTCAGGGAGCTGTGCGGCTGTCGGTGGACGAGGTCGTCTTCGAGCGGCACGGCCGGTATGGCATCGATTACCCGGAGGACACCTATTTCGAGAGGGAGTCTCCGGTCGTCGCCGAGCTGCACGAGCGGCTCGCTGAGCTGGTCGCGGAGGGCCGGGACGTGGTGTGGGACCACGGGCTGTGGCCGCGTCAGGACCGGGACGCGATGAAGGAGCTGGTGAAGTCGGCCGGCGGACGGTGGCGGCTGCTGTACTTCCCGGTGGAGCGCGAGGAACTGCTGCGCAGGCTGGCGGAGCGCAACGAGCGAAAGGACGCGAACGCGCTCGTCGTCACTCCGGAGGCACTGGACGACTTCTTCAGCCGCTTCGAGGAGCCTCAGGGCGAGGGCCAGGAGATCGTAGAGCCGGACTGGTTCTGAGCCGTGTGCGGGAAAGCCGGGTGGTGGCGATCTTGGTAGCTCCGGCGGCCCAGCCATCCGGCAGACGGTCGAGGGTGACGTGGCGGAAGGCCGGACGGGGATCGGCGAGGTCGGCGGCACCAGGCGCGTTCGGAAGCGATGGTACGGGCGTACGGGCCAGGCAGCCGGCCCGCCGAGGCGGTTGCAGGCCCGCGCGGCGTCCTCTGGGCCCTGGCCACGGTCGAGATCGGGCCTGAGCAGGCCGACGCCACCATGGCGCAGGTGGAAGCGGGAGCGGTAAAGCGGACCCGTATCCGGGTCTGTGGGAGCAGTTCGCGGGCCGGGCCCGGGGAGCGTTTCGAGGACGGCTGGTTCGCCGGCGTGCACGACGTCGCAAGCCGGCTGCTGTGCGTCGCGGACACCGCCGCGGCGCAGACCGGGCGGGCCAGAGCCGCCGGCCACGTCGTCGGCCGGAGCGGGCCGCCTCGTTCGTCGTAGCGCTCGCTGCGGGCTCCGCGAGGGCTCTAGGGGGCGGTGGATTCTTCCCGCGTGTCGAACATTTCGCGTGCGTGGTCGATGGCGGGCAGGTTCTGCGAGGCCCAGGCCAGCAGCACGTCGATGGGGTGCCGAAGAGACTTGCCGAGAGGGGTGATCCGGTAGCGGACCGCCACGGGCCGGGTGGAGACGACCTCGCGCTCGATCACGCCGTTGCGTTCGAGTCGCCGAAGTGTCGCGGTCAGCGACTTCTGCGTGACCTGAGGAATGGCGCGGCGCAGCTCGTTGAAACGGCACGGGCGTTCGCAGAGCTCGTTGAGGACGCTGAGCGACCACTTGTCGAGGATCTGGTCGAGCAGTTCGCGATGCGGTGCGTCGATGCGAACCTCGTCGGCGGTATCCATGGAGAAACCTGGTCTCGTTGAAGTGTCCTTCTTCCACTAAGTAGCTTACAGATACCTACTTCTGGAGGAGCGAGCCATGACTGTTCGACACTTCACCCCGCACGGCATGCTGCAGCCGGCCCCGTACCACCACGTCGCCGTGGGGACCGGAACCAGGCACGTCCACGTCAGCGGCCAGATCGCACGCCAGGCCGACGGGACACCGGTCGCACCGGGTGATCTGGCCGGCCAGGTCGCCCAGGCGCTGCGCAACACCTCCATCGGCCTGGCAGGGGCGGGAGCGTCGTTCGCGGACGTACTGCGTCTGACGTTCTACGTGACCGGGTGGAGCCCGGAGAAGATCACCGCGTTCATGGCAGGCGTCGAATCCGTCGCCGACGAGATCGGACTGCACCTCCCCATGCCCCCGGCCTCCCTCATCGGCGTCGCCGACCTCTTCGAGCCGGACGTACTCGTCGAGGTCGAGGCGACCGCCCTCCTCGACTGACGCCCCGACCGCCACGGCAACCCTGCCGCGATCCCGGGCGGGACGACATCGACACGCGAGGCCCCGTTCGAGCAGGACACACAGGACGCCAGCATGCGGTTCTCCGGCAGCATCTAGTCGCCCGCCCGGCAAGGTCGTGCAGACCCGAACGTGACGGCCCACGAGTTGTTGAGGTGGGCTGTCCACGCATCCCGTACGGTGTGATCGCTCGTTCCATCGACGGAAGGCGGTTCTCCGTGGCCTTGTTCGACCTCTCCCTCGAGGAACTGCGCGAGTATCACAGCGATTCGGTCGCCCCCGGGGACTTCGACGCCTTCTGGGCCACGACGCTTCAGGAGGCAAGGGTCTTCGACCTGGCCGCCCGGTTCGAACCGGTCGATGCGGGACTGTCGACGATCACGGTGTTCGACGTGACGTTCGCCGGGTACGGCGGTCACCCGGTCAAGGGCTGGCTGCGCCTCCCGGCCGGGACCATGGAACCGGTGCCGCTGGTGGTGGAGTTCAAGGGGTACGGCGGTGGACGCGGCCTTCCTCACGAGGACCTCCTCTGGGCGTCCAGCGGTCGGGCCCACTTCGTGATGGACACCCGAGGACAGGGCAGCGGCTGGGGCGGCGGAGGCGGCACCGCCGACCCGGTGGGAAGCGCGCCGGCGTACCCCGGATTCATGACCCGGGGCATCGACGCCCCGGAGAACTACTACTACCGGCGTGTGTTCACCGACGCCGTGCGTGCGGTGGAGGCCGCCCGCTCGCACCCGCTGACGGACGCGTCGCGGACCGTGGCGCTCGGCGGGAGCCAGGGCGGCGGAATCAGTATCGCCGTGGGCGGCCTGGTGCCGGACCTGGCGGCTGTGGCACCGGACGTACCGTTCCTGTGCGACTACCCCCGCGCCACGACGCTGACGGACCGGGACCCCTACCGTGAGGTGGGCCTCTACCTCAGGACGCACCGTGGCCGCACCAAGGAGGTCCTGCGTACGTTGTCCTACTTCGACGCCGTCCACTTCGCCGCCCGCGGCTGCGCGCCCGCGCTCTTCTCGGCGGCGCTGGAGGACCAGACCTGTCCTCCGTCGACCGTATTCGCCGCGTTCAACGCCTGGGCCGGAGCCGACAAGACCATCGAGGTCTACGAGTTCAACGATCACGAGGGCGGTGGCCCCTATCAGGATGCGGCCAGGTTGCGCTGGCTACGGCGATACGCCTGACCGTGCGGACGCAGCCACACCCTGCTCCCGCGCGAGCTACCTCTGCTCCGGTCCCCTTCACCAGGGCGATGACATTCCGCCATGCCCTCGACATCTCAGTCTTCTAGATCCCCGACGTCGCCACCCGCGATCAGCTCCGCGCCTCCCCACGGCGTCCGATCGCGGCCGCATCAGGCACGAGGAGCAGCTTGCCGGTGGTACGCCGGGCCTCCAGATCGCTGTGGGCCTGGGCGGCCTCGGACAGCGCGTAGCGGCCCGTCACGTTGACCTCGAGCGCCTTGGAGCGCACCCACTCAAACACATCGGCTGCCCGGCGGAGCAGTTCGGACCGATCGGCGATGTAGTCACCGAGGCTGGGCCGGATCAGGGTCAGCGAACCTCCGTGGGCGAGCCGCATCGGATCGAACGGCGGCACGGCACCACTTGCCGCGCCGAAGAGCACGAGATGGCCGCGGGTGCGCAGGCTGGCGAGGCTCGCGTCGAAGGTGTGCGCGCCGACGCCGTCGAAGACCACCGGCAGTCCCTGACCGCCGTTGAGCCGCCTCACCTCGGCAGCGAGATCGTCGACCGCAGACGAAAGGATCACCTCGGCGGCCCCGGCGCGCTTCGCAAGCTCGGCCTTCGTCGTGGTCGACGTCGTGCCGATCACCCTGCCGCCGAGATGGGTGATGAGCTGGGTCAGAAGCAGCCCCATGCCACCGGCAGCCGCATGCAGGAGCACCGTGTCGCCCGCCTGAACCGGGTAGGCGTCCTTGACGAGATAGTGCGCGGTCATGCCTTGAAGGAGCACGGCGGCGGCTGTCTCGAAGCCGATGTCGTCGGGCAGCGGCACCAGCCGGGAGGAGTCCACGACGGCCCGCTCGGCATACGTGCCGGGAACCTCCACCCAACCGACCCGGTCCCCGACTGCGACGTCGGTGACGCCGGGTCCAACTTCGACGACCGTGCCGGCGCCCTCGGCGCCCGGGGTGAAGGGCAGCGGGAGGCTGTACCGGCCTTCGCGGTGGTAGACGTCGAGGAAATTGACCCCGGACGCTGCTACCTCCACAACCGCCTCGCCCGGACCCGGCCGCGGCTGGTCCACCTCGGCCTCCCGCAGCACCTCGGGACCGCCCACCTCAGACACCTGAATCGCTCTCATGCCCCACCAACACCGCTGACCGCGACCCGAATTCCCGACAAGCACACCAACCCACCGCACCGCCGAGAAGCAGCTCGAGCCCTCGCCGCTCCGGGAGTGAGGTGGGCTCGCACCGCAGCGTCGCAGACCACCTCTTCGGGGCAGCAGCCCGGCACCTGACCACTGGCCGCAGCCACTTCAGGGTCCGCCTTCACTGGGGGGCCTGGGTGTGTGTCGGCGGGAAGCGATCACCCCGATGCTCACGCCACACAGTTCTGAGCGCCTCCAGTTCTGTGCGAGGGAAGTGCTCACCCCACCTAATGCGGTAGGCGCTCTCGCCGTGCTCCCACACGACCTGGTCGAAGCATCGGATCACTGCTCGTGCGACGACGTCGACGTCCTGCCGGCTGGACCAGATCTCGGTCCCCCTGTTGTCGTGGTCGCTGCCGCGGGCCAGTTGCAGCAGGCGGATCGACACGTCGGTGCCGTCGCGGTGGAAGATCCAGCGGAAGGCGGTGGGTTCGGCATCGAACTGTGCCCGGCACTCGCTCTGACCGGCAAGCAGACGTGCCACCGCCGTCAAAAGATCTTCAGGAGCGGTGGTGATGTACGAGGCCAGGATTACGGCTTCACCCTGGTCGTCGCTGACCGTGCAATCCGCCCACCCCTGTCCGGACAGGACCCAAGCCAGACGCAGTTGGCCCAACTTCCTTCTCCTCCCCCGGTCGCGGGTTCCCCTTGTCGAGCTTGGAAGGACCTCTCACCCCTTCAAGGGTGAGGGGATCGCAGCCGAGCCGGGCAGCCATACGGTGATCGGCATGCCAGCCGTCCCTCGATCATAGGAGCAGGTCCAGCGCACGCCACCGGGGTTGTCCGGTCGTCGGTCGGCACGGAGGAGCGTGCGCGGGGGCGTTCATGAGCGGGGCGATGTGCGGCCGTACGGTCCGGCCCCGCCCAAGGTCCCGGCTCGTCAGCGACTGCCGCGGGCGCAGCACATGCAGGTGCGCACGTGCCTGTGGGGGCATGCCGCCCGCGGTAGCGGTCAGTGCGTGCGGTCTGCCGGGCGTGGGGGTCTCGGGGAGCAGGCCGCCGTGCTGCCGGGCAGCCGGGAACGGTTGTTCGCCACCCACCGGTACACGAGATGGGCGACCCACCGCACCGGGGGCAGCATGAGCAGCGCTCCCAGCACGGGCCAGGCGCCTCGTGCGCTCAGGAGGAGCTTGGCGACGGTTTGGGAGCCGCCGTATACGGTGCCCGTCGGGGTCACCCACAGGGCTTCGTGCTCGGCGCGTTCCTGGGTGACGCCGAGGGCGTCCAGATCCGCGGACTGCCACGGGGTGGTGGTGCACCGGGGGTGGAGCAGTCGCTCGGCGAGGCCGACCGAGGAGCTGCCGAAACCGCAGTCTGCGTCGTAGACCAGCACAGGCCGGCTCCGCACGGGTTCCTCACCTCTCATGCTGTGCTGCCACATCACCGAAAAGCTGACATGTCGACGCTACCTCGGATACGTCACTGCGGGCCCTCGGACACCTCGGCTGCAGGGTCGCGCAGCTCGATCTCACGCGCCCAGGGAACGTGGTGACGTCGCCGCGCTGTCCGCGACGGAGATGACAGGACCGGTGCGTTCCAGGCGGGTCGGACGGGGCTCGGTGGTCCGCTGCCCCGTGGGACAGCGGACCAGCAGCGGGTTTCGGTCGGCCGGCTGCCTGGGGTGGGCCCCGGCGGGTGGCGGAGGGAGCAGCCGGGTCGGGGGGTCAGGCGCGTACCGGGTCGATCCTCACGCCGCCCGCGGATCCGGCTCCGCCGCGTCTCGGGGGTGAGGCGTCGCCGTCGCCGTCCGCCGAGGACCCGCTTCCTCCGACCAGCATCCGGTAACCGCCGGGCGGCACTCCCTCGCGCCTGCGGAAGGCGCGGCTGAACTCCGAGGAGCGCGGGAAGCCCCAGCGGGCTCCGATCGCATGCACCGGGACCGACAGGAGCGCCGGGTCCGCCAGGTCGCGGCGGCAGCGTGCGAGGCGGCGTTCGAGGATGAAGGTCGACGGCGTCGTGCCCTGGTCCTGGAAGACCAGTTGCAGGTAGCGCAGTGAGATGCCCAGTGCCCGCGCCACCGCGGCCGGGGAGAGCGACGGGTCGGCGAGGTGCCGCTCCACCAGGGCGGCGCACTTGATGAAGAGCACCCTGCGCTGCGAATCCGGCTCCAACCGGGCGTCCGTGTCGGTGAAGTGGCCCAGCACGGCGCCGGCCAGGTCCACCGCGCTCTGGCCCGTGCGGGTCACGTCGTGGGGTGAGAGGGAGGTGTACTCGTCCACCAGGCCGCGGAGCAGGCCGGCGAGGACCTTGCCCAGTCCGGAGGTCACGGGCAGCGGCACCGCCAGCAGGTCCCTCAGCCGGGACCGCGGAAGCCGGACGAGCTGATGGGGAAGGCGCAGTACCAGCGCACCCGAGAGGCTCGACGTGACGGCGGTGCGGGCCGTGAACGGCAGGGAGGAGTCGCACAGCACCATTTCGCCGGGCCTCACCTGGGCCTGCCTGCGCTGCTGCTCGACGCCCTGGCCGCCGTGTGTGACCAGGACCAGTTCGTACACCTCCGGATCGTCGCGCCGGATCAGGCGCCGGCAACGCCCCACCGTCATCGCGCTGTAGGTGGCCTCGGTCAGTTCCCCGCAGCCCAGCGGCATGGAGGTCAGGCGGCCCCGGTGGTCCTCCGGGTCGAGGAAGCGGCAGGTCACCGGAAGTACGGTCCGGCTGACGGCCTCCTGCCATGCGTCCGCCCGTTCAGGGCAGGCAAAGCCTCGAGATCGAACATGGTGCGCACAACGTCCCCCTTGTGGTCCCCCGATGGCGATGCACCCCACGCCTTGCGCTGTCCCGCCATTACATCCGTATGACGCTCGTCAGGGAAACAACGGTTCGCCCTCCGCCAATCACTGTGCGCCGACGGCACATGCGTCACGTCCGTCGCGCCCAGCAAAGTGGCCTCGCTCGCCCATCCGGTCCGCCCGGGGTCACTCACTCGGGCCAAAGATCCGGCGGGGCGGCGACCCATCCGTCACACCACAGGAGACAGACATGAGCCTGAGCCTGCGCAAGAAGCTGGCGTTCGGCGCCGCCACGGCCGCCCTGGCGGCCTCTGCGGGAATGCTCACCGCCGCCCCTGCCTCGGCCGGCCCGAACTGCGCCTCCGGGTACCACTGCATCTTCTACCTGGGCATCAACAACTCCGCGCGCCACTCGTACTACAACTCCGACAGCAACTTCGCGGGTGACACGTTCAACCAGCTCACCTCCCGCGCGGGTGCCGGTCTCAGCGCGAACGACAACACGGTGTCCGCGAGCAACTCCTCCAGCTCCGGTCTGGAGAGCCACTACTACAACGGCACCGGCTACAGCGGCTCGTGTTCTGCGTGAACCCGGGCTCGTACGTGGACTACCTGCCCACCGCCCACCAGAACCAGGCCAGCTCGCTCCAGCTGCGGGGCACCACGACCATCTCCTGCTACTGACGGTCAGCCGCCCGGCGGGAGCGGCGGCGGGCCGACAGGCCGCCGCTGCTCCCGCCGGGCCTGCACCGCAGCACGGCCCCGTTCCATCCGCACGACCGGACCCGCACGTCGTCAGCACGCCCGGAGGACGCCTCATGCCACCGACGAGTTCACCCACCGAACCGTCCGACCAGCAGCCGCCGGGACCGCGTGCGCGTTCACGCCGCAAGGCCGGCGTCTTTCTCCTCGTGCTCGCTCCGGTGGTGCTGGCGGCGACGATCGGCTGGAGCCTCGGTCACGACGAGGACGCCGGGGCGACGCGTCCCGCGGACGCCGCCGAGCTGACCGCGCTGCGGAACTCACTGCCGCTGCAGGCGTTGCTGAACTCCTCCCCCGACGCGGCCCGCAGGGCCCATCGCGCGGAGCAGTCGCTGATCGCCGCCTGCATGACCGATCGGGGCGTCCGGTACGACAAGGCTCCCGACCCGGCGCCGGCCGGTTCGGAGACGGCCGGCACCACCCAGCTGCACTTCGGCATCGAGTCCGTCGGCCCCACCGACGGGGAGGCCGCGGCGGGCTCGCAACGTCCCCCGGCCGAGCGCCGGCGTGACAAGGCCTTCGACCTGGCCCTCTACGGCGACCCGGAGAAACGGATCTCCGCCAGGAACAAGGCCATCCGCGTCACGCGCCCGGCCACCGGCTGCCTCGCCGAGGCCCAGACCCGTCTCCTCGGCGGCAAGGACGCACGCCGACGCGACCTCGACCTCCGCCTCGTCCTCGACCAGGGCGAACGTGACGCGTCGGCGGCGCTGGCCGACGATCCCGGTCTCCGCACCGCCGACGCGGACTGGAGCGCGTGCATGGCCGACCAGGGCGTCAAGGCCGCCACCCCGGCGCGGTTCGCGCAGCGGCTCCCCGAGGGCACCGACCTCGCCACGGATCCGTCGGTCGCCGCCGACCTCGACTGCAAGCGGCGCACCGACTACCTGGAGCGCGCCTACGGCCGTCTGGCCGCGCTCCAGCGGAACTGGCTCGACCGGCATGCGGAGGACGCGGACGCCTGGCGTTCCCTTCGCGTCCGGGAGGCGAAGGAGGCCGACGAGGTGCTGGGGAGCCGCGCGGGGTAGGTCGTCCTGCCCGGGGGCGAGGTCAGCTTCCCGCGGCGGTGGGGGTCGAGGTGCGGGCGAACCACGCCCGCGTCTCGTCGGCGGAGAGGACGGCGGTCAGTTCGGCCGTGCCCGGGAGGGCGGGGAAGAACCGGTCGGCGTTCCAACTGCGCTTGTACGAGGGCTCGTCGAGGACGAGGAGGCGGTTTCCGTCCACCACGGGTATGTCGGTGGGCAGGCCTTCGTTCCAGATCCGCTCGCCGTCGGGGGCGAGGAGCTCGAAGGCCCCGGTCGCAACGGTGTCGGTGACCCCCTGGGCGGGCGCCGGATCCGTGGCCAGGCGGACGCTCGCGGCGGACGGCGCGGTGCCGGGCACGTGGCCGCCGCCGATGAGCACGTGGGCCAGCAGCGTGTGCAGCTGGAAGTTGTCGCCGATGCCACCGATGCGGACCACGAAGCCCTTGCCGGTGGGCCGGTGCAGCACGACCAGCGGCTCGTCGTCCAGGACGGCCAGCGCGTGGTGCAGGCACTTGAGGTCGTGCCGCTGGAGCTCCGCCAGTTCGAGGCAGACGGGGAGCAGCGCGGGCGCGTACCGCCGGCGCACCTCCGCGTCGCGGAGCAGCACGGCCAGGGCGGGCGGCTGCCAGTTCTCGGCGGCGCACCAGGCCAGGGTCAGCCGCAGCGCCTCGTAGTGCTCGTCCTCGTCGTCCTTGCCGTCGCCGTTCCCGCGCACCCTGGCGAGGAGCGCGTCGTCGATGCTTTCCTCGTCGGGCGCCGGGAGTTCGTCGCCTGCTCCCCCGGCAGCGGTCCAGCGCCGGGCGAACTCCAGGGCGTCCGCCAGGTCCCTGCGGACGGCGTCGAGTATCGGCTCCGCGCAGGCGAGTGGTTCGGCGCCGCGTTCCACGCAGAAGCCGGCGGCGTGCGCCAGGTAGGGGCGCGGCCCGACGGGCGGGAACGCGGGCAGCAGCGCGGCCAATCGCGGGCCCGCGGCGATGAGTTCGCTCTGCGCGGCCTGCTGCAGAGCGCCACCCATGACGGCGGCGAACGCCTGCTCGGTGCGGGACCCGTCACGGGCGCCGACGGCCTGCTCGAGCTCGGACACGAGTGCGCCGAGATCGGCGCCCTTCTTCTTCCTGTTGAAGATCACCGGCACACCATAGGGGGGTGGTCGGACATACGGTCCACCACCCCGGTGTCCGGGCCCGGGCCGGGGCGGGCCCGACGGGGGCGTCCGGTGACTCAGGGGCGCCCTGCTGCACCCCGCGCGGTCAGGGTGGGGTGCGCAGCTGGAGGAGGTAGGTGGCGGTCAGGGCCACTGCGGGGTCCTGGTCGTGGGCGAGGGTGGTGAGGGCGCGGGACGCGGTGGGGCCGGGGATGGCGGCCAGGGCCTGGGTGAGGCGGCCGCGGGCGGGGGGTTCGGTGGTGGGGTGGGTGAGGCGGTCGACAAGGGCGCTGGCGATGGGGTCGGTGTGGCGGGGGTCGTCGGCCAGGGTGGTGAGGGCGTCGGCGGCCTCGGTGTCGTTGCGTCCCGCGGTGATCAGGTCGAGGAGGACGGGGACCGCGTCCGCCACGCCGCGTGTGCCGAGGGCCAGGGCCGCGCGGCCGCGGACCGCGGTGTCGGGGTGGGTGAGGGCATCGCGCAGCAGGGTGGTGGCGGTGTCGCCGGGCAGGGCGGCGAGGCACTGGGCGGCTCGTTCCCGCACGGCGGCCGTCGGGGAGGCCAGGCCCTCGGCGAGCAGGGGGGCCGCGCTGTAGCCCGAGCGGGCCAGGGCCCAGCGCAGGGCGCCGGCGACGTGGGGGTCCGTCTCGTGCAGGGCCGCCTCGACCAGGGCCTCGGTCGGGACGGGGGAGCCGGTGCCCGAGGCGAGGGCGGCGCGTTGCCGGGTGTGGGCGCTCTGGGAGCCGAGGGCCTGCAGGAGGGAGACGACCTGGAGGACGTCCTGCCAGTCGGCGGCGTCCGCGGCCTCGATCCGGCGCAGGCGGGTGAGCAGCTCGGTCTCGGCGGCGATGCGGTCGCGGGTGCGGCGGATGAGGTCGCCGACCAGGGCGGTGGGCCGGAAGGCGGGGTCGTCGAGGGCGCGCCCGATGTCGCGGAGGGGCAGGCCGAGGGAACGCAGACTCTCGATGTGGAAGATGCGCCGGATGTCCTCCTCGGAGTACTCGCGGTAGCCGGAGTTCGTGCGGGCCGAGGGCCGGACGAGGCCGAGTGACTCGTAGTGCCGGAGCATGCGGGCACTGACGCCGGATCTTTTGGAGACGTCACCGATCAGCACGGTGCTCATCGTCCGTCATGGGGGCGCCGGTGAGGGCGTTGACGCGCTTGGCCTCCTCGATCGCCGAGGCGAAACCGGTGTCGGGGTCGTGCAGCAGTCGTTGTGCGGCGAGCGCGTGTGCGCGGACGTGGGGGGCGCCGGCGGACGTCGCGGTGTGCAGGACCGGTACGGCCGCGTCGCCCAGGGCGGCCAGGGCCTGGCTGAGGCTCAGTTGGGTGTCGTGTCCGCCGCGGCCGAGTTGGGTGGCCAGCGCGGTGGCCAGGTGGGGCTCCTCCCCCGGGGGCACGAGGACGACGGCGGCGCGCCACGCGCTGGTGGCGACCTCGTCGTCGGGGTCGCACAGCAGGGCGCGGGTGATCGCGGGCCATGCCTGGCGGTCGCCGATCTTGGAGAGGGTGTGCAGGGCCTGGCCGCGGGCCTGCGGGCGCTCGGAGCCGACCTCGCGGAGCAGGGCGGGGAGGGTCAGGTGCGCCGGGTGGCGGGTGAGCGCCCAGGTGAGCATGTCGCGGACGAAGAACTCGGTCTCGACGGCGCACCGCTCGACCATGGCGTCGACGGTGCGGGGGTCGGGGGTCGTGCCGAGCGTCAGGGCGGCCCGGAGCCGGACGGAGGTGCGGTGGTCCGCCAGTGCGCGGAGCGCCCGCGTGGTGTGCGGGTCGTGGTCTGTCGTGGTCATGGGGACCGGCTCCTCGGGGACGGAAAGGGTCGGGGACGGGACAGGGGCGTCGCGGGGCTTCTCGGGACAGTGAAGGGCTTGTCAGCGTGTCAAGGTCAAGCGGTGCGGGGCGAGCCAGGGGCGGGCCGGCGCTGGTGGCGGGGGTTGGTGTGAAAGGTGGGGGGTGTGGGCGCGTGATGCCGCCGGGGGGTGGGGGGCGGAGGGAGACTGGGCCGGTGATCTGGAACTCGCCACGTCGTCGGATCGCCTCGCAGGGGAGGCGCGAGCCTTTGCTGACGCGCTTCGACCGGGCCGCGTGGGTGATTCCCACAAGCGCCCTGGTCGTCATCGTCGTCGTCGGTGAGCTCGGCCCGTCCATCCGCATCGTGAACTGGCTGCTGATGGTGCCCCTGCTGGCGGCGGGGGTCTGCTCACCCACCATCACCCTGATGTTCGGGGTGTTCGTGGTGCTGCTCAACCGCTACATCGACGTCACCCACCCCGATGTGTCCATCCGGACGGAGGACTTCGTCCTGGAGATCACGGCGTCGTTGCTGGCGCTGCTGATCGCGGTGCTCAGGTCGCAGGCCCATGCCTATGTGCGACATCTGCAGAGTTCCGCGGAGGCCACCCGGGAGGTCGTCCTGCGCCCCATTCCGCCCGACTGGGGCGGGGTGGAGTCCGCGGCCCGCTACCGGGCGGCGGACGTCGAGGCCCGGGTCGGCGGCGACTTCTACGACGTGCTGGCCACCCCGTTCGGGGCGCGTGTGGTGCTGGGCGACGTGCAGGGCAAGGGTTTGCCGGCGGTGTCGACGGCCGGTGCGGTCACGGGTGCCTTCCGCGAGGCCGGCTACTACGAGCAGGACCTGGACGTCGTCGCGCAGCGCATGGAGAACGGGTTGCGGCGGCACAACCTGCTGCGGCAGGCCGTCGGCGACGAGGGCGAGCGGTTCGCGACCGCCGTCGTCCTCGCCTTCCCGGACACGGAACCGAACACGGTCGAGGTGGTCAACTTCGGGCATGACGGGCCCTACGTGATCGGCCCGCGCGGTGTGTGGCAGTTGCCGCAGCAGGAGGGCGCCCCGGTCGGCATGGCCGGACTGGTCGGCGGCACCCCCGCCGTCCGCCGGCTGCCGCTGGAGCCGCGGGAGACGGTGCTGCTGGTGACCGACGGCGTGACCGAGGCGCGCAACGGGGCCGGCGAGTTCTTCCCCCTGCGGTCCTGGCTGGAGGGCCTCGCCGCCCGGCGTCCGGAGGGCGTCGCTCCCGCCGACCTCCTCGGTCTGCTGCTCGACGCCCTGAGTGAGCACACCCACGGTCATGTCACCGACGACGTCGCCCTCCTGGCCGTGCGGCAGCGGTCCCTGGCGGATCTCCTGCCCGGTGGCAGTCACGTCGCCTGAGGCCCGGCGGCCGGCCGGTGCGCCGGCGGGTCAGACGTGCCGCATCCACACGTTCGGCTCCTGGTACAGGCCCTGGTCCGCCGACCGGTCGATGTGCAGCGGGGCGAGGCCGTCGGGGATGACGTACGCGCCGGAGGCGGGGAAGGCCATGCCGGTCCAGTCCTCCCAGTCCGCGACCGTGCCGGTCATCGTCTGGGAGACCTCCGCCGGCTGGAGGACGACGGCGCCCAGGCGCTGGTGCGTGCGGATCCACGGGTCCAGGGCCAGGCCGTCCTCCCGGGACCACGTGACGAAGGTTCCGATCGGCGTGAGCGGATAGCGGGCCTTGAGCGTCGGGCGGACCGGGGCGATCACCCGGGTCAGGCCCGCCTCCCCGGCCGCGGTGCGCAGTGCCGTCAGCACCTGTCCGGCGAGGCCCCGGCCCGTGAGGGAGGGGGTGACGATCGCGCCGCAGATCACCAGGGTGTCGGGCTCCTCCCCCGCCTCGTGCCCCTCGACGGCGCGCACCAGGGACTGCGAGTAGCCGCCGGGGAGGTCCTGCGGGCTCCCGTCCCAGCGCACGGGCACGCCCCAGCCGCAGGCGACGGGGACGTCACTCTCGTCCACCAGCATCAGGTCGAAGGCGGGGAAGAACTCCCGGACCCTGCCGATGTACTGCTTCACCAGGTGGTCCGCGGTGATGAACTGCGGGAATCCCTCGCTGAACAGCTCCCGCAGGTGGTCGTCGTGCCAGGAGCGCGCGTCCGCCCGTACGGCCTTCAAGATCATTCGATGTGTTTAGCACATCGTCGGGAGCGGGGCGACGAGTTTCGGTGTCCGGGGCGGTCCTCCTTCCGTCGCCGCGGCCGCGGTCGACCGGTTCTCCCGGAAGGAGCACGGTGATGACCACCGTCCACACACTCGACGTCCCCGGCGCACGCCTGCGCTACGAGGTCCGCGGCAGCGGGCCGCTGCTGCTGGTGATGGGGTCGCCGATGGACGCGGCGGCCTTCGCGCCGCTGGCCGACGCCCTGGCGGACGACCACACGGTGGTCACCCACGATCCGCGGGGCATCTCCGGCAGCACCCTCGACGACCCCGCCCAGGAGTCCACGCCGCAGGTGCGGGCGGACGACGTGGCCGCGCTCCTGGACGCGCTCGGGGCGCCGGACGCGGACGTCTTCGGCAGCAGCGGCGGCGCGGTCACGGGGCTCGCCCTGGCCGAGCGGCATCCCGGGCGGGTGCGCACGCTCGTCGCCCACGAGCCTCCGCTGCTCGAGCTGCATCCGGAGGCCGAGGCGCAGCGGGCGGCGACCGACGACATCGTCGCCACGTTCCACGAGCACGGTGTGGGGGCGGCGTGGACGAAGTTCATGGTCACCGCCGGTTTCGACCTCGGCGGTGAGGACGACGGGGCGCAGGGCCCGCAGCAGCAGCCCTCGGAGCGGGACCTCGCCAACAGTGCCCGTTTCTTCGCGCACGAGCTGCGTCACACCACCCGCTACCTGCCCGACGTGGCCGCGCTGAGGGCCGGCGGGGCCGGCGTGGTGGTCGGTGTCGGCGCCGGCTCCCGGGGACTGAGCACGTACCCCACCTCGCTCGCACTGGCCCGGCTTCTGGACACCGCGCCGGTCGAGTTCCCCGGTGACCACGGGGGCTTCCTCGCCCGGCCCTCGGAGTTCGCCGAGACCTTGCGCAAGGCGCTGGCAGGGCAGGGTCGGCAACCGGGCCGGTAGGCCCGGAGCGCGCCGCGTCCCGCCCGGAAACACTCCGGGCGGGGCGCGGCGCGCGGTCGGCGGCCGGGGGTCAGCCGCAGGCGGCTCCGTCACGGGTGAACGCCGTGGGCGTGCCGTTGGAACCCGTCGAGGTTCCGGTGAGGCCGACGGTGACCGAGCCGCCGGGGGCGACGCGTCCGTTGTAGGAGACGTTGGTGACCGTGACCTGGGCGCCGCTCTGGGTGAAGGCGCCGTTCCAGAGCTGCGTGACGCGCTGGCCGTCGGCGTAGGACCAGCCGAGCTTCCACGCCTGCCAGGCGCTGTCACCGGTGTTCGTCAGCTTGACCTCGGCCTGGAAGCCGCCCTGCCACTGGTTGGTGACGCGGTAGTCGACCGTGCAGGCGCCCTTCGGGTCACCGGGGTCCGGCGGATCCGTGGGGTCCGGGGGATCCGTCGGATCGGTCGGGTCCGTGGGGTCGGTCGGGCCGGTCGGCGAGGGGATGTCCGCGGTGTCGGCGTAGACGATGCCGCGGCCGTTGGTGGAGACGTAGACCCTGCCGTACACGCGCGGGTCGCCGGTGATCGTGGAGCCGGTCCAGCCCCACTGGTGCTTGTCGTCGTTGACGCGTACCCAGTTCGCGCCGGCGTCGGTGGAGCGGAAGACGCCGCGCACGCCGCCGATCTTCGCGCTGGTGTAGAGGGTCTGGTAGGTGGCGCCGGGGGCGGGTTTGCCGAAGCCGACGGTGTCGGCCTCCTGGACGCCTGCCACCTTGGAGAACGTGGCGCCGGAGTCGGTGGAGTGCCACAGCCCGTAGGTCTTGTCCTCGGCGCCTCCGGCCAGCCAGATGTCGCCGCCGCGGCCGGGCACCGCCTTGAAGCGCACGCTCGTCCCGTCGGGCAGGCCGGTGGAGGCGCGTTTGGTGAAGGTGACGCCGCCGTCGGTGCTGACGTAGAAGGCGCCGTCCTTGAAGCCGTAGAACTTCTTGGCGTCGACGCGGTCGGACTCGACGAGGGCGCCGGCCGGGATGCCGGACGACGCCGTCCAGGAGGAGCCGGAGCCGGTGTGCACGCCCGCGCCCTCCGGGCTCCACACGTAGCGTCCGCCGTCCGCCGACACGGCGACCGTGCCGCCGCCCGTCACCCCGGAGGGGTCCGAACCGGCCCACCAGTTGGCGCCGTTGTCGGAGGAGAAGGCGATGTGGGCGCCGCTGTCCACGTTGCCGGCCCGCACCACGGTGTTCGGGTTCGACTCGGCGTAGTCCAGGCTGGTGGTGGAGGTGAAGTTGGGCGACTGGAACATCTTGGCCGGCACCGCGTTCAGGTCGGTGTGCCGGAAGCCGCCGATGTCGCCGAGGCCGCTGATGAGGGTGGCGCCGGAGGGCGGGGCCACCAGATCGAGGACGGCCGTCTCCTCCAGTCCCTTCACCATCGGCTTGATGACGGGCTTTCCGCCCTTGTCCCACTGGGTGAGGTTCTCGGTGCCGAAGATGGTCGCCCCGGTGCCGTACATCATCCGGTCGGAGTCGAACGGGTCGATCTCCAGCGCCTCGGTCATCCAGCCGAGCTTGGGGGTCTCCTCGGGCGGTGTGGGGTTGGCGCCCCAGTTGAGCCAGGGGACGGCGGTGATGTCCATGGTGTAGCGGTTCGAACGGTTCGGGTAGGAGGTGTACTCCCAGGCCCTGGTCCACTTCGCGCCGCTGTCGGTGGTGCGGAAGATCTGCGTGTCCGGCCACCAGGAGCTGTAGCCGGTGACCATCACCGTGCCGGGGTTCTGCCGGTCGACGGTCAGGCCGCTGTAGCCGAAGTAGGTGTCGGCCGCGGGCATCGGGCTGATGTCGGTCCAGGTGCCGTCGCCTGTGTCGTAGCGCCAGACCTGTCCGGTGGAGCCGTCGTAGGGGCCGCCGGTGTCGCTGTAGGCGAGGTACAGGTAGCCGTTCTCGGCGTCCAGGACGCCCTTGTGGGCGAGCAGTCCGGTCGGCTGACCGGCCACGCGGGACCAGGTGGCGCCCGCGTCGGTGGAGCGGTAGACGTTGTTCTCCTTGTCGGCGACCCCGACGTAGATGGTCCGGGTGGCGGCGCCGGCGCTGCCGGTCGACTCGTCGAAGGTGACCCAGGAGATGCCCTGGATGTCGCCGTTGTAGCCGCCGGCGTCGTCCGGGTCGGCGACGTAGGTGCCGGGGTTGGGGAACGAGGTGACCTTCGCCCAGGTGGCGCCGCTGTCGGTGGAGCGCCACAGGCCGTTGCCGCTGGGGGCGCCCAGGTACAGGACGCTGTTGCGGTGGGGGTCGACGGCCAGGCGCTCGCCCATGCCGCGGCCGGGCATGTTGCCGCCCAGCTTGAAGGGCAGGTCCGCCTTGGCCCAGGTCCCGCCCCGGTCCGAGGAGCGCAGGACGGCTCCCTTCCCGGGGTCCCAGTCGTTGGTGTAGGTGCCGACCGCGGCGTACACCTTGTTAGGGTCGACGCTGTCGGAGGCGAGGCCGATCACTCCGGTGTGGCCCCAGTCGTCCCAGCCGACGTGGTCGAGCAGGGGCTTCCAGCTCTTGGTCGACTCCACCCAGCGGTAGGCGCCGCCGATGTCGGTGCGGGCGTAGGCGAGGTCGGGTTCGCTGCGGTTGAAGACGATGCCGGGGACGAAGCCGCCGCCGTCGATGCGGACGTTCTTCCAGTCGACGGAGGCAGCCGCGGCGGCGGCCTCGGTACGCGCGGGGCTGTCCTTCGGTTCGTCGGGCCTGGCCGCGGCGGCGGGTAACAGGGCGGCGCACAGCAGGCCGAAGGCGGTGGCCAGCACGAGGCCGGCTCTCGGCACGCCGCGCCGCGGCCTGGGGGCGGCCGGCGGTGTGGTGGACCGGGTGCGACCGGGCAGCGGTCTGCCTCTGGGGGGAGGGGACTCGTGCACAGCTCTTCCTTCCTCGTCGCCCCGGCCGCGCGGGCAAGGTGCGGCCCGTGGGGCGCCGGGGCAGGGTCGGGGGTGCGGGCGTGGTCGTCGGGTCCGGCTCGCTGGCTCTGCGCACGCGACGGGGTACGCCCGACTGGGGGCGGGGGAACTCCGTGGAGCCTCGGGCCGGTACACGCCCGAGTGGGAGCGCTCCCACTTTCGATCGGTCGCCGACCCGGCGTCAAGACGCGTGCGGAGTCGAAGAAATTCGACACAGTCGAAGCGCTTCGACGACTCTGGACACGCGTGCCCGCCGGGGTTAGTGTCCTACCACCCTCGCTTCCCGCTGAGCCGTTCCGCCCTCGGCGTCGAAGCGCTTCACAGAGCTTGGAGAGCCGGATGGTCACCCTCGCCGAGGTCGCCCAGCACGCCGGAGTCTCGGCCAGCACCGTCAGCTACGTCCTCAGCGGCAAGCGCTCCATTTCCGCCGGCACCCGCGAGCGGGTCGAGCACAGCATCCGGGAGCTGGGATACCACCCCAATGCCGGTGCGCGCGCGCTGGCCAGCAACCGGTCGAACATCATCGCGCTGATGGTGCCGCTGCGGACCGACATGTACGTGCCGGTGATGATGGAGATAGCGATCGCGGTGGCCACCACGGCCCGCACCCACGGCTACGACGTGCTGCTGCTCACCGGCGAGGAGGGTCCCGACGCGGTGCGCCGGGTCACCAGCAGCGGACTGGCCGACGGCATGATCCTGATGGACGTCGAACTCGACGACGAGCGGCTGCCGTTGCTGCGCGGCGGCGCCGCCGGCCAGGGGCGGCCGGGCGGGGAGCAGGAGCAGCCCGCGGTGCTGATCGGGCTCCCGTCCGACACCAGTGGCCTGACCTGCGTCGACCTCGACTTCCGGGCCACCGGCGCGCTGTGCGTGGATCACCTGGCGGCGCTGGGGCACCGGGACGTCGCGGTGATCGGCGAGGCGCCCGCGGTGTACGAGCGGCACACCGGCTTCGCCGAGCGCACCCTGGAGGGGCTGCGGTCGCGAGGCCGGGAGCTGGGTCTGCGGCTGCTGCACCGGCCGTGCGCGGGCGGGTACGACGCGACCGCGGTGACGCTCGCCCGGATCCTGGACGAACGCCCGGACACCACCGGTTTCGTGGTGCAGAACGAGTCGGCGGTCGAGCCCCTGCTCGCGCTGCTGCGCCAGCGGGGCCGGGCCGTGCCCGAGGACGTCTCGGTGGTCGCCGTCTGCCCCGAGCAGGTCGCCGTGCAGGCGTCGGTGGCGCTCACCTCCGTCGCCCTGCCGGCCCAGGAGCTGGGCCGGGGCGCCGTGGACCGTCTGGTCGCCAAGCTCGAGGGGCGGGGCGGTGACGAGGTCGTGCTGCTCGCGCCGGAGCTGACGGTGCGGGCGAGTTCGGGGCCGGCTCCCGCCCGGCCGTAGCCCGTCCCCGAGGGTCCCGCCTGGTGGGCGGCCACTCCCCCGGCCGCGGTCCTGCCCGCCCACCACCGCCGCGCCACGGTTCCTGCCCACTTCCGTCCTCCCCCAGGAGCATGCCTCGTGTCCCAGACCTCCGAGCCGCAGCCCAAGATCAGCCTCGCCCAGTCCTCGCCCACGGTGGGCGCGCTCCGGGAGCGGGACGGGGCCCTGGAGTGGAGCGGACGCCAGGAGACCGTGCGGATCGAGCCGTGGGGACCCGACGCGGTCAGGGTGCGGGCCCGTCTGGGCGGCCCGGTGCTCCAGGACCTTCCCGGGGCGCTGCTTCCGGAGGCGCCCGGCGCGGACGGCGCGGTGAAGATCGAAAGCGGGCGGGGCCGGGTCACGGTCGGCTCGCTCACCGCCGAGATCGACGCCGAGGGCCTGGTCCGTTTCCTGCGTACCGACGACGGCGGGGAGCTGCTGGCCGAGGAGCGCGCCCACTTCTGGTGGCCCGGGCCCCGGCTGTACACGGCGGTCGGGGGCGGGCACCACCGGCTCGAGCAGCGGTTCGCCGCCTACGACGACGAGCGGCTGTACGGCCTGGGGCAGCACCAGCACGGCCGGCTGGACCAGAAGGGCCTGGTCGTCGACCTGGTGCAGCGCAACGCCGAGGTCGCCGTCCCGGTGCTCACCTCCAGCCGCGGCTACACGCTGCTGTGGAACAACCCGGCGATCGGCCGGGTCGAGCTCGCGTACAACGGGACCCGGTGGGTGGCGGACTCGGCCCGCCAGATCGACTACTGGATCACCGCGGGCGATCCGGCGGCGGGGCAGCGCCGCTACAGCGCGGTGACGGGGCGCACCCCGATGCTTCCCGAGTGGGCGGCCGGCTTCTGGCAGAGCAAGCTGCGGTACCGCACGCAGGAGGAGCTGCTGGAGGTGGCACGGGAGTACCGGCGCCGGGGTCTGCCGCTGTCGGCGATCGTCTGCGACTTCTTCCACTGGACGCATCTGGGCGAGTGGAGGTTCGACCCGAAGGAGTGGCCGGATCCCGCCGCGATGGTGCGGGAGCTGGAGGAGCTCGGCGTGAAGCTGGTCGTGTCGGTGTGGCCGTCGGTGTCGCCGCTGAGCGAGAACCATCCGGTGATGGAGCAGCGCGGCCTGTTCATCGGCACGCAGTACGGGCCGCTGGCGCACGCGGACTGGCCGGACAAGGAGGTCGCGAGCACGGTGCAGGTGGCGTTCTACGACGCCACCAACCCCGAGGCGCGGGAGTTCGTCTGGTCGCGGGTCAAGGAGAACTACCTGGACCCCTACGGCATCACCGCCTTCTGGCTGGACGCGTGCGAGCCGGAGCTGAAGCCGGGATTCCCGGAGAACCTGCGGTACTGGGCGGGACCGGGCCTGGAGGTCGGCAACCTGTACCCGGCGGAGAACTCGCGGGCCTTCCACGAAGGGCTCCTGGCCGCCGGCGAGCGGGAGGTGATCACCCTCAACCGCTCGGCGTGGGCGGGCAGTCAGCGGCACGGCGCAGCCCTGTGGTCCGGTGACATCGGCACGGACTTCGCCACGCTGCGGCGTCAGATCGCGGCGGGTCTCAACACGTCGCTGTCGGGGATCCCGTGGTGGAACACGGACATCGGCGGCTTCCACGGGGGCGATCCGCAGGACGCCGCGTACCGCGAGGTGATGGTGCGCTGGTTCCAGTTCGGCGCGCTGTCGCCGCTGATGCGGCTGCACGGGTTCCGCGAGCCCGGCATGCCGCTGGGTCCGCGGATGACGGGCGGCCCGAACGAGGTGTGGGCGTACGGGGAGGAGGCCGGGGCGGTCCTGGAGCGGTACCTGCGTCTGCGGGAGCGGCTGCGGCCGTACGTCCTGGAGGTCATGCGGGAGGCGCACGAGGAGGGGCTGCCGGTGATGCGGCCGCTGTTCCTGGAGTTCCCCGGTGACGGGGCCTGCTGGTCGGTGGACGACGCGTACCTCCTCGGACGTGATCTGCTGGTCGCGCCGGTCCTGGAGGCCGGGGCCACGGACCGGACGGTGTATCTGCCGGAGGGCGCGCGCTGGACGGACGCGTGGACGGGCGCGGTGTACGAGGGCGGTGGGGCGGTGACCGTGGACGCGCCGCTGGAGCGCATTCCGCTGTTCCTGCGCGACGGTGCGGTCCTGCCGGTCCGGGAGCAGTAGGGCACGCCGCCGCCGGCTCTTCGAGTACCGGCCTTCGAGCACCGCCCGGTCCAACGGGTCCCGGACCGGGCGGTAGGGGCCGCCCGTGGGGTGCGGGCGGCCCCGTCCCTTCCTGTCAGCCGGCCGTGACGGTCAGGTTGTCGGTGCGGAAGTCCATGCCGCCCGAGGACGAGGTGATCTCGTAGCCGAACTGGACGTCGCCGATGGTCTCGTCGCCCATCCAGCGCTTGGTGTCCTTGATCCAGCGGAGGATGGGCAGCATGTCGACCGTTCCGGAGGTGGAGCGGGAGGTGCGCAGGAACGAGAAGACCTGGTTGGAGCCGTTGTCGCCCTTGTAGACGTTCCAGGTGTGGCCGCCGAGGGTGACGGTGCCCTGGGAGCTGCCGAGCGGGCCGACCGGGCCGTACTGGTTGACCCAGAGCATGATCTCGTAGTCGTGGTCGGTGTCCCAGATGTCGTACGAGGTGTTGTAGGCCCCCGCGGACGGCACGCTGACGCTGTAGCTGCTGGTGAGGGTGCGCAGCGAGGAGATGCTGCGGTTCACGACCTTCTTGGAGTTCGGGTAGGACTTGATGCCGCCGGTGTCGGGGTGGTTGGCCCACACGCCCCAGTTGGTGCCGGAGTTGGCCCAGACGCACTGGGCGCCGGGGCCGGAGCCCCAGATGTTGTTGTAGAGGGTGTAGCCGCCCAGGTTGGTGTTGCCCCACTGGTCGCAGGTGTTCCAGACGGCGGCCTGGGCGGGGGCGGTGGCGAGGCCGGCGGTGACGCCCAGGGCGAGCGCGGGGGCCAGCAGGGCCTTGACGACGGTGCGGAGGGTGCGTGTTGCCATGGTGGTCCTTCCATGGGTGGGGGGGCACAAGGTCACCGCGTCCTCAGGGTCAGGACGCGGTCCTCGCCGGCGGCCAGGTCGAGGACCCGGGCGCCGGCCGAAGTCCTGAGTTCGATGCGGTGGGTGCGGGTGGGGCGCAGGACGGCGGTGGCGCCGTCGGGGGTCCAGGTGAGGTCGAGGCCGGCGCCGAAGCGGGTGCGGATGCCGCGCAGTGCGCCGCGGGGGTGGGCCGGGGGCGGCGCGGGGAGCAGGACGAGGCGGTCGGGGGTGGACCGGACGAGGGCCTCGATGAGCACGGCGGGCAGGGTGTGGGCGGCGTCGGCGTTGTAGACGTCGCGGCGGGGGTAGTGCGAGCTCATCAGGGAGTCGTGGAAATGGTCGCCGTGCAGGACCTGGTGGAGGGCGTGGCCGACGCGGTCGCCGTCGTGGAGGCGGGCCGCGACCAGGGCGTGGTGGAGGTGGCCGTGGGCGGAGTCGTTCTCGGCGCCGCGCAGGCACAGGGCGCGGTGTGCGGCGGCGGCGAGTTCGGGGGTGTCGTGGGGGGTGATCTCCTCGAGCGGCCAGACGCCGTAGAGGTGGCTGAGGTGGCGGTGGTCGTAGACGTCCTCGAGGCCGGGCCAGGCCCATTCGGCGAGTGCTCCGTCGGCGTTGATCCGGTGCGGCGGGAGGGTCGCGGCCAGGGCGCGCCAGCGGTCGGCGTGCTCCGGGTGGTAGGTGGCGGCGGTGAGCAGGGCGTGGCGGGCGGCGGAGAGGTCCATGGCGGCGTTGAGGGCGCCCCAGCTGCCGCCGGTGGGGCGGTTCTCGGGTGAGTAGGAGGGGACGACGGCGAGGCGGCCCTCGCTGTCCGTGCGGGTGAGGAAGTCCTCGTAGAACGCGGCGACCTCGGCGAGGGCGGCGGCGGTGCGCGGGTCGCGGCGGCCGTAGGTCTCGTCGTGGTCGACGAGTGGTTTGAGCAGCCAGTCGGCGCCGGCGGTCCACAGGTGGAGGGGGTATGCGCGGTCGAAGTGGTAGGCGTGGCCGGTGGCGCCGTCGGTGTGGGCGGGGGCGACCACGCCTCGGGCGCCGAAGACGGCTCGGGCGTTGTCGCGCCAGTCGGGCAGCTGTCGGTGGACGAGGGAGGCGAGGGCCTCGGTGACCTCGGGGAGGGCGGCGGCGGTGGCGGAGGCGGTCTGGAGGTTGAGGTTGGCGTCGGTGGTGAAGGCTCCGGACCAGGCGGTGTCCCAGTCCCCGGTCCACAGGCCGGTGAGGCGGGGCGGGTTGAGGCCGCTGGAGGACAGCAGGTGGTAGCGGCCGGCGGCGAAGAGCCGTTCGGTGAGGGCGGGGCTGTCCGGCCGGGTGAGCAGCGCGGAGCCCGGCAGGGCGCGTTCGGCGGGGTCGGCGGCGAGGTCGAGGGTGACGCGGTCGTAGGCGGTGCGGTGGTGGGGCAGGTGGCGGGCGAGGAGGGCGTCGAAGGAGCCGCCCGCGAGGTGGAGCAGGTCGCGCAGGGCGCGGCCTTCGGCGAGGGTGTCGCTCTCGCCGGTGTGCCGACGGATCCGGGTGAGCAGCAGGACGGACCGGGCGTCCTCCACGCGTGCTCCGCGGGGGGCGGGCGCGGTCGCGTCGTCGGTGGCGGCGACGAGGGTGACGCCGGTGTAGCCGCGGGTGCTGCCCGGGTAGCGCACGCGCAGGCCGAGCAGGGCGCCGTCGGGGGTGGGGACGGTGTCGTGGCGGACGTCGAGTGTCCCGGGGGCGCCGGGGAGGCGGTGGTCCAGGGCGATGTCGAGGGCGGCGGCGGGGGCGGTGACGTGCTGGACGAGGACGTCGTCGGCGCGGGAGACGAAGAGCCGCGCGGTGCGGCCGGCGCAGTGGGTCGCGGCCACGCCGGTGCGGAAGTCGAGGGTGCGGCGGTGGTCGTCGAGGTCGCCGGGCGAAAGGCGCAGGCGGATCCGGAAGGCGGGGTGGAAGGGCCGGACCCAGCGCAGCGGGCGGCCGTCGGTGAGGTCCTCGGCGGCGGCCAGGTCTCCGGCGAGCAGGCGGTCCTGGATCTCGCGGAGGCGGTGGGCGAGGCGGGGAGGGTGCCGGTCGTGGTCGTCCTGGCCGTCGGGGTCGGGGCGGACCAGGGTGTGGTGGGTGACGATCACCTGTTCGTCGTGGGGGTGGCCGAAGGCCATGGCGCCGTGCCGGCCGTTGCCGCTGAGGTAGGCGTCCTCCCAGCGGGCGGCGGGGCGTGGCTCCCAGGTGCCGTGGACGGGGGTCGCGCTCATGGCCGCAGGACCGCGGCGCCGCGGTGGGCGAGGGTGACCCGGTCGGTGCGGGTTGCGCCCGTCAGGAGGTCGTGGTGGGTGCCGGGGACGTCGACGGTGACCGGTTCGGGGCCGTGGTTGAGGAGGAAGAGCAGGGCGCCGCGGCGTACCGCCTCGACGTGGTCGGGCAGGCCGTCGAGGGGTGGCCGGATGCCCGCGGCGGCTGCCGCCCTGGTCAGCAGGGCGCGCAGCGGTTCGGGTTCGGGGAGGGTGGAGAGGTACCAGGCGCGGCCCTTGCGCAGGACGGCGGGCAGGCCGTCGAGTTCGCCGCCCTGGTAGGGCGTGGTCTCGTCGGCGGTGCCGTCGGTCTCCAGTTCCTCGGACCACAGGGTGCCGCGGAAGCCGGCGCAGCGGACGCTCTCGCCCTCCTCCAGCGGCCACCACTCGTGGAGGGTGCGGATGCCGAACAGGTCGCGCAGCCGGGCGTCCATGCCGCCGGGGCGGATCCGGTCGTCCCCGTCGGCGAGCCCGGTCAGGAAGCCGCAGACGAGGGTGCCGCCGCGGGCGACGTGGGCGAGGAGGTTGTCGACGGCGGCGTCGGTGAGCAGGTAGAGCTGGGGGACGACGACCATCCGGTAGGCGGACAGGTCGTGTTCGGGGTGGGCGAAGTCGGTGGTGAGGTGGGCCTGCCACAGGGCGCGGTGCCAGGCGCCGAGGGTGTGCGGGTAGTCGGTGGCGCGTGAGGGGCGGGCTTCCTGGTCGCCCGCCCACCAGGAGTGCCAATCGTGCAGCACGGCGATGTCGGCGGTGACGCGGCCGCCGTGGACGTGCGGGGCGATGCGGGCCAGGTCGGCGCCGAGCTGCCTGATCTCCTGGTGGGTGCGGCCCTGCGGTCCCGCGTGGCCGAGCATGCCGGAGTGGAACTTCTCGGCTCCCTGGCGCGACTGGCGCCACTGGAAGTAGCAGACGGCATCGGCGCCGCGGGCCACCGCCTGCAGGGTCCACAGGCGGTTGAGTCCTCGGGGCTTGGGGTGGTTGACGCCGCGCCAGTTGACCGCGCCGGTGGCCTGTTCCATGAGCATCCACGGGCCGCGGGCCTGCGAGCGGGTCATGTCCTGCACGAGGGCGCCGCTCTGCACGCCGAGGGGGTCGCGGGGGTCGGGGTAGAGGTCGACGGAGACGACGTCCTCCTCCTCGGCCCAGCGCCAGGCGTCCTGTCCCGCCCACAGCGGCATGAAGTTGGTGGTGACCGGTAGGTGCGGGGTGTGGCGGCGGACGATGTCGCGTTCGGCCGTGAAGCACTCGAGGAGCATGTCGGAGGTGAAGCGCCGGAAGTCGAGCACCTGGGCGGGGTTCTTCAGGTAGTGGGCGCGGCGGGGCGGCAGCACCTGTTCCCAGTCCCCGTAGGCCTGGCTCCAGAAGGCTGTTCCCCAGGCCTCGTTGAGGGCGGCGAGGGTGCCGTGGCGGTGGCGCAGCCAGTCGCGGAAGCGGGCCGCGGCCTCGTCGCCCCAGTCGTAGGTGCAGTACTCGTTGTTGATGTGCCACATGGTCAGGGCGGGGTGGCGGGCGTAGCGGGCCGCGAGGTCCTCGGTGATCGCGGCGGCGTGCCGGCGGTAGGCGGCGCTGGAGTGGGAGAAGTGCTGGCGGCCGCCCCACCACTCGACGTGTCCGTCCTCGTCGCGCGGCAGGGTCTCGGGGTGGAGGTGGCCGAGCCAGGGCGGCGGGGAGGCGGTCGGGGTGGCGAGGACGACGCCGACGCCGGCCTCGTGCAGGAGGTCCATCAGCCGGTCGAGCCAGTCGAAGTCCCGTCGGCCCGGCGCCGGTTCGAGACGGGACCAGGAGAAGACACCGACGGTGACGGAGTTGACGCCGGCCGCCCGCATCAGGCGGACGTCCTCGTGCCAGGTCTCCTCCGGCCACTGTTCCGGGTTGTAGTCGCCGCCGAAGAGGATGCGGCCGCGGGTGACGTCGGCGAGGGTGGGACGGTTCGTGGGGGACGCGTCCATGTGCGGTGACCCCGTTCGCAGGAATGGCGGGCAGGGAGGCGGGCGGTGGCGGGGCGTGTGTCAGCCCTTGACGGCGCCGGTGAGCATGCCCTCCTTGAAGTGCTTCTGGACGAAGGGCGACAGCACGGCGACGGGCAGCAGCGCCATCACCATCACGGCCATCTGGATGGCCAACGGGGAGAGTTCGCCGGTGTTGATCTGGGCGGACAGGCCCACCGGCCGCTGCTCGCGCTGGACGAGCTGGATCATGACGTTCTGCAGCGGCATCATGTCCTGGTCCGTCAGGTAGATCGACGCGTTGAACCAGGCGCTCCAGTAGCCCACCGCGTAGAAGAGGGCGATGACCGCGATCACGGCCCGGGAGAGCGGCACGACGATGCGGAAGAGGATGCGCCACTCCCCCGCTCCGTCGATGCGGGCACTGTCGATCAGTTCCTGGGAGATGTTCATGAAGAAGGCGCGCAGGACCAGGATGTTGAAGACGCTGACGGCGCTGGGCAGGATCAGCGCCAGGTAGGTGTCGGTGAGGCCGAGGGCCTGCACCAGCAGATAGGTGGGGATGAGGCCCGCGCCGAAGAATATGGTGGCGAGCAGGGTCATCAGGATCCAGCGGTGGCCGAGGGAGCCGCTGCGGGAGAGGCCGTAGGCGCAGAGCACCGAGACACTCATGCTGAAGAGGGTTCCGACCAGCGTCACGCCGACGCTGACCAGGGTGGCGCGCTGCACCTGCCCTCCGCCGAGGAGTTCCTGGTAGGCGACGAAGGTGATGCTCTTCGGGATCACGACCAGGCCGCCGGCCTCGTCGATGGTCTTCTTCGTCTGGAGGCTGGTGACGACGACGATCCACAGCGGGAAGAGGATCGACAGGCAGGCCAGTCCGAGGGCGAAGCCCTTGCCCGCCTGTCCGGCCGGGGAGGGCTCCTCCTCCCACGCGGGGCGGGGCGGGGCGGCCCACCGGCCGGGCCCCGGGCCGGTTCCGGCGGGGCGCTGCCCGCTGTGGGCCGGCGCGTCGTCCGCCGGGGCGCGGTCGGCCGACGGGCCGCCGGCCGGTGTGCCGGTGACGGTGGTCATTTGCGGTAGACCCCCTGTTCGCCCATCAGGTGGGCAACCTTGTTGGCGCCGAGCACCAGGGACAGCCCGACCAGGCCCTTGATCAGTCCCGCCGCGGCGGCGTAGCCGAAGTCCTGGTTGCGGATGCCGTTCCACCAGACGTAGGTGTCGAGGACCTCGGAGGCCTCGATCCCCACGGCCTGCCGCTGGAGCAGGAGTTGCTCGAATCCGACGGTGAGGGCGTCGCCCACCCGCAGGACCAGGAGGAGGGCGATCACCGGGCGCAGGGCGGGCAGGGTGACGTGCCACATGCGGCGCAGGCGTCCGGCGCCGTCCATGGCGGCGGCCTCGTACAGCTCGCCGGGGACGGCGGAGAGCGCGGCGAGGAAGACGATGATGCCCCAGCCGGCGTCCTTCCAGACGGCCTGCAGGGTGACCAGGTATTTGAAGATCTCCGGGTCGGTCATCAGGTCGAAGCCCTCGTAGCCGTGCTGGCGGAGGGTCTGCGCGATGATGCCCGCGCCGCCGAAGATCTGCAGGAAGACGGTGACGACGAGGACCCAGGAGAAGAAGTGCGGGAGGTACATGATCGCCTGGGCGACGGCCCGTACCCGGGGGCGGACCACGCTGTTGATGAGCAGGGCGAGTACGACGGGGATGGGGAAGAACAGCACCAGCTGAAGGAAGAACAGCACGAAGGTGTTGCGCACGGCGTGCCAGAACGCGGAGTCCGCGAAGATCCGCTCGAACTGCTCGAACCCGATCCAGGGGCTCTCCAGGACGGCGACGAACCCGTTCTCGCTGAGGTAGGGGTCGTAGTCCTGGAAGGCGACCACGTTGCCGAGGATGGGCACGTAGTTGAAGACCAGGACCAGCAGCAGCGCCGGCAGGGTCATCAGGACGAGGGTGCGGTCGCGCCGCCACCGGGTGCGCAGGGTCTTCGCGCCCTCGCGCCCCGGGGTCCTCGTCGTGGCCCGCCTCGCCGCCCGGCCCCGGCCGGCCGGGCGCTTCTTTTCGGGGCCGGACCCGGGGTCGGGCGTCCCGGCCGGGCTCCGGGGCACCGTGCTGTGCGACACCGGCTACTCCTCGCGTCCTGTCGGGCTCACTTGGCGGTGCCGCTGTCGTCGAGCAGCTTGCGGTACCAGTCGCGCAGGCCGTCGCCGCCCTTGGAGCGCCAGTCGGACACGGCCTGCTGCACGTCGCTGATCTTCTTGCGGCCGCGCACCACGTCGTCCTCGAGCTGCTCGAAGTCGTCGGCGAGGTTGGACCAGCGGTTGGGTTCGGTGACGGTGAGGCCGAAGAAGGAGGACTTCTTGGTGAAGGCGCCCATGCGCTGCTGCCACTCGACCATGCCGCGGGTGACGTCGGGCAGGTCGGGATAGGCGATGTAGGGGGCGGGGTTGCCGGTGTAGTCGTAGGCGCCGTTGACCTCGTTGACGCCCTGCGTGGTCTTGACCGGCAGCCCGTCCTTGATCTCGTAGTCGGTTCCCTCGACGCCGTAGGCGGTGAGCATGAACTCCTTGGTGCCGTAGGGCGCGGCGCAGAAGTTGCACAGGGCGAGGAAGTCCTTGACCTGCTGCTCGGTGGCCTTGCGGGAGATGAAGGTGAAGATGTTGGCGGGCTGGACCGCCCAGAGGGTCGGGTCGCCGCCGTCGGCGCCGAAGATGTCGAACGCCGCCATCTCGAAGTCGTCGCGCTGGGTGCGCTGTTCGGCGGTCTTGCCCCACCAGTCGGAGATGTTCTGGTTGTAGACCAGCACCTCGCCGGCGGTGAAGCGGTTGCCGGCCTCGCCGCCGGTCTTGCCCTGCACGGCGTCGGGGTGGACCACCTTGGCGGCGTAGAGCTTGCGCGTCCACTCCAGGGCCTCGAGGTAGGCGTCCGTCTCGACGCGGTTGACGAGCTTGCCGTCCTCCAGGTTCCACCACAGGGCCTTGTCGCTGCCGGAGAGGGTGCCGAAGATGTTGAAGGCCGTCCACTTCATGTCGTCGCAGGCCCAGCGCTTGGAGCGGGCGTCGGTGGCCTCCTTGGCCCAGGACAGGAACTCGTCCGGGCTGGTGGGCGGCGTCCAGCCCTCGTCGTCGAACACGTCCTTGCGGTACAGGGGTGCGATGTCGGTGATGTACGGCGCGGGCATGGGTACCGCCCGCAGCTGCCCGCCGAAGATGCCGCGCTGCCAGGCCTCGGTGGGCACGGCGGCGAGGTTGGGGTAGTCCTTTACCTTGTCCCCGGACAGGTAGGGGCCGAGGTCGGCGAACTTGGCGTTGATGGCGCTGGGTATGCGGCCCATCAGGTTCCAGCCGGGGACGACCACGACGTCGGGGATGGTGCTGGAGGCGAGGACGGCGCCGAGCTTCTGGTCGTAGGTGTTGCCGTCCTGGTTCTGCCAGGTGACCTTGACGCCGACGGCCTCGTCCATCGCCTTGTAGTACGGGTTGTCGCCCTTGGGCGGGGTCCCCCAGAAGGGCGACATGACGGTGAGGGCTCCGCCGCTGCCCAGCTTGCTCGGGACCGAGGTCTTCAGTTCGGCCGCGGGGATCGCCTTGGTGAAGCCGGCCGCCGATCCGTTCTTCGTCGGCAGGTCCGGCGTGACGACGTTCGACGCCACGAAGGCCGGGAGGAGTTTGCGTGCCTCCTTGCCGGAGGTGGCGCCCTCCTTGCGGTCCTCCTGTTCACCGCCGCAGGCGGCGAGCAGCGGCAACCCGCCCGCCACCGCGGCGGTGACGACCGCGGTGGAGGCGAGGAAGCTCCTCCGGCTGGGGCCGGCGGAGGTGGGGGCGGCGTTCGGCGTCATTGCGTCAACCCTTCGTGGCGCACCAGGACACTCGGCGGTGGCCGGTCGGCTGCGGTGTCTACGGCGGAGCTGGCTGAACTGGCTGAGCGGGAACGGTGGTCGACGACGGGACGCCGGGTGCGACCTGTCGAAGCGCTTCGATGTGCAGCGAGGTTAGGTGAACACCATGAGGCGCACAAGACTCGTTTCGAAACTTCCTCGGAGCGGGAACCGGCCGCCCCGGACGTATGCGGCGCGGGGCTTGTCGGTGCGAGGAGGGATTGGGGGCACCGGCCGCCTTGACACCCGCGGGGGGCGACGCCGAGCATCGAAGCGCTTCGAAAGCAGCCCGCCCTTCCAGCGCCAGGGGGACCATCCGTGACCGCAGCGCCGCCGTCCCTGCTTCCGTTCCGTGATCCTCGGCTCCCGTTCGCCCGGCGTGTGGAGGACCTGCTGTCACGTCTCACGGTGGAGGAGAAGGCGGCGTTCCTGCACCAGTTCGTCCCGGCCGTCGAGCGCCTCGGTGTCGCCGCCTTCCGCACCGGTCAGGAGGCGCTGCACGGCGTCGCGTGGATGGGACCGGCCACCGTGTTCCCCCAGGCGGTGGGACTGGGGGCGACCTGGAACCCCGGCCTGGTGCGCCGGGTGGGCGAGGCGGTGTCCCGGGAGCTGAGGGCGATGCGCGCCCGTGACGAGCGGGTGGGACTCAACGTGTGGGCGCCGGTGGTCAATCCGCTGCGGCATCCACTGTGGGGCCGCAACGAGGAGGGCTACTCCGAGGACGCCCGGCTCACCTCGGTGCTCGCCGCCGCGTACACCCGTGGCCTGCGGGGCGACCACCCGGTGTACTGGCGCTCGGCACCGGTGCTCAAGCACTGGCTGGCGCACAACAACGAGACGGACCGCGACACCGCGTCCAGCTCCGTGCGTCCGCGCGTGCTGCACGAGTACGACCTGCGCGCCTTCCGCGGCGCGGTGGAGGCGGGCGCGGTCGCCGGGGTGATGCCCGCGTACAACCTGGTCAACGGCCGCCCCAACCATGTCTCGCCGTACCTGCGGGACCCGTTGCGCACCTGGACCGACCAGGAGCTGCTGGTCTGCTCGGACGCGGGGGCGCCGTCGAACCTGGTCGACTCCGAGCACTACTTCGACACCCACGAGCAGGCGCTTGCGGCCTCCTTGCGGGCGGGCGTGGACAGTTTCACCGATCACGGTGAGGACAGCGCGACGACGGTGGGGCGGATCCGCAAGGCCCTGGACGAGGGGCTGCTGGAGGAGGCGGACCTGGACCGTGCCGTGGCCCGGCAGTTGTCGGTGCGTCTGCGGCTGGGCGAGTTCGACCCGGACGGGGGGCCGCACGCGCGCGACCATGCCTTCGACACGCCGGAGCACCAGGCGCTCGCCGAGGAGGCCGCCGAGCAGGCGGTCGTGCTGCTGAAGAACGACGAGGGCGTGCTGCCGCTCGCGCCCGGCGCACGGGTGGCGGTGGTCGGACTGCTCGCCGACGAGTGCAAGGTCGACTGGTACAGCGGGGCCCTGATCCGCGGCCGCACACCGCTGGCGGGACTGCGGGAGCGGTTCGGCGCGGAGCGGGTGGAGTTCGCCAAGGGGGTGGACCGCGCCTTGCTGCGGACCGCCGCGGGCTCCTTCCTGCGGGTGCCGCGGGCGGCCGGGGCCCTTGGTTCGGCCCGCGACGCCGAGGGCGCCCTGGACCCGGCGCTGCTGACGGGCCGCACCGACCTGCCGCCGCTGACGACCGGGGAGACGGGCACCGAGTTCGCCGTCGTCGACTGGGGCGAGGGAGTGCTGACGCTGCGTGCGCCGGACGGCCGTCATCTCTCGGTCGCGGAGGACGGCTACGTGCGCGCGTCGGCCGACCGCCCGGGAGGGTGGGTGGTGCAGGAGACCTTCCGCCTGGAGCCTCACGAGGACGGTCATCTGCTGCGGCACCTGGGCACCGGACGGTACGTGACGGTCGGCGCCGACGGTGTGCGGGTCGCGGAGGACGGCGGGGCCGGGGAGGTCTTCCGCACGGTCCGGACCGCGCGCGGCGAGGAGGCGGTGGCCGCGGTCGCGGCTGGTGCGGACGTGGTCGTGGTGGTCGCCGGCAACGACCCGCACATCAACGGCCGCGAGACCGAGGACCGCGGGACGCTGCTGCTGCCCGCGCACCAGGAGCGGCTGCTGCGCGCCGCCCGCGCCGCGAACCCGCGGACGGTGCTGGCGCTGGTGTCGTCCTACCCGTACGCGGTCGACGTCGAGGACGTCCCCGCGGTGCTGTGGAGCGCGCACGGCGGCCAGGCCGCGGGAACCGCCCTGGCCCGGGTACTCGCCGGTGACGTCTCCCCCTCGGGGCGGCTTCCGCAGACCTGGTACGCGGACGACGCCGACCTGCCCTCGCTGCTCGACTACGACCTGATCGCCTCCCGGCAGACGTACCTGTACTTCGAGGGCCGGCCACTGTTCCCCTTCGGGCACGGTCTGTCGTACGCCGCGTTCGCCTACCGGGACCTGTCGGTGCGGATCGAGGGGGACGCGGTGCGGGTCTCCTTCTCGCTCACCAACGTGGGCGGCGTCGCCGCGGCAGAGGTGGCGCAGCTCTACGTGCGGGCGGTGGCGCCGTCCGTTCCGCGTCCGCGGCGTGAGCTGGTCGCGCACCGGCGTGCGGTGCTGGAGCCGGGGCGGACCTCGGTCGTCTCCTTCGACGTCCCGCGGGCGCAGCTCGCCTTCTGGGACGTGGCGCTGGACCGGCCCCGGGTGGAGGCGGGCGCCTACGAGTTCCTGGTCGGCGCCTCCAGCGAGGACGTCCGACTGCGGGCGACGGTGACGGTGGACGGTGAGCCCGCGGTTCCCCGGCCGGTACCGGAGCGCGGGATCGACGCGGCCTCGTTCGACGAGCAGAGCGGTGTCGAGATCGTCGACCGGACCAAGGTGGACGGTGACGCGGTCACTCCCGTGGGCGGGGAGCGGGGTGAACTGCTGTACCGGAGCTGCGACTTCGGGTCGGGGGTGACCGGGGTGGTCGTGGAGGTGTCGGGGGCGGGGAGTGTGGAGCTGTTTCTCGGCGACGGCTCCCCCGCGGTCCGGCTCGGCCCGGAGGGCCCCACGGCCGGTCCGTACGACTACGCCGTCCTGAGCGCGCCCTTGGCCGCGCGTGGCGTGCACGACCTGCGGGTACGGCTGCGCGGGGCGTTGCGGCTGGCGCGGATCGGGTTCACGGGCTGAGGCCGCGGGGCGGTTTTCGCGGCCGGTGTGCCCGCGCGGGTCGGCGTCCGCGCGGGCAGGGGCCGGGTTCGGGTTCGGGTTCAGGTTCGGGTGACGGCGGGCCGCGCGAGGGCGGCCGCCTTCGGTCCGCGCTCCGTGCGGGTCGGCGTCCGCACGGCTCGGAGTCCGCGTGAACACGTCCGCACGGAGCGGTCCGCGCGGGCGTGTTCACGCAGCGGCGGGCCTGGTGAGGGCCGTGCTGTGCACGGGGCGGTCGGGGTGCGGTGGTGCGCGGGGCGGTGGCGGTGCGCCGGCCGCCCCGGTGCGGTCACCGGCCCGCACGGGCCCGCCTGCGGCGTCCTCGCCGGGGTGAGGGAACACCCGGGCGGGGCCTGGCCCGCTGCGGCCGTACGTCGTCGACCCGGCTCTGCGTGCCCGGGAGCCTTCCCAGGTGGTAGAGCCAGGCCGCTCCTCCGGCGGAGAGGAGGCCGACGACCACGCAGCATGCCCACGGCAGCCACAGTTGTCCGGTGCGTTCCCCGACGTCCATCGCCCAGCCGACCGCACTGGTGCAGCCGGAGGCGGCGACCCCCGAGATGACGTAGAAGAACCCGAAGTACGTGCCGATCAGTCCGTCGGCGGCGTGCCGTGACACCAGCTCGAGCGTGGACGGCTGGGTGGCCATCTGGCCGAGTGCCAGCAGGAAGGCGCCGGCCGCGAGCGGGAGCAGGAGGAGTACGACGTCCGGCCGTCCCACGCTCTCGTTCTCGGGCACGTGGAGCAGGAGCAGCAGCGGGGGGAGGAAGGCCAGCCCCATGACGGCCAGGCCGGGCGCGATCCACGCGGCCGGGCCGCCCTTGGCGCGTACCAGCCGCGTCACGCGCAGCTGGAGGGCGAGGCTGGCCAGGGCTCCGACCATCGGTATCACCGCCGCGGCCGCGGGCGCGCCCGACACGTGCTGCGCCGCGTTCACGAACAGCAGGTACACCTGGTTCTCCAGCGCCGTCAGGGCCGTCATGGTGAGGGAGAAGGTCAGGAAGTGCCGGTCGCGCAGGACGTGGAGACAGCCGCGGAGGATCGAGCAGTTGCGGCTCCGGCGCTCGGCCCGGCCGACGCGGGCGTGGGCCGGCAGCATGAAGAGCTGAAGCATCGTCATCGCCGCGAGCACGACCGCGGCGGTGACCGCCGTGGCCCGGAAGTCGATCATGCACAGCACGCTGCCCAGGGCCAGGCCGATCAGCCCGCCGGTGGCGGTGAAGACGTTGAGCATGGCGAAGACCTCGGCCCGGCGGTCCGGCGGGGCGGCCTGGGCGGCACACGTCCGCAAGGCCGGATAGAGCATGGCCCCGGCGACGCCGGTGAGGACGGATGCGGCGAACACCGCGCGGACGTCGTCCACGACGGCGAACAGCGCGAAGCCCGACAGGCGCAGGAGACAGCCGATCGGGATGACGCGGTGCCCTCCGATCCGGTCCGAGGCGGTGCCCCCCAGCACGACCAGGCCCTGATGGCTCAGCTGGATGGTGCCCAGGACGGCTCCCACGGTCGCCGCGGACATGCCGAGACTGCCGCCGAGGTGTCCGGCGAGGAAGGGGAACAGCAGGAAGGTCCCGATGTCGATGCCGAGTTGGTTCACCATCAGGAACCGGACGGTCGGCGGGAAGCTGCGGACCGTGCGGAAAGTGTCCATGGGGCGTCCTTGCGCACGGCCCGTCGGACTGGCCCGGTGCGCAGGGAGGTCCGTGCATATGCCATTCACCATAGGGAATGGCATGTGTCGCTCGACTCGGATTGCGCAGACATCTACCCCATCGAGCGACGGGGTTCATATGGCCGCACGATCAGGTGGTCCGACGCTCGTGCGCGGGCTCACCGCAATCACCCCGAGTGGTGAGAATGTGCGCCCCCACCTCGGCAAACATCCGGGCGACACGGTAGCCGCCGCGCCTTCCGGCTGGTGGGAGGCGGAGTGACCGGTACGGCGGGAGGGCGCACGCGCGACACCTCAGGGCAGCACCTCACGGTGCGCTGCGAACGGGAAGGTCTGCGGGTGCGAACGCCCCGTGCTGTCACACGGGGCGTGAGGGCGGCGCTGCCGGACGGCGTGATTCGCGCCCGTCGGGCCGAGTTGCGGCACGCTCGGCGGACGCAACGGCAGCCGTGGGGCGTGCGGCGTTCCGGAGTCTCGGACCAACGGGGCGGATACGCACCGTGCGTGGTTCGCCGGGTTCGGCGCGGATCGGCTGCCCGCCGGGAGGCGGCCGCGCGACCACCTCCCGGCGACCTCCGGTCAGACCACGACGCGGTAGTGCGTGGTCAGGCGTCCGTCGTCGTCCAGCACGTGGAAGGCCAGGCCCGGGGGCTGGTCGCGGTCGGCGGGCGCGTCGCCCTCCCACGGGAGCCGGAGGGTCCAGGTGACGGCCGGGCCTACGATCACGGGGCGGCCGGCGAAGGTGGAGGCGGCCGCCGTGTGCGCGTGGCCGGTGAGGACGGCGACCACGGCGGGGTGCGCGTCCAGCAGGGCGGCGAGGTCCTGGGGCCGCTGGAGCCTGCAGGAGTCGGGCAGCGGGTGGTGGAGGTCCACCGGCGGCTGGTGGAAGGCGAGGAGCGCGGGGACGCCCTCGGGCAGGGCGGCGAGCTGGGCGTGGGCCCAGTCGAGGGTCTCGCCGTCGAGCAGGCCTTCGTCACGGCCGGGGACGGTCGCGTCGATCATCAGGACGGCGGCCCCGGCGACGTGGTGGACACGGTTGACGGGACCGGGAGCGGGCTCCTCGCCGAGCAGGGCCTTGCGGTAGGCCCCCCGCGCGTCGTGGTTGCCGGGGCAGGTGAGGACGGGGAACGGGGCCTGGAGGATGCGGGCCGCCTCCTCGTACTCCGCCTCCGTGCCGTGGTCGGCGATGTCTCCGGTGACCAGCACCGCGTCGACCGGGCGGGGCAGTGCCCGCAGGTGCTCCATCACACGTTCGGCACGCCGGGTGGCCCGCTCGCTGCCGTCCAGGTGTAGGTCGCTGATCTGCGCCAGCAGCACCGTCATCCCGCGCCTCCTTCGGCGGCCCTGCCGCCGGTCGTCGCCGGGACGCCTCGCCCGGCTTGCCGCACTAACGGAAAAGTTCATGTTTGCCGTTAGGGACACTAGAGTGTGCCCGGTGCTGTCGGCAACCGGCCGGCGGAACGGCGGAAGGGGACCCCGGTGGGGCGGTGGCTGGCGCTGGAACTGGCGAGCACGATCCGCCACGACGGGGACGGCGGCGTCGCGGACGATCTGGCCACCGTGGCGGGCGCCGCCCGCTGGCTCCACGGGTGCGCGGATCTGTTGTCCGGGGACCTGCCGGAGAGCGGGGTCGTGGCGGACGAGGCGCTGCGGGAGGAGATCGTCGGGGTACGGCGGGCGGTCCGGGCCCTCTTCGCGCGGGCGGTCGCCCCCGGTCCGCCGAGCCCCGCCGACTCCGCCCGTCCGATGCCCTTCGACGAGGCGCTGGCCCTGCTGAACACGGCCGCCGCGCGTGCGGCGGTGACGCCGCGGCTGGAGTGGCCCGAGGAGGGCGCGCCGGTCGTCCGCATGCTGCCCGCGCAGGAGCCCCCCGCCGTGCGGCTGGTGGCGGCGCTGGCCCGCGACGCGATCGGTTTCCTGGCCGGGCCGCAGCGCGAACTGCTGCGGGCCTGCACCGCGCCGCGCTGCGTGCGGTACTTCGTGAAGAGCCACGGCCGGCAGGAGTGGTGCAAGGTCTCCTGCGGGAACCGCGCCCGGGCGGCCCGGCACTACCGGCGTCACCGCACGGAGGCGCAGGACGGCCCGGACGGCCCCGCCCCGTCCTGAGAGGTGGGCGAGGCCGTCCGGGCGGTGGGATCATCCGGCGGTGTAGGCCGCCAGGTGCTCGGCGGTGACGGTCGCGCCGGAGGCGACCAGGTCGGCGGGGGTGCCCTCGAAGACGACGCGGCCGCCTTCGCGGCCCGCGCCCGGACCGAGGTCGACGATCCAGTCCGCGTGCGCCATCACCGCGAGGTGGTGCTCGACGACGACCACGGACTTGCCCGAGTCCACCAGCCGGTCCAGGAGGGTGAGGAGCTGTCCGACGTCGGCGAGGTGGAGGCCGGTGGTCGGTTCGTCGAGGACGTAGACGCCTCCCGGATCGCCCATGTGCGTGGCGAGCTTCAGGCGCTGTCGTTCGCCGCCTGAGAGGGTCGTCAGGGGCTGTCCCAGGGTGAGGTAGCCGAGGCCGACCTCCTCGAGCCGGGTGAGGACACGGTGCGCGGCGGGCGTGCGGGCCTCTCCGGCGGCGAAGAACTCCAGCGCCCGGGACACCGGCATCGCGAGGACCTCGCTGATGTCGCGGCCGCCGAGGCGGTACTCGAGGACGGCCGGCTGGAAGCGCTTGCCCTCGCAGTCCTCACAGGGCGTGGAGACCCCCGCCATCATGGCCAGGTCGGTGTAGATGACGCCGGCGCCGTTGCAGACCGGGCAGGCGCCCTCGGAGTTGGCGCTGAACAGGGCGGGCTTGACGCCGTTGGCCTTGGCGAAGGCCTTGCGGATCGGCTCCAGCAGCCCCGTGTAGGTGGCCGGGTTGCTGCGCCGCGAGCCGCGGATCGCGCCCTGGCCGACGGAGACCACGCCCGCCTCGGCGGCGAGCGGGCCGCCCACCAGGGAGCCGTGCACCAGTGAGCTCTTGCCGGAGCCGGCGACGCCGGTCACCACGACGAGGACGCCGAGCGGGATGTCGACGTCCACGTCATGGAGGTTGTGGGTGCGCGCGCCGCGGATCTCGAGCTGCCCGGTGGGGGTGCGCACCTTCTCCTTGAGGGTGGTGCGGTCCTCCAGGTGGCGCCCGGTGACGGTGGCCGAGGTGCGCAGGCCCTGGACGGTGCCCTCGAAGCAGACGGTGCCGCCCTCGGTGCCGGCGCCCGGACCGAGGTCGACGACGTGGTCGGCGATCGCGATCGTCTGCGGCTTGTGCTCGACGACCAGCACCGTGTTGCCCTTGTCGCGCAGGCGCAGCAGCAGGTTGTTGACCCGCCGGATGTCGTGGGGGTGCAGGCCGACGGTGGGCTCGTCGAAGACGTACGTGACGTCGGTGAGACTGGAGCCGAGGTGGCGGATCATCTTGACGCGCTGGGCCTCCCCGCCGGACAGGCTGCCGGTGGGGCGCTCCAGGGCGAGGTAGCCGAGGCCGATCTCGACGAAGGAGTCGAGGACGCCGCGCAGGGCGGTGAGCAGCGGGGCCACCGAGGGCTCGTCGAGTTCGCGGATCCAGGCGGCGAGTTCGCCGATCTCCTGGGAGCAGAGGTCGGCGATGCTGCGGCCGCGGATGCGGGAGGAGCGGGCCGCCTCGTTGAGGCGCGTGCCCTCGCACTCCGGGCAGGTGACGAAGGTGACGGCCCGGTCGACGAACTCGCGGATGTGGGGCTGCATCGCGTCGCGGTCCTTGGAGAGGATCGACTTACGCAGCTTGGGGATGAGCCCTTCGTAGGTGAGGTTGGCGCCCTCCACCTTGACCTTGACGGGTTCGTGGTGGAGGAAGTCCTCCATCTCCTGCTCGGTGAAGTCGCGGATGGGCTTGTCGGGGTCGAAGAAGCCGGACGCCGCGTAGATCCTGGCGGTCCACCAACTGTCGGACTTCCAGCCGGGGATGGTGAAGGCTCCCTCGCTGATCGACTTGCTGTCGTCGTAGAGCTGGGAGAGGTCGATGTCCGAGACGGCTCCCCGTCCCTCGCAGCGCGTGCACATGCCGCCCGCGCGGGAGAAGGTCTGCTTGACGGTCTTCTGGTTGCCGCGCTCGACGGTGATGGCTCCGCTGGCCCGCACGGAGGGCGTGTTGAACGAGAAGGCGTTGGGCGGGCCGATGTGGGGGTCGCCGAGACGGCTGAACAGGATGCGCAGCATGGCGTTGACGTCGGTGACGGTGCCGACGGTGGAGCGGGGGTCGGCGCCGATGCGTTCCTGGTCGACGACGATGGCCGTCGTCAGGCCTTCGAGGACGTCGACGTCGGGCCGGGCGAGGGTCGGCATGAACCCCTGGACGAATGCGCTGTAGGTCTCGTTGATCAGGCGCTGGGACTCGGCGGCGACGGTCTCGAACACCAGGGAACTCTTGCCGGAGCCGGAGACGCCGGTGAAGACCGTCAGGCGGCGCTTGGGGATGTCGACGCTGACGTCTCGGAGGTTGTTGACGCGGGCGCCGTGCACCCGGATCACGTCGTGAGTGGCCGAGGCGGGTACGTGTCTGCCGTCCGTGGTCGGGGTCCCGGCTTCGCTCATGACGTCCTCCAACGTGGCGGGGAAGAGGGGGAAGGGGTGGTCCGGCGGCTGCGCAGGGGCGGTCGGCGTCCGCGTTCCGCGGTCGCCTCCACCCCAAGATCGGCCACGCCGGCAACACTAGACGCCCGCACCGACAACGCGGGGTGTTTCCCCTGTCCAGGCCCGACCTGCCCTGAATCGGCTCCTTCGGGGTATTCGCGTGCTCACGCGACGGGCGGTGCGCCGCCCGTCGTCCTGGACGACGAGCGAGGACGGGAGGTGATCGTCGTGTCGACCATGCAGCAACCCCCGGCCGGCGGCGGCCGCGGCGGTGCCGACGAGCCGATGGGCGAGTTGGTGCAGCGCGCGTCGCAGCAGCTGACGGAGCTGGTACGCGGCGAGATGAAGCTGGCGCAGGCGGAGATGAAGGAGAAGGGCCGGCGCTACGGCAAGGGCGGCGGACTGTTCGGCGGCGCCGGCGTGGTCGGCTTCCTGACGCTGCAGGCGCTGGTGGCCACCGCGATCGCCGGCCTGGCGGTGCCGCTGCCGGTGTGGGCCGCCGCGCTGATCGTCACCGTGGTGCTCGGCGCGATCGCCGCGGCGATGGCCCTGAGCGGCAGGAAGCAGATCAAGGAAGGCGCACCGCCGACGCCCGAGGAGACGGTGCGGAGCGTGAAGGCCGACGTGGCCGAGATCAAGGAGAGCGTGAAGCGATGACCCAGCCGTCGAACGACGAGTCCACCACGGCCGGCGAGGAGGAACTGCGGGACCACGTGGAGGCGACCCGCCAGGAGCTCGGGAAGACGGTCGAGGCGCTCGCGGCCAAGGCGGACGTCAAGTCCCGCGCCCAGGAGAAGGCCGCCGAGGTCAAGGGGCAGGCCGCCGCCAAGGCCGGCGAGTTGAAGGTCAAGGCGGCGCAGGGAGCCCGGGCGGCACGGGACCACCGTGCCCTGCTGCTGACGGCAGCGGGCGTGGTCGTCCTGGTGTGGCTGGCGCGCCGTCGCTCGAAGGGGTGAGCGGAAGAGGGTGCCGGACTCCGGCCGGGCCATGGTCGGGCCGGAGTCCGACGTGAGACGGGGGTGCCGGCGCGGCTGTGGACGCCGGCACCCCCGAGGCCGTTCCGGTCGCCACCCTCCTGCTGGCGCGGGCCCGTCCTCCTGGGCGCCCGGCCTGCACCGGGCCCTCGTCCGTCGGGGCGAAGGCGACCTTCGTCCCGGCCCCTGCGTCGAGGACCGCCTCGGCGACCTCTTCGGGCGTGCGTCCGTCGGTGGCGACCACCACGCGGGCCACCTCGGTGTACAGGTGGCGGCGGGCCTCCATCAGCTCACGCCACTGCTTGTGCGGGTTGACGGTGAGCAGCGGGCGGGCGACGTTCAGCCCGGTGCGCCGGACCGCCTCGTCGACGTCCATCGAGAGGTGGACGACCGGGTGGGCGGCCAGCAGGGCCCGCGAGCCGGCGTCGAGGATCGCGCCGCCGCCGAGGGCGAGGACGCCCTCGTGCTCGGCGAGCGCGGTGGCGACGGCCGCCTTCTCCAGGGCCCGGAAGTGCTCCTCGCCGTCGTCGACGAAGATCTCCGAGATGGCACGGCCCTCGGCGGCGACGATGTCCTCGTCGGTGTCCCGGTAGGCGACGCCCAGGCGCGCCGCGAGCAGGGTGCCGACGGTGGACTTGCCGACACCCATCGGGCCGACCAGGACCAGCCGGGGCCCGGCGCCCGCCGGACTCTCCGATCCCGCCACGGCCGGTCCCTCCGGGGGTTGCGCGTTCATCGGACGGTCAGGCTGTCGAGGTACGACCGGACGTTGCGACGGGTCTCGGGGACGCTGTCGCCGCCGAACTTCTCCGCCACCGCGTCGGCCAGCACCAGCGCCACCATGGCCTCCGCGACGATGCCGGCCGCGGGCACGGCGCAGACGTCGGAGCGCTGGTGGTGGGCCTGCGCGGCCTCGCCGGTGGTGACGTCGACGGTGCGCAGGGCGCGCGGAACGGTGGCGATGGGCTTCATCGCGGCCCGCACCCGCAGCAGCTCACCGGTGCTCAGGCCGCCCTCGGTGCCGCCGGCGCGGCCGCTGGCGCGGCGGATGCCCTCCTCGGTGGGCACGATCTCGTCGTGCGCCTGGGAACCGGGCACCCGGGCCAGGTCGAAGCCGTCGCCGACCTCGACGCCCTTGATGGCCTGGATGCCC
>NZ_JBEOVU010000019.1:0-143650 GCF_040295685.1 Streptomyces sp. NPDC002734
CCTGAGCCCCATGGGCGCCATCGAGGTGGATCTTGCTGTCATCGGTTTCGGCAAGGGCGGCAAGACGCTCGTCGGGGCGCTGGCCAAGGCGGGCGCCCGCCGCCGACGTGAACGCCCACGCGGACCCGCGTGCAGGACAGCGCACGACGCACGTGGAGGACGCACGTGAACCAGGAGACCCCATGAAGACGCCCGTCCTGTACACCGAACGACTGGAGTTCCTCCCCTACCGCCCGGCCGACGAGGAGGCCTTCGTCGCCCTCCTGCGCGACGAGGCCGTATGCCGCTGGATGGGGCAGGAGCGGGTGCCCGAGGCGGACATCCGGGCCCTCTTCCGGTCCATCCTCACCGAGGTCTATCCGCAACGGCTGTTCGATGTCTGGGGTCTGTGGCTCGACGGGACGTACGTCGGGCACGCCGAGGTGAAGCGGACCGGCAACGTCGACGGCCACGAACTCGTCACCGCCCTCGCCCCCGGCTACTGGGGCAAGGGCCTGGGCTCCGAGGCCGTCCGCGGCATGGCCCGGCACGCGGCCGACAACCTCGGCCTGACCGAGGTCTACGGCATGCTCGGCGCGGGCAACACCGCCAGCCTGGCCATGTGCCGCAAGGTCGGCTTCCGCCCGCTGCGCGAAGTGGTGGCCGAGGACGGGTCGGTGACCCTGCTGATCGTGCTCCCCGTCACCCGCTCAGGGGCGGAGCAGCGATGACCGTCGGCGGACCCGGCGTCGGGCCGGCGTGGACCGGCACCCGCGGCCGCTGGCTGCGCCACCACCGGGTCGCAGAGCCCCGGCTGCGGCTGGTGTGCCTCCCGCACGCGGGCGGTACCGCCACGGCGTACGCCGGCTGGCCGCCGCTGCTGCCCGCCGGCGTGGAGCTGCTGGCCGTCCAGTACCCCGGCCGGCAGGACCGCCTCGCCGAACCCTGCGAGACCTCCATGGCCGCGCTGGCCGACGCGGTCACCGACGCCCTCACCGGCCGTCTCGACCTGCCCGTCGCCCTGTTCGGGCACAGCATGGGCAGCGCCGTCGCCTACGAGGTGGCGCTCCGGCTGCGGGACCGCGCCGACGCGGACGTCGTCGCGCTGCTGGTGTCGGGGCGGCGCGCCCCGCACCGTCGCGGCCCCGCGCCGCTGCCGCTCGACGACGCCGGGCTGCTCGCGTCGGTCGCGCGCCTGGCCGGGCCCGAGGCCTGGGCCTACGACCACCCGGACCTGCGCGAACTGCTCATGCCGTCCCTGCGGGGCGACCACCGGCTGCTGGACGCCTACCGCCCGGACCCGCCCGCCGAGCGCCTGCGGATTCCCGTCACCGCGTACGGCGGCGACCGCGACCCCGTCTGCCCGGCGACGGACCTGGACACCTGGGCCGAGGTCACCGACGCCGGCCTGGAGACCGTCGTCCTGCCCGGCGGCCACTTCTTCCTCCGTGAGCAGGAGGCAGCACTCCTCGGCCACCTCGGCTCCCGCCTGGCCCCCTACCTGGAAGAGGTCCACTGAGGCCAGGCCCGTGGGACGGATCAGTCGTCCGTCCGCCAGGAGGCGACGGGACGTCCGTCCGCGCAGCGCCAGCGGATCTCGACCCGGCCCGAGCCGCCCTCGAAGCTCACCTCGGCGTGCTCGTCCGGTCCCGGCTCGGCCTTCTTGACGCCGTACCCCTGGGCGGGGGCCCACGACTTCAACGTCACCAGCGTGCCGTGGCATTCGGCCACCACCGTCCCGCCGGGGCTGGTCACCACCTTCCTCACCGACGCCGTGGACGCGGGGGGCGCGGCGCCGGACGGGGAGACCTCCGGCGACGACCCGGACGGCGCGGACGAGCGGGACGGCTCCGACGACCCGGACGCCTCGGACGACCCCGACGGCCCGGGCGCCGGATCGGCGGCGGGCGACGGGAGGGCCGAGGCCGAGGCGAGCTGCCGCGCGGCCTCCCGCGGCGTGAGCACGTCCGCGCCGGTGGACGAGGTGATGCCCTCGCCGATGACCCGCACGGCGGCCAGGCCGGCGACGGTGGTGAGCGCCGCGGCGGCCAGCCAGCCGCCCGCGGCGAGAAGAGGACGGCGACGCATGCCCGCACTCTCGCACGCGCGCCCCCAACGCCGGCCCCGCAGACCCCTAAGACAAGGTTAAGGACCTTGCGCGCGCGCCCCGTTGGACTAGCGTGCCGGTGTGGCCCACCTGCTGCTCATCGAGGACGACCCCGCGATCCGGACCCCGCTCGTCCGCGCCCTGCGGGAGCACGGTCACGCCGTCGCCTCCGCCCGCACCGCGATGAGCGGTGTCCAGGCGGTGCTGGACGAACGCCCCGACCTCGTGGTCCTGGACCTCGGCCTGCCGGACCTGGACGGCATCGAACTGCTGCGCATGCTGCGCGCGGTCAGCGCCGTGCCGGTGATCATCGCGACGGCGCGGGACGACGAGACCGAGATGGTCCGCGGACTCGACGCGGGCGCCGACGACTACGTGGTGAAGCCCTTCACCGCGGCCCAGCTGGAGGCGAGGGTGCGGGCCGTGCTGCGGCGGGGCCCCCACCGGCAGGCGGACGCCGCGGACGCGGTCGTCGTCGGCGGGCTGCGGATCGACCCGGGTGCCCGGGAGGTCACCCTGGACGACGCGGCCGTCGAACTCACCCCTCGGGAGTTCGACCTGCTGCTCCACCTGGCGAGCCGGGCCGGCCAGGTCGTCACCAAGAGGGAACTGCTCTCCGAGGTCTGGCAGGTGCCCTACGGCGGCGCGGACAAGACCGTGGACGTGCACCTGTCGTGGCTGCGCCGCAAGCTCGGGGAGACCGCGCAGCACCCTCGCTACCTGCACACCGTGCGGGGCGTCGGCGTCCGGCTCAGCCCGCCCGCGGCCCCGCGATGAGGCGGCGGCTCGCCCTGCTGGTCGCGGCGACCGTGTGCCTCACCCTCCTCGCCTTCCTGGTGCCCCTCGCACTGCTGCTGCGCACGGTCGCCGCGGACCGGGCCGTCGTCGCCGCCGTCGCGGACGCCCAGAGCCTGGTCCTGCCGGTCGGCACCGCCGACCCCGCGACCCTGCGGGACAGCGTCGCGCAGGTGGCGGCAACGTCACGGGGGACGGTCACCGTCTTCCTTCCCGACGGCTCGGTGGTGGGCACGCCCGCGCCCCGGACCACCGCCGTCCGGCTCGCCGCCCGCGCCGGAGCGAGCCGGAGCGTGGAGCGCCCGGAGGGCCGCGAGATCGTGGTCGCCGTGCTGGGCCGACCGGACGGGCCCGCGGTGATCCGCGTGCTCGTGCCCGCCGCGGAACTGACCCGCGGGGTGACCCGGGCATGGCTGGCCCTCGTCGCCCTCGGCCTGGCACTGCTGTTGTTCGGGCTGCTCGTCGCCGACCGGCTCAGCCGCTCCCTGGTCGGCCCCATCGCGGAACTCGCCACCGTCTCGCACCGGCTCGCGGGGGCCGAACTGTCCGCCCGGGCCCGCCCCGTCGGTCCGCCCGAGGTGCGCGAGGTGGCCGGTGCGCTCAACCACCTGGCCGCCCGGATCCAGGAACTCCTGCGGGAGGAACGCGAACAGGTCGCCGACCTCTCCCACCGGCTGCGCACGCCGCTGACCGCGCTCCGGCTCGAGGCGGAGTCGATGGCCGACCCCGACGACGCGGCGCGCATCACCCGCAGCGTGGACGCCCTCGAGCGCGCCGTCACCGGACTCATTCTCCAGGCGCGCCGGCGCAGCGACCCCGCCCGTGCCGGCGACGCGACCTGCGACGCGCTCACCGTGGTGCGGGACCGGGTGGCGTTCTGGTCGGTGCTGGCCGAGGACACCGGCAGGGAGCTCACCCTCGAGGTGACGGACCGGCCCCTGCCCGTCGCGGTCACCGCCGACGAACTGGGGGCGGCACTCGACGCCTTGCTGGGCAACGTCTTCGCCCACACCCCCGACGGTACGGCGTTCGCCGTCGTCCTGGCGCCCAGGTCGGGAGGCGGAGCCCTGTTGACCGTGGCCGACGACGGGCCCGGACTCTCGGCCGACCAGGTCCGGCGCGGCGCCAGCGGCGGCGGTTCGACCGGCCTCGGGCTGGACATCGCCCGCCGCGCCGCCCGCACCGGCCGCGGCAGACTCAGGTTGGCTGCCGGTCCGGGCAGCGGCGCGCGGGTGACGCTCGAACTCGGCCCGCCCGCTCCCGGAGGGCCGGGCAGCACGCCTTAACCGACCGTTAGCAGCGGCGCAGCGCGGCACTATCCCCGCCCGGGACAACCTCGGAGCACACGAGGCTACACCGAGGGAGTCCATCATGAAGCGCAACATCGTCGTCCTCGCCGCCACCGGGGTGATCACCGCGGCCGCGGTCGTGGGCACGGCACTCGCCGTCGACGGTCCGGCCGGGGCTTCCGCCCGGTCCGCGTCCTCGCCTGCGGCCCTGGCCGGTACCGCGTCGCAGGCGCTCCCCTCCATGCCCGGCGAGGAGCCCGGGTCCGTCGCGCCCACGGACCCGACCGCGACCGGCACGCCCGCGCGGGGGAGTGCCGCTGTCACCCGGGAGCGGGCCGTCGAGCTGGCCCGGGCGAGCGTGGGCGGGGGACGTGTGCTCGAGGTCGAACAGGAGACGGAGCACGGCCGCGTGGTGTGGAGCGTGCGGCTCTCCCAGGACGGCATGCGGTACCGGGTCGACGTCGACCGCGCCACCGGCCTGATCACGAGGACCGAGGGACCCCGGGCGAGCGACGACGGCGGCGGCCGGAGGGCCGGCTCCGACGACCACGGCGGTGACGACAACGGGGGACGCCGCGGTGGCGACGCCCGTGACTCCGTCGATGATCACGACGGCGCCGACGACGGCGACGACCACGGGGGCCACCGTGGAGGGGACGACCGCGGAGGCGAAGACGACCACGGCGACGACCACTGAGGCGACGACCGCCGGGGAGCCGGCGGTCCGCTCGGTGACCGGTGCCGCCGGCGTCGTCCCCGGGCGGGCGTCACCCGCCGCCGGGGGACGCGCGGAACACCCCCACGCCGAGGGAGCCGCGCGGAACAACCGGGCCCCGCGGCGGGTTCGGTGGGGTGACGTCACCTCACCGAACCGAGGAGCCCCATGCCCCCCGTCCCGGACACCGGCGCAGGCACCCGGCCGCTGCGCAAACTCGGCTTCCTGACCATCGGATCGTTCGACGAGGCCGATCCGCGCGCCGGCCACGAGGCGACGCTCGGCCTGATCGAACTGGGCGAGCGGCTCGGCCTGGACAGCGCCTGGCTGCGCCACCGCCACCTGCAGCACGGCATCTCCTCGCCGGTGGCGGTGCTGGCCGCCGCCACCCAGCGCACCCGGCGCATCGAGCTGGGCACCGCCGTCACCCCGCTGGGCTGGGAGAACCCGCTGCGCCTGGCCGAGGACCTGGCCACCGTGGACGTCCTGTCCGGCGGCCGCCTCAACCCCGGCGTCAGCGTCGGCCCGCCGGTCCACTGGGAGGACGTCAGGGACTCGCTCTACCCCGACACCGGTGACGCCGAGGACTTCGGGTACGGACGGGTGCGCCGCCTGCTCGACCTGATCGAGGGCCGGCCCGCGTCACGCTTCAGCGGGACGGAGGGCATCGAGGTCTACTCCGACCGGGTCCAGCCGCATTCCCCCGGTCTGCGTGGGCGCCTGTGGTACGGCGGCGGCAGTCTGCGCTCCGCGCGGTGGGCGGGGGAGCAGGGCATGAACCTCCTGACCAGCAGCGTGGTCAAGGCGGAGGGGCCGGACGCAGGCGCCCCGGACGCCGACACCCCGGACGTCGAGGCGCCGGAGGCCAAGGCCCCGGACTTCGACGCCGTGCAGCTGTCCCACATCCGTGCCTTCCGCGCCGCCCACCCGCTCGGTGAGGCGGCCCGCGTCTCGCAGGGACTGGTCGTCGTCCCCACCGACAGCGCCTCACCCTCCCAGCGCGAGCGCTACCAGGAGTACGCCCGGGCGCGGCTCCCCCGTACCCGGTCCCCGCAGGGCCCGGCCCGGCTGATGTTCGCGCCCGACCTGGTCGGACCCAGCGAGCAGCTCGCCGAACGGCTCCTCGCCCTGGCCTCGTACCGGGAGATCGACGAGGTGGCCTTCGCCCTGCCCTTCACCTTCGCCCGGGAGGACCACGAGCAGATCCTCACCGACCTCGCGACCCGCCTGGGCCCCCTGCTCGGGTGGCGTCCGGCCGGCTGAGCCGACGCACCCGGGCGGCTCTGCCCGTTCCCCCACCCGGCGGCCTGGGCCTGCGAGGTGACGGCCCGACGCCCAGGCTGGGGATCATGAGCAGCAGTGGTGGAGCGCCCGGGCCCACGTTCGCCGAAGAGGTCAAGGACGCGGTGCGCCCGCGGTCGGCGCTGCTGATCCTGGGCGTGCTGGCGCTCGGGGTGCTGTTCATCGCCTCGTACGCCGGCGCCTTCCACGATCCCAAACCCCGGGACATCGCCTTCGGCGTCGTCGTCCCGCAGGGCGGCGGCGACCGCATGGTGCGGCAGTTGGACGCGCTGCCGGGGTCCCCCCTGGACGCCCGGCCGCTCGCCTCGGCCGAGGAAGCGCGACAGCAGATCGAGGACCGGAAGATCTACGGCGCCCTCGTCGCGGGCCCGGACGCCGCCGACCGGCTGCTGGTCGCGAGCGGGGGCGGCGCCCCGGTGGCGGACGCGCTGGAGGAGGTGGTCGGCCAGGCGGAGGCCCGCCAGGGACGCCAGGTGCGCACCGTGGACCTGGTCCCCATCGAGCGGGGCGACGCGCGCGGACTGTCGTCGTTCTACCTGATCGTCGGCTGGTGCGTGGGCGGCTACCTGTGCGCCGCGATCCTCGCCGTGAGCTACGGCGCCCGGCCCGCCAACCTCCGCCGGGCGATGATCCGGCTGCTGACGCTGGCGGTGTACTCGGTGCTGCTCGGGCTGCTGGGCGCGGTGGTGATCGGCCCCGTGCTGGGCGCGATGCCGGGCAGCACCGTGGGCCTGTGGTGGCTCGGCGCGCTGGTGGTGTTCGCCACCGGGGCGGTCACCTTCGCCTTCCAGGGGGCGCTGGGCGTCATCGGCATCGGGCTCACCGTCCTGGTGGTCGTCATCGCCGGAAACCCGAGCGCGGGCGGGGCCTACCCGTATCCGCTGCTGCCCCCGTTCTGGCGGGACATCGGGCCCGCCCTCATCCCGGGCGCCGGCACCTGGACCGCCCGGTCCATCGGGTACTTCGGCGGGCGCGCCATCACCGGTCCGCTGCTGGTCCTGGGCGCCTGGGCGCTCGCCGGCACCGTGCTGACCCTGCTCTTCTCGGTGCTGCGCGTCGGCCGCCGCATGGTGGAGGAGAGCGAGGCTCCGCAGCTCTGACAGGGCACCGGCCGGGCCTGCGGGAACAGAGGGACGGCCGTGATCGTGCGAGCGGCAGACAGCTAACCGACGGAGCCTTGTTCAATAATTACGAAGTGTGCGCGAGATCTTGCGTCCACTTGTCGGCGGTGGTTGAGTGTGCCGCGCCCCACAACGCATCCGCCGTCCGGTGGTGGGGTGACCTCGCCGTTCATGCCCGAAGGGGAGCACTCATGAGAAGTGCCCGGTTCCGCCCTGCCCGCCGCGCCAGCGCGATCGCTCTCGTCTCCGCCCTCAGCCTGAGCACGCTCGCCGCCTGCGGCACGAGCAGCAGCGACGACAGCACCGCCTCCCAGGGGGGCGGCTCGTCGGATCCCTCCGCTCCGCTCGACCCGAAGACGAAGGTGACGATCACCATCGACTGCATGCCGCCCGCGGCGAAGGCGGCCGAGCTCAAGGAGTGGAAGGAGGACGTGAAGGAGTTCAACCAGACCTACCCGAACGTCACCGTCGAGGGCCGCTCCACCCCGGGCCAGTGCCTGGAGCCGCCGCGCTTCACCGCCATGCTCAAGGCGAAGTCCCAGCCGGACGTCTTCTACACCTACTTCACCGACCTGCCCCAGGTGCTGGACAACGACGGCGCCCAGGACATCACCGCCTACGTCAACGACACGTCCGTCCCCGCGCTCAAGGACATCGACCCCGACGTCCTCGGCTCGCTGCAGCACGACGGCAAGCTCTACGGACTGCCCACCAGCAACTACCGGATGGGCCTGCTCGTCAACCGCAAGCTCTTCGAGAAGGCCGGCCTCGACCCCGACAACCCCCCGGCCACCTGGGAGGAGGTCCGCTCCGCCGCCAAGGCGATCGCCGGACTCGGCAAGGGCATGTCCGGCTTCGGCGAGTACAGCGCGGGCAACACCGGCGGCTGGCACTTCACCGCGCAGATGTACAGCGTGGGCGGCGACGTCGTCGACCCGAGCGGCAAGAAGGCCGCCTTCAACAACGAACTCGGCAAGCAGGTCGCCGAGAACCTGCACGCGATGCGCTGGCAGGACGACAGCATGGGCAGGACCCAGCTGCTGAAGTGGGGCGACCTGCAGAAGCAGATCGCCACCGACAAGCTCGGCATGTTCCTCGCCGCGCCCGACGACATCGCGTACATGGTGCAGCAGCTCGGCGCGAAGTACGAGAACTTCGGGATGGGCCCGATCCCCGGCGGGAAGAACACGCTGGCCGGCGGCAACAACTACATGATCAAGAAGGGCATCTCGTCCGACAAGATCAAGGCAGCGATCGCCTGGCTCAACTTCAAGAACCTCACCGTCGGCAAGGGTCAGTTCGACTGGGAGCGCACCAAGGCGGACGGTCTGCCCGTCGGCATCCCGCAGCCCAACTTCTGGCTGAACGAGTCCAAGACCAAGGACGACGCCGCCCGCACCGAGCACGCCACCATGCCGGTCCAGAACTTCAAGGCCTACATGGACAAGCCCGTCGCGGGCAAGGCCGAGCCGCCGAAGGCGCAGGAGATCTACAAGGTCCTCGACAACGTGATGTCCGGCATCCTCACCAACAAGGACGCCGACGTCGACAAGCTTCTCGCCACCGCGGAGTCCCAGGTCAACCAGATCCTGGCTCACCAGTGACACGGCGGGCGGGGCGGACCGGGACCGGTCCGCCCCGCCCGGCCCTCCGTCCCCGGACACCGCAGATCCGTACCGAGGAGCGACGATGTCGACCCCCATCCTGACCCCCGGCAAGGCGGCGCCCGCCCGCCGCGGCGAGCCACGCGAGGCGGGCCCCCCGCCCGTCGGCGGCGCCTTCGCCAAGAGCCTGAGGCGCAACCTGACCGCCCACGGCTTCCTCATCGGCGCGGTCCTGTGCTTCGCCGTGTTCTCCTGGTACCCGATGGTCAGGGAGTTCCTGCTGGCCTTCCAGAAGACCGAGGGCGGACGGACGACCTGGGTCGGCCTGGACAACCTTGTCACCGTCGTCAACGACCCGGCGTTCTGGCAGGCGTGGCGCAACACGCTGCTGTTCACCGTGCTGGCGCTGCTCCTCGGCTTCGTCGTGCCGTTCGTGGTGGCGATCGTCATCAACGAGTTCCACCACGGGCAGGGCTACCTCCGGCTGCTGGTCTACCTGCCGGTCATGCTGCCGCCGGTCGCCTCCGTGCTGCTGTTCCAGTACCTCTACGACCCCGGGTACGGCCTGCTCAACGAACTGATGCGGCTGCTCCACCTGCCCGAACAGCAGTGGCTCCAGGACCCGGACCTGACGATGTTCTCCATCGTCGTCGCGTCCACCTGGATGAACATGGGCGGCGCCACCCTGATCTACCTGGCCGCCCTCCAGGGCATACCCGGCGAGCTGTACGAGGCCGCGGAGCTCGACGGCGCCGGCCTGCTCCGCAAGATCTGGCACGTCACCGTCCCGCAGACCCGCCTGATCCTCTCGCTGATGCTGCTCATGCAGATCATCGCCACCATGCAGGTCTTCGTGGAGCCCTTCCTGCTCACCGGTGGCGCGGGCCCGGAGGGATCGACCACCACGGTCGTCTACCTGATCTACCAGTACGCCTTCAACTTCAACGACTACGGCGCCGCGGCGGCGCTCGGACTGCTCCTGCTCGTACTGCTCGCCGGCTTCTCGGCGGCGTACGCCAGGCTCAGCCGCGCCGAGGACGAGTAGGCCAGGGGGAGACAACCATGTCCACGCGTACGCTCATCTCACCGGCCCAGCTCGCCCGGCCCCGCGGCAAGGCCCTCTACCGGATCGCCCTGGCCCTGGTGCTCGGCGGCTTCACCCTCGCCTTCCTGGGCCCGCTGTACTGGCTGGTCTCGAGCGGCTTCAAGGACGCCCAGGAGGTGATCCGGACCCCGCCGACCCTGGTGCCGCACTCCTTCACCCCGGAGAACCACAGCCGCGCCTGGGAGGTCATGGACCTCGCCACACTGCTCGGCAACACCCTCTACTACGCCTTCGGCGCGCTCGCCTTCCAGCTCGTCCTCGACGTCGCCGCCGCGTACTCGCTCTCCAAACTGCGGCCCGTCTTCGGCAAGGCCATCCTCGGCATGATGCTCGCCACGCTCATGATCCCGGCGACGGTGCTCCTGGTGCCGCAGTACCTGACCGTCCTGGACGTCCCGGTCGTCGAGCGGAACCTGCTCAACACCCCCTGGGCGATCTGGCTCCCCTCGGTGACCAACGCCTTCAACATCTTCCTGCTCAAGCGGTTCTTCGACTCCATTCCGAAGGAGCTGCTGGACGCCGCCTCCATCGACGGCGCGAGCCCGATGCGCGTCCTGTGGTCGATCGTGCTGCCCGTCTCGCGGCCGGTCCTCGGAGTGGTCTCGATCTTCGCGATCATCGGCGTCTGGAAGGACTTCCTCTGGCCGATGCTCACGCTGCCCGACCCGGCGAAGCAGACCCTCAACGTCGGCATCTACTCGCTCTCCACCGGCGTGCCGGTCAACGTGCTGATCGCCGCGCTGACCATCGCGGCCGTACCCACGCTGCTGATCTTCCTGGTCTTCCAGCGCAACATCATGGGCGGCCTCACCGCGGGCGGCCTCAAGGGCTGACCGCCCGCCACCCCGCCCCACCTGCCCTCACGCTTCGCCGCCGGCCCGGTCCCACGCCCGCTGTCCGGGCCGGCGGCGAAGATCCACCCTGCCCGAAAGGACCGACACGTGGCAGCCCCCCTCCCGAACCGCAACGCCGACTGGTGGCGCGACGCCGTCATCTACCAGGTGTACCCGCGCAGCTTCGCCGACGGCGACGGCGACGGCACCGGTGACCTCGCGGGCGTCCGCGGCCGGCTGTCCTACCTCGCGGAACTGGGCGTCGACGCCGTCTGGTTCACCCCCTGGTACCTCTCGCCCCTGGTCGACGGCGGCTACGACGTGGCCGACTACCGCACCATCGACCCCGCCTTCGGCACCCTCGGCGAGGCCGAGAAGCTGATCGCCGAGGCCCGCGAACTCGGCATCCGCACCATCGTCGACATCGTCCCCAACCACGTCTCCGACCAGCACGCCTGGTTCAAGGCGGCCCTCGCCGCCGGACCGGGAAGCCCGGAGCGGGAACTCTTCCACTTCCGCCCCGGACGCGGGGAGAGGGGCGAACTGCCGCCCAACGACTGGCCGTCGCAGTTCTCCGGCACCACCTGGACCCGGGTGCCCGACGGAGAGTGGTACCTCCACCTGTTCACCCCCGAGCAGCCCGACCTCAACTGGGACCACCCCGCCGTCCGCAAGGAGCACGAGGACATCCTGCGCTTCTGGTTCGAGCGCGGCGTCGCCGGCGTGCGCATCGACTCCGCGGCACTGCTCGTCAAGCACCCCGAACTGCCGGACTACGTCGAAGGCGTGGATCCGGCGCCCTTCATCGACCAGGACGCCCTCCACGACGTCTACCGCGCCTGGCGGGCGATCGCCGACGAGTACGGCGGGGTGTTCGTCGGAGAGGTCTGGCTGCCCGACGCCGAACGCTTCGCCCGCTACCTGCGCCCGGACGAACTGCACACCGCGTTCAACTTCAACTTCCTCACCTGCCCCTGGGAGGCGGACAGGCTCCGCCGCTCCGTCGACGACACCCTCGCCGAGCACGCGCCGGTCGGGGCCCCCGCCACCTGGGTGCTGTGCAACCACGACGTCACCCGCACCGTCACCCGCTACGGGCGCGCCGACACCGGATTCGACTTCGCCGCCAAACGCTTCGGCACCCCCACCGACCTCGGCCTCGGCACCCGCCGCGCCCGCGCCGCCGCCCTGCTGAGCCTCGCCCTGCCCGGATCGGTCTACCTGTACCAGGGCGAGGAACTGGGCCTGCCGGAGGCCGACATCCCCCTCGACCGCATCCAGGACCCGATGCACTCCCGCTCCGGCGGCGTCGACCCCGGCCGGGACGGCTGCCGGGTCCCGCTCCCGTGGGAGGCCGACGCCCCGTCGTACGGATTCGGCGCCGAGGCCGAGCCCTGGCTGCCGCAGCCCGCCGACTGGGCGCGTTTCGCCGTCGACCGGCAGCGGACCGACCCGGACTCCATGCTCCTCCTGTACCGCGAGGCGCTCCGGCTGCGACGTACCGAACCCGGCTTCGGGGACGGCCCGTTCACCTGGCTCGACACCCAGGACGAGGTCCTCGCCTTCCGCAGGGCCGAGGGCCTGGTCTGCGTCGTCAACCTGTCCCGCGACCCGGTCGCCCTGCCGCCCCACGAGCGGATCCTGCTGGCCAGCGGTCCCCTCACCGACGACGGAGCGCTGCCGGCCGACACCGCAGCGTGGCTGCGCGCCTGATCCGGGGGACGACCGCGCTTGCGTGCGCTTGCGTCGATCCGACAACGCAGGGCCCGGACACGGTCCTGCTCACGGTCGGCGGACGACCGGAAAGGGGGCACGGAACGAAGCCGGGACCGCAACAGTTTGCGGTTCTTGCGCTAGGCTTGCGTACATGACGCGACGACTGGCCCAGGTGGCGAAGAAGGTGGGGGTCAGCGAGGCCACGGTCAGCCGTGTCCTCAACGGCAAGCCCGGGGTCTCCGAGGCGACCCGGCAGTCCGTGCTCACGGCGCTGGACGTCCTCGGCTACGAGCGCCCCACGCAGCTGCGCGGGGAGCGGGCCCGGCTCGTCGGCCTGGTCCTGCCGGAGCTTCAGAACCCCATCTTCCCGGCGCTGGCCGAGGTCATCGGCGGCGCGCTCGCCCAGCAGGGGCTCACCCCCGTGCTGTGCACGCAGACCAAGGGCGGCGTCTCCGAGGCCGACTACGTGGACCTGCTGCTCCAGCAGCAGGTCTCCGGGGTCATCTTCGCCGGCGGGCTGTTCGCCCAGGCCGACGCGCCGCACGAGCACTACCACCTGCTGGCCGAGCGCAAGGTGCCGGTCGTCCTCATCAACGCCTCGATCGAGGGCCTGGACTTCCCGTGCGTGGCCTGCGACGACGCGGTCGCCATCGAGCAGGCGTGGCGCCACCTGGCCTCCCTCGGCCACGAGCGGATCGGCCTGGTGATCGGCCCGGCCGACCACATGCCCTCGCGCCGCAAGCTGGAGGCCGCCCACGTGGCGGCCGGGGCCATGGGCTCGGCGCTGCCCGAGGAGTTCGTCCAGCGGTCCATCTTCTCGCTGGAGGGCGGCCAGGCGGCCACCACCCGGCTGCTGGCGGAGGGCGTCACGGGCATCGTGTGCGCCAGCGACCCGCTCGCCCTGGGCGCCGTCAGGGCGGCCCGCCGGCGCGGGCTCTCGGTGCCCAAGGACGTGTCGGTCGTCGGGTTCGACGACTCCGCCTTCATGACGTGCACCGAACCGCCCCTGACCACCGTGCGCCAGCCCATCGAGGCCATGGGCCGCGCGGCGGTCGACCTGCTGTGCGCCCAGATCCAGGGCTCCCACCCCGGCCCCGGCGAACTTCTCTTCGAGTCCGAGCTGGTCGTCCGCGGCTCGACCGCCCCGCCCCCGGGGCGCTGACCGCACCGGATCTCACCGACGGCGCTGCCGCCGGACCCTTCCCCGGGGTCCGGCGGCAGCGCCGTCTGCGTATGCGGGCGGCAGGAATCGCGTGGAACCGTTGACAAAGTTCCCACCGGAGAGAAACCTTTCACTTCGGTGACGCAAAGAAGTCACGTAATCGCTCAAGAAGTTGGCTTGAGATCGCACTTCCTCGTCGAATCCTGCCGGGCACCCGGTTTCCGCTCCCGTCCGCCGCCCCCTGAACGAGGGTCCGGTGCGGGCGACGCACCGTGCCCGCATCACGGAAAGGCAGCCATGAGAGCCACTCGACCACGCAGGCGATGGGGGGCGGGACTGCTCACAGCGGCCCTGGTCACCGTCGGACTGCTGCCCGCGCCCGCACAGGCCGCGGCCGAACAGCCCAACCTCGCCCTCGGCAGAACCGCGACGGCCGGGGGATCCCACTCCGGCTACCCGGCGGGCAACGTCACGGACGGCAGCCAGCAGACGTACTGGGAAGGCCCCGCGGGCGCGTTACCGCAGTGGGTGCAGGTCGACCTCGGCGCGCAGGTCACCCTGGACCGCGCGGTGCTCAAGCTGCCGACCGGGTGGGAGCGGCGCACCCAGTCCCTCACCGTCCTCGGCAGCTCCGACGGCACCTCCTTCAGCACCCTGGCCGGAGCGCAGGCCCGCGTGTTCGACCCGGCCTCGGCGAACACCCTGGACGTCGACCTGCCGTCCACGTCGGCGCGCTGGGTCCGGGTGCAGGTCGCCTCCAACTCGGGCTGGAACGCCGCCCAGTTGTCCGAGCTCGAGATCTACGGCGAGAGCGGCGGCCCGGGCCCCGTCGACCCGCCGGTGCAGGGCACGAACCTGGCACGGAACAAGCCGATCGAAGCCACGTCCAGCACCCAGAACTACGTGGCGGCCAACGCCAACGACGACAGCACCACCACCTACTGGGAGTCGGCCGGGACGCCGGCCGACCTGACGGTCCGGCTCGGTGCGGACGCGGACCTCGAGGCCGTGGTCGTCAAGCTGAACCCCGACCCGGTCTGGGGTCCGCGCAAGCAGACCATCGAGGTGCTGGGCCGCGCCGAGGGCGCGTCCTCCTTCAGCACTCTCAAGGCCCGTGCCGAGTACGCCTTCAGCCCGTCGTCGGGCCAGAACTCCGTCGTGGTGCCCGTGACCGGCCGCGTCGCCGACGTGCGGCTGCGGTTCCACTCCAACACCGGCGCGGCGGGCGGCCAGGTCGCCGAGCTGCAGGTGGTGGGCCGGGCCGCACCCAACCCCGACCTGGTCCTGACCGACCTGACCTGGACGCCGGCCGCCCCCACCGAGCGGGACGACGTGAAGGTGAACGCCACCGTGCGCAACGCCGGCACCGCGACCGCCCCGGCCACGACGGTGAACGTCAGCGTCGAGGGAACCGTCGCGGGTTCCGCGCCGGTCGCCTCGCTCCCGGCCGGGAGCAGCGCCACCGTCTCCGTCCCCGTCGGCCGGCGCCCGGCGGGCTCCTACGGCGTCTCGGCGGTCGTCGACCCGACCGGCGCCGTCGTGGAGCTGGACGACAGCAACAACAGCCGCACGGCGAGCAGCAGACTGACCGTCGACCGGAGCCCGGGCCCGGACCTCAGGGTCACCCGGATCACCACGAACCCCGCCTCCCCGGCGGTCGGCTCGTCCGTCTCCTTCACCGTCACGGTCGACAACCGCGGCACCACCTCCGTCCCGGCGGGCACCGTCACCCGTCTCACCGTCGGCGACACCACCCTTCAGGGCGCCACCGGGGCGGTCGCCGCCGGTGGCACGGTCGAGGTCGCCCTCACCGGGACCTGGAAGGCGGTCGGCGGCGGCGCCACCCTGACGGCCACCGCCGACGCCACCGGAACGGTCGAGGAGACCGACGAGAACAACAACGTCTTCGCCCGGTCCCTCGTCGTGGGACGCGGAGCCGCCCTCCCGTACACCGAGTACGAGGCCGAGGCCGGCAGCTACGACGGGACCCTGCTGACCGCCGACAAGAAGCGCACCTTCGGGCACACCAACTTCGCCACCGAGTCCTCCGGCCGCAGGTCGGTGCGGCTCGACGACACCGGCGACCACGTCGAGTTCACCTCGACCGCCGCCGCCAACTCCGTGGTGGTGCGCAACTCGATCCCCGACGCCGCGTCCGGCGGCGGCCGGGAGGCCACCATCAGCCTCTACGCCGACGGGAAGTTCGTCCGCAAGCTGACGCTCTCCTCCAAGCACAGCTGGCTCTACGGCAGCACCGACGACCCCGAGGGCCTGACCAACACCCCTGGCGGCGACGCGCGCCGTCTCTTCGACGAGTCCCACGCCCTGCTGACCGAGACCTACCCGGCGGGCACGAAGTTCCGCCTCCAGCGGGACGCGGGCGACGCGGCGGCCTACTACGTCATCGACCTGATCGACCTGGAGCAGGTCGCCGGACCGGCGCCCAAGCCCGCCGCGTGCACCTCGATCACCGAGTACGGCGCCGTGCCCAACGACGGCATCGACGACGCGGACGCCATCCAGCGGGCCGTCACCGCAGACCAGAAGGGCGAGATCGACTGCGTCTGGATCCCGGCCGGCCAGTGGCGCCAGGAGAAGAAGATCCTCACCGACGACCCGCAGAACCGCGGGCAGTACAACCAGGTCGGGATCCGGGACGTCACCGTGCGCGGCGCCGGGATGTGGCACTCGCAGCTGTACGCGCTGACCCCGCCGCACCAGGCCGGCGGCATCAACCACCCGCACGAGGGCAACTTCGGCTTCGACATCGACGACAACACGAAGATCTCCGACATCGCGATCTTCGGTTCCGGAACCATCCGGGGCGGCGACGGAGGCGCCGAGGGCGGCGTCGCGCTCAACGGCCGCTTCGGCAGGAACACCAGGATCAGCAACGTCTGGATCGAGCACGCCAACGTGGCCGCCTGGGTCGGCCGCGACTACTCCAACATCCCCGAGCTCTGGAACCCCGGCGACGGCGTGGAGTTCACCGGGATGCGGATCCGCGACACCTACGCCGACGGCGTCAACTTCTCCAACGGCACCCGCAACTCCACCGTCCACGACTCGTCGCTGCGCAACACCGGCGACGACGCCCTGGCGGTGTGGGCCAACAAGTACGTCAAGGACACCTCCGTCGACGTCGGCCACGACAACCACTTCCGCAACAACACCGTGCAACTGCCCTGGCGGGCCAACGGCATCGCGGTCTACGGCGGTCACGGCAACACCGTCGAGAACAACCTGGTCTCCGACACCATGAACTACCCGGGGATCATGCTGGCCACCGACCACGACCCGCTGCCGTTCGGCGACCAGACCCTGATCGCGAACAACGGCCTGTACCGCACGGGCGGCGCGTTCTGGAACGAGGACCAGGAGTTCGGCGCGATCACCCTCTTCGCGCAGGGACCGGACATCCCCGGGGTCACCATCAGGGACACCGACATCCACGACTCCACCTACGACGGCATCCAGTTCAAGACCGGCGGCGGCGCGATGCCGGACGTCAAGGTCACCGGTGTCCGCATCGACGGATCGGTCAACGGCTGCGGCGTCCTCGCCATGGGCGGAGCCAGGGGCAGCGCCACGCTGAGCGGGGTGAGCATCACCAACTCGGCGGAGGGGGAGGTCTGCGTGGAGCCCGGCTCGCAGTTCGTCGTCAACCGCAACTGACGCCACCGGTTCCGGTGAGGCGGTCCGCTTCCCGGGCCGCCTCACCGGCATGCCCGCACCCGCCCCGGGGCCCGGCCGAGAACATCGTGACCGAGCTGTGGACGAGTCGACCGTCCTCTGCAATTCTCTGAGCGTTCGTACGCAAACTCCGAATGAAACAGCGGCAGTTATAGGCATCGCCAACCCGATTCCCCCCTGAGCCGCGTCGCGTGTCCCCCCGGCACGCGACCGAGGAGCGAGGACCATGAACACCCGCATCCACAGATCCCGGTGCCTCGGCGCCGTGGTCGCAGCGTGCCTGCTGGCACTGGGCGGTCCCCTGACCACCGCCCGCGCCGCGGGCGGACCGAACATCGCGCTCGGCGACACCGCCTCGGCGAGCAGCGCGCACACCGAGTACGGCGCCGGAAACGTCACCGACGGCAACCAGGGCACCTACTGGCAGAGCGCCGGCTCCGGCCTTCCCCAGTGGGTGCAGGCCGACCTCGGGGCCGCCACCCGCGTCGACGAGGTGGTGCTCAAGCTGCCGGCCGGATGGGAGAGCCGCAGCCAGACGCTCTCCGTCCAGGGCAGCGCCGACGGCACCAGCTTCAGCACCCTGAAGAGCTCCGCCACCTACGCCTTCACCCCCGGCGCGGGGAACACCGTCACGGTGTCGTTCCCGGCGACGCAGACACGCTTCGTCCGCGTCGACATCACCGCCAACACCGGCTGGCAGGCCGCCCAGCTGTCCGAGCTGGAGGTGCACTCGGCGACCGACTCGTCCGGAAACCTCGTCGCCGGCCGCCCCCTCACGGCCAGCAGCCACACCGAGGTGTACACGGCCACCAACGCGGGCGACGGCAACCGCGCCACCTACTGGGAGAGCACCAACAACAAGCTTCCGCAGTGGATCCAGGCCGACCTCGGCGCCTCCCGCGCCGTCAACCGCGTCGTCCTGAAGCTGCCCGCCGGCTGGGAGAGCCGCAGCCAGACCCTCAAGATCCAGGGCAGCGCCGACGGCACCGGCTTCACCGACCTGTCGGCCTCGCAGGCCTACGCCTTCACCGCGGCCAACGACAACACGGCGACCGTCGCCCTCGACTCCGCCACCACCCGGTACGTACGGGTCCTGGTGAGCGCGAACACCGTCCAGCCCGCCGCCCAGGTCTCCGAGCTCGAGGTCTACGGCCCGGCCGGCGGTGACACCCAGGCCCCGTCCGCACCGTCGGGCCTCGCCCTCACCGAGCCGGCCACCGGCCAGATCCGCCTCACCTGGAAGGCCGCCACCGACAACGTGGGCGTCACCGCCTACGACGTCTACGCCAACGGAGAGCTGCTGACCAGCGTCTCCGGCGACATCACCGCCTACACCGACACCCGGCCCGCCAACCAGACGGTGTCCTACCGCGTGCGGGCCCGCGACGCGGCCGGCAACCAGTCACCCGACAGCAACACCGTCACCCGCACCGGCGACGCCGGCGACACCCAGGCCCCGACGGCCCCCGCGAACCTGGCCTTCACCGAGCCCGCGAGCGGCCAGATCAAGCTGACCTGGACCGCGTCGAGCGACAACGTCGGCGTGAGCGGCTACGAGATCTACGCCAACAACGCCCTGCGCGGCACCGTGGCCGGCAACGTCACCACCTACACCGACACCCAGCCCGCCTCCGCCACCTACCGGGTACGCGCCAAGGACGCCGCCGGCAACCGGTCCGCCGACAGCAACGCGGTGACCCGCAACGGCTCCGGCGGCACCGGCTCCAACCTCGCCGTCGGCAAGCCCATCGACGCCTCCTCCACGGTGCACACCTACGTGGCGGCGAACGCCAACGACAACAGCACCAGCACCTACTGGGAGGGCGCGGGCGGCAGCTACCCGCAGACGCTGACCGTGAAGCTGGGGGCCGACGCGGACGTCGACCGCCTGGTGCTCAAGCTGAACCCGGACAGCGCCTGGTCGGCCCGCTCGCAGACCGTCGAGGTCCTCGGCCGCGCCCAGGACGCCACCGGTTTCACCAGCCTCGTCGCGGCGAAGAGCTACTCCTTCGACCCGGCGAGCGGCAACACCGTCACCGTCCCGGTCACCGCCCGGGTCGCGGACGTCCGGCTGCGGTTCACCGCGAACACCGGCTCCGCCGCGGGCCAGCTCGCCGAGTTCCAGGTCGTCGGCGTCCCGGCGCCCAACCCGGACCTGGTCGTCACCGACCTGGCCACCTCACCGGCCGCACCCGTGGAGTCGGACGAGATCACCGTCTCCGCCACCGTCCGCAACGACGGACCGGCCGCCGCCGCGGCCAGCACGCTCGCCCTGCGCCTCGGCGACTCCGAGGTCGCCACCGCGAAGGTCGGGACGCTCGCCGCGGGCGCGGAGGCCAAGGTCACCGCCTCGCTGGGCAGCCGGCCGGCCGGCTCCTACGAGCTGAGTGCGGTCGCCGACAAGGGCGACGCGGTCGTCGAGCAGAACGAGACGAACAACACCTTCACCCGCCCCGCCGCCCTGGTCGTCAAGCCGGTCGCCGGCTCCGACCTGGTCGTCGGCCAGGTGACCACCACGCCCTCCAGCCCGAGCGCCGGGGACGCCGTCACCTTCAAGGTGCCGGTCAAGAACCAGGGCACCGACGCGAGCTCCTCGGGCAACCACGACGTCACCCTCACCGTCCTCGACGGCAGCGGCGCCACCGTCAGGACGCTGACCGGGGCGCACTCGGGGTCCATCGCCGCCGGCGCCACCGCCCAGGTGACCCTCGGGCCGTGGACGGCGGCCAACGGCTCCTACACGGTGCGGACCGCCGTCGCCGCCGACGGCAACGAACCCGCCGTCAAGCGGGAGAACAACACCTCCACGCAGCCCCTGTTCGTCGGCCGCGGCGCCAACATGCCCTACACCATGTACGAGGCGGAGGACGGCGCCGTCGGAGGCGGTGCGAAGACCGTCGGACCCAACCGCACCGTCGGCGACATCGCCGGCGAGGCCTCGGGCCGCAAGGCGGTCGACCTCGACGCGACCGGCGAGTACGTCGAGTTCACCGCACGCGCCGCGACCAACACCCTGGTCACCCGCTTCTCCATCCCGGACGCCCCGGGCGGCGGGGGCATCGACTCCACCCTCAACGTCTACGTCGACGGCGTCTTCAAGAAGGCGCTCCCGCTGACCTCGAAGTACGCCTGGCTGTACGGGGCGGAGACCGCACCCGGCAACAACCCGGGCTCCGGCGCCCCGCGGCACATCTACGACGAGGCGCACCTGCTGCTCGGCGAGACCGTCCCGGCGGGCAGCAGGATCCGCCTGCAGAAGGACGCCGCCAACACCGCCGCCCACTACGCCGTCGACTTCGTGAACCTGGAGAAGACGGCCCCGGTGGCCAACCCCGACCCCGCCGCGTACGCCGTACCGACCGGCTTCACCCACCAGGACGTGCAGAACGCCCTCGACCAGGTCCGGATGGACTCCACGGGCAAGCTGGCCGGCGTCTACCTGCCGCCCGGCGACTACCAGACGTCGAGCAAGTTCCAGGTCTACGGCAAGGCCGTCAAGGTCGTCGGCGCCGGACCCTGGTACACGACGTTCCACGCGCCCGGCACCCAGGAGAACACCGACGTCGGCTTCCGCGCCGACGCGACCGCCAAGGGCTCCCTCTTCAAGGGCTTCGCCTACTTCGGCAACTACACCTCACGCATCGACGGCCCCGGCAAGGTCTTCGACTTCGCCAACGTCTCCGACATCACCATCGACGACGTGTGGAACGAGCACATGGTCTGCCTCTACTGGGGCGCCAACACGGACCGGATCACCATCAAGAACTCCCGGATCCGCAACATGTTCGCCGACGGCATCAACATGACCAACGGCTCCACGGACAACCTGGTCGCCAACAACGACGCCCGGGCCACCGGCGACGACAGCTTCGCGCTGTTCTCCGCGATCGACGCGGGCGGCGCCGACATGAAGAACAACGTCTACGAGAACCTCACCACCACCCTGACCTGGCGCGCCGCGGGCGTCGCGGTGTACGGCGGCTACAACAACACCTTCCGCAACATCCACATCGCCGACACCCTCGTCTACTCCGGGATCACCATCTCCTCCCTGGACTTCGGCTACCCGATGAACGGCTTCGGGACCGAGCCGACGAAGTTCGAGAACATCTCGATCGTGAGGGCCGGGGGCCACTTCTGGGGCAACCAGACCTTCCCCGGGATCTGGGTCTTCTCCGCCTCGAAGGTCTTCCAGGGCATCAGGGTGACCGACGTCGACATCGTCGACCCCACCTACAGCGGCGTCATGTTCCAGACCAACTACTCGGGCGGGCAGCCGCAGTTCCCGATCAAGGACACGGTCCTCACCGACATCTCGATCAGCGGGGCCCGTAAGAGCGGTGACGCCTGGGACGCCAAGTCCGGGTTCGGCGTCTGGGCCAACGAGAAGCCCGAGGAGGGCCAGGGCCCCGCGGTCGGCGAGGTCACCTTCAACTGCCTGCGCCTGAGCGACAACGCGCAGGACATCCGGAACACCACCTCCACCTTCAAGATCAACAACAACCCCTGCTGACCCGGGTCCCCGTTCTCGGGTGACACCGGCCGGCGCCCGCCGGTGCTGTGGGCGCCGGTGCCGTGGGCGCCCGGCCCGCGGTGCGGAGGGCGGGCGGCATACGGGGGAGCGCGGCGGAGTGCGAAGGAGGCATCACCGCGATGGACATCACGGACCTCTTCGGCGTCCTGGACGCCCTGGAGCCGGCGGGCACGCGGTGCTGGGTCGCCGGGGGCTGGGGCGTGGACGTCCTGGCGGGCCGGCAGACGCGTGAGCACCGGGACGTCGACCTGGCCCTGGACGCGGCGAGCGAGCCCGCGGCGCTGGAGGCCCTTGCGTTGCTCGGCTACCGGGTGGAGACCGACCAGCGGCCGACACGGGTCGAACTCGCGGCGCCGGGGCGTCGCTGGGTCGACCTCCACCCGGTGGTGTTCGACGCCGACGGGGTGGGCCGACAGGCCGACCTCCAGGGTGGCTTCTTCCGCTACCCGCGCGGCGCGTTCACCCGGGGCCGTCTCGACGGCCGCACGGTGCCGTGCCTGTCGGTCGAGCAGCAGCTCGCCTTCCACCGCGGCTACCCACCGCGCGAGGTCGACCACCTCGACGTCGCCCTCCTGCGGAGCCTGCGCGACGCCCGGCGGTGAGCCGCCGCACGGGGCTTCAGCGCCGGCGCCCCGCTTCAGCGGCCTCCCCCCGGGGGCCCTGTTGGCCGGCCCGCACCGAGGAGCCCCATCAACCCGCCCGCACCTACGAATCCTCACCACGTGCCCGCAACACGGGCCTTCACCGCCGTGTCCGCACCGCCGTGTCCGCACCGCCGTGCCCACGCCGCCGTGCCCGCACCGCGGTGCCCATGCCGACGTGCCCACACCTACGAGCCCCACCGACCTGCCCGCACCTACTGACCCTGACCGACACCCGCACTCACGGACCCACCGGCACTTCCGCATCCGCAGGCCCTCACCGCCCCCCGCATTCACAGACGCCCCGCTGACCCACCCGCACCTACAGACGCCCGCCGACCCACCCGCACCCACAGGCCCTCACCCATCGGCCCCTTCCCCACGGGCCCTCACCCACAGGAACGAGTGACTCCATGGCACGGAAGCTCACCGCGGCGGCCACCTCGCGCAGACCGGGCGGCCCGCCCCGTCGAGGCGTCGCCCTGCTGCTCGCCGCACTCACCGTGGCGGCCGGACTCGCCGCCACCCCAGCCGTCGCGGCCGACGCCCCCACGCGCACGGCCACGGTGCCCGCCGTCACCCGTGCCGGCCTCGCCCCCTCGCTGGTCGCCGGCCGGGGCGCGGACCTCGGCCTCGTCGAGCAGGAAGCGGAGTCGGCCACGACCACCGGCACGGTCCTCGGCCCCGACCGCGCCGCCTACACGCTGCCCTCCGAGGCGTCCGGCCGCTCCGCCGTCAAGCTGCTGAAGGGGCAGCACGTCGAGTTCACCCTGCCGGCCGCCGCGAACGCGATCACCGTGCGGTACAGCATCCCCGACGCGCCGGACGGCGGCGGCATCACCGCGCCCCTCGACGTCACGGTCGACGGCCGCGGACGCACGCCGATGACCCTGACCTCGCAGTACTCCTGGCTCTACAACCAGTACCCGTTCACCAACGACCCGGACGCCGGCCTGCTGCACCCCGACTGGTGGATCACCGAGTGCGGCTGCGTCCCGAAGGAGACCACGCCCGCACCGCAGATCACCAAGCCCTTCCGCCCGCACCACTTCTACGACGAGCAGCGCCTCCTGCTCGGCCGCACCCACCCGGCGGGCGCCAAGATCCGGCTGACGATGCCCGCCAGGTCGACCGCCGCGTGGACGGTGATCGACCTGCTCGAATCGCAGCGCGTCGACGGACCGCGGATCGCTCCACGCGCGGCGGTGAACGTCCTGGCCTTCGGCGCGGACCCCACCGGACGCCGTGAGTCCGCGGCCGCCCTCGACCGCGCCATCGCGCACGCCCGGCGGACCCACCGGACGGTCCACATCCCGCCGGGCACCTACCAGGTCAACCGGCACATCACCGTCGACGACGTCACGATCGAGGGCGCCGGCAGCTGGTACACCGTCATCAAGGGCCGCGAGGTCGAGCTCGAGACCCCCGCGCCCGACGGCTCGACGCACACCGGGGTCGGCTTCTACGGCAGAAGCGCCGCCGAGGGAGGCAGTCACGACGTCCACCTCTCCGGATTCGCCGTCGAGGGCGACGTCCGTGAGCGCGTCGACACCGACCAGGTGAACGGCATCGGCGGCTCGCTCAGCGACTCCTCCGTCGACGGCCTGTACCTCCATCACACCAAGGTGGGCATGTGGTTCGACGGCCCCATGAAGGACTTCACCGCGACGAACAACGTGATCACCGACCAGATCGCCGACGGCCTCAACTTCCACACCGGCGTCACCGACTCGGTCGTGCGCAACAACCTCGTCCGCAACTCGGGGGACGACGGCCTCGCCATGTGGGCGGAGAAGACCACCAACGCCCGCAACGCCTTCGACCGCAACACCGTGCAGTCGCCGGTCCTGGCGAACGGCATCGCGATCTACGGCGGCGCCGACACCACCGTCTCGAACAACCTGATCGCCGACCCGGTCCGCGAGGGCAGCGCCCTGCACGTCGGCGCGCGCTTCGGCGCCGAGGCGTTCACCGGGCACCTGTGGATCAGGAACAACACCACGGTGCGGGCCGGCACCTACGAACTGAACTGGAAGATCGGCCTCGGCGCGATCTGGTTCTCGGCGCTGGACAAGGACATCGCCGCCGACATCCGGGTGACCGGCGACCACTACCTCGACAGCACCTACAACGCGATCATGTTGGTCGCGGACTGGCCGGTGAAGGACCTGTACTCCATCGACGACGTCCACTTCAAGGACGTCCGGGTGGACGGCACCGGCACCTCCGTGGTGAGCGCCCGGGCGGCGGGCGGCGCGACCTTCGAGAACGTCGACGCCCGCAACGTGGGCGCGGTCGGCGTCAACAACTGCGGAACCTTCCACTTCACCCCGGCCGGCTCCGAGTTCGCCCTGGCCGACCTCGGGGACAACGACGGCGGCGGGACGGCCGGCCCCTGGCTGGGGGAGTGGCTCCTGCCCAACACCCTCACCTGCGACGACCGCCCGCCGGTGGTTCCGCCGCCGGCGCCGTCGCCGTGGTGACGCCCTGCGCATGACCGGCGCACCGTCAGGTGCTCCTCGCGGGGGCAACCCGCGAGGAGGTCTGCCGGAGAAGGGCGCTGCGAACGCGTGGGCTCTCCCGTGGGCGGCCGACCATGCGGGACCAGGGGGAGGTGGCACGTGCCTCCGACTTTGCGGTTGGGTCGGACACCCTGTTCCATACGACGTCCTCCCCCTGAGCCTGTGGCTGAAGAATTGTTTCTGGGCTCCACGCGTCTCCGCGGGGAGGCATTCTGTAACAATCAGGAAAGCCGGGCATTCATGGTTGGATGCACGTCGCCACTGTCCGTGCCCAGGCTCGCGAGAAGACGTAGGCCGTCCTCGGCGGGGCTGCCCGCGAGGGCGGACAGGACGAGTAGTTCCATGCCGGATTCGTCGGGCAGTGCGAAGTTCTCCTGGTGCAGTTCGAGCAGTCCGACCAGCGGATGTTGGTACGCCTTGCGTCCGTGGGTCCGGGCGCGGACCTCCGCACGGGCCCACAGCCGGCGAAAGCGTTCGCTGCCCATGGCCAGCTCGCCGATGAGCGAGGCCAGCCCAGGGTCCTCGGGATACTTGCCCGCAGCCAGGCGCAGGTGCCCGACCACGTCGAGGGTGCAGGTCTCCCAGTCCGCGTACAGGCCGCGCTCGGCTTCATCCAGGAAGATGTGACGGGCGGTGTTCAGGCCCGGTATCGGCCGGCCGAGGAGGAGTCCGGCGAGGCGGTTGGCAGCGAGCACGTCCAGCCGGTGGTTCATGATCAAGGCGGGTGCGTGGGTGACCATGTCGAGGACGCGCAGCAGCTCCGGCCGTACTCGCCCACCGGGTGCCTTCGCGCGGCGGCGGGGCCGGCGGGTGAGCCGGTGGAGGTGTTCGCGCTCCGTCTCATCGAGGTCGAAGACTCGGGCAAGGGCGTCGAGGACCTGTTCGGAAGGCTGGGTGGCGCGGCCCTGCTCCAGACGCACGTAGTAGTCGACGCTGACACCGGACAGGTGTGCGACTTCTTCGCGACGCAGTCCTTCGACCCTGCGACGGTTGTCGACGCAGATGCCGACAGACGTCGGGTTGACCCGGCGGCGCCTGGTCCTCAGGAAACTCGCGAGATCATCCATGTACCCAGTATGGGCGCGGTGTGCGCCGGTGAGGGGGTCCTGCCGAGACCAGGAAGCCCGGTCCGGTGGATACCGCGCCCCTGAACACCGTATGCCTCGGCGTCCAGGATCAGTGGCATCCGATCCGAAGGAGAACGCTGATGAAGACGCTGATCGTCCATGCCCATCCGGAGCCGAAGTCACTGAACGGTTCGCTGAAAGACCTCGCGGTGTCGACACTGGAGGGCGCCGGACACGAGGTTCGGGTGAGTGATCTGTACGCGATGAGCTGGAAGGCCGTCGTGGACGCCGCGGACTACGGCCCTCACGCCTCAAGTCCGCTGAAGGTCGCCGCCGACTCCGGCCGGGCCTTCGAGGCCGGGACGCTCACCGAGGATGTCCGGGCCGAGCAGGACAAGCTGTTGTGGGCCGACACGATCATCTTCCAGTTCCCGCTGTGGTGGTACACGATGCCCGCGATCCTCAAGGGCTGGGTGGACCGGGTGTTCACCTACAACTTCGCGTACGGCGTCGGCGAGCACAGCGACACCAAGTACGGTGAGCGCTTCGGCGAAGGCACCCTCGCGGGCAAGCGAGCACTGTTGTCGGTGACCGCGGGTGGCCCTCAGCCGCACTACGCCGCCCGTGGGATCAACGGCCCCATCGATGATCTGCTGTTCCCGATCCAGCACGGCATCCTTTACTACCCGGGCATCGACGTGTTGCCGCCGTTCGTGCTGTACAGCACGGACCGGATGACCGCCGAGGAGTACCCGGCCGTCGCCAAGGCCTGGGAGCGGCGCCTGCTCACCCTGGAATCGACCGAACCGATTCCGTTCCGGCGACAGAACTTCGGTGACTACGAGATTCCCTCGCTGCACCTGAAGGAGGGGCTGGAAGCCGCCGGCCGCACGGGTTTCGGGCTCCACGTGCGTGCCTGACCCCAGGAAGGCGGAGCGAGGGGCGCGGTCCTGACGTTGGGGCAGTGGGCGTGGACGTCGCCCTCGGGCTCGTCAACGGCCAGGGCCGTGCCCCGGTCGGCATGCCGGCGATGCGGCTCCGCGGTTCTCGTCAAGGCGGCGCCCGGTGTCACCGCGCCAGGGTACTGAGGAGAGCGTCGGTTGCGTCCGTCACGGGATCCCGTTGGAACTCGCCCCTGGTGGGAGCCGTACGCTGCCCGCCATGCAGCCTGCACTGAAGCCCTACACCAAGGCCCTCGCCCTCGGCTTGGGCGCCGCCCCGTTCCTTCTCCTCGGCAAGGGCGTGGACGAGATCACGTTCACCCTGATCGTCAGCCCGATAATCGTGCTCGTGGGCGGGTACTGGTGGTGGAAAACCCGCAAGACCCTGCGCGCGGAAGCCGCCAAGGGGGACCAGAGAGCGACCGAGGGAAGACTTCAGCCCAGACCGGTCGCGACAGCACCGAGCCCGTCCGGCAGCGAGCGGTCAGGGCGCTCGACGGCCACGGCGTCCCGGAACGTCGGCAGAAGCCGGGCCGGTGTTCAGCAGCGCGACCGGAGCAAAATGCCCTAGGCCGTTTCCTCGGGGTCATCTCCCGGCGTTCCGGGTGAACCAGGAGCGGCCCTGAGCCCGGTGGGTCACCCAACCGGGGAGCCCTTGCCGGTGACCTGGATGATCCCGCCGCTCGCACTGGTGGTGGCTCGGAACGCTCCTCCCAGCCGGACGGCAGCCGGAGACGGGCGTCGCACAGTCGGCGTTCTGCAGCCGCTGGTGCTGACGTCCTGGCTTCAAGCTGCAGGTGAGGCTCCGCATCGACCGGCGGGACCGAATTGCCCCGCCACTCACCCGCGATCACATCGGCCGCCGCCGCGCCACGCCGGCCTCTACCGCCTCGACACGGACGGCACGCCTTGGTCCCGTTCCCCGTCATGCGGGGATCTTCGCGGATCACGGCGTGGACGCCGTGATGCGATGAGACCCGCCACGGACCGGGCCCCGTCCGACGGATCGCGACGTCGTAGGCTCCTGGCCATGCACCGCACTCTGACCGAACACGCCCGGTGTCTGTACGGGGACGAGTACCGCCCCACACCGGAGTGCGAGCGCGAACACCGCGAGCATTACTTCGTCGAGGAATTGACCTTCGCCGACGCGGAATCGATCCTCTCCATGCTCCACGAGCTCAGTCCGCAGCTGGTCGACGGACACCTGCCCGTCTGGATCCGGAACCTGGCCTACCGGCTGGTGCTCCTGCAACGGCCGGACGACCCGCAGTTGCTGCGGGAGGCCGCCCAGAGTCTGTGGATGCATGGTCCGGACTGGGACGACATCGCCGCCGACATGGTGAAGCGGGCCGACGCGCTCGACGCGGGCCGACCACGACCGTAGCCAGGGCGTACCCAGAGGGGTGAGAGACCCGGATGCGCTCCGAGCGGTGCCGACGTGATTCGGCCGAGCCTGCATTCACGGACAAGTTGTGAGCGCTAACATCTCGCGGCCCTGAGCTGGATGAACGCGTTCCCCGTGATGCACGGGTCGCTGGCTCGGAACCGCCTCCACCGCCTCATCCGGCGCACGACCCTTGCTCCCCAAGAGTGTTAGCGCTCACACTGACTGCCGAACGCCCCACCGCTCATCGGACCGGCCCCAGGGCCGGCCTGCCGTGATCGCCTCACTGCCTGTGGCACCCCCCGCTCCTCCTGCCGCACCCGGCTCCGCCGCGGTCACCTTCTCCCCGCGCGTGGGCCGAGATCCGAGGAGGAGGCCGGCGTCCCGAGCCCGACAGCAGAGCTGGAGAGAGCATGCACCTCAGCAGACGATCGTTCGGTCTGGCCGCGGCGGGAGCCGCGCTCGGAGCCCTCGCACCCGCCACGCGCGCGGCGGCGGCCCCCTCGGCCGCCGCGGCGGCCAACACGGCATACGCCATGGTCTACTTCACCGAATCCCCGAACGGCCAGGGCGCGGACTACGGCCTGCACCTGGCGGTCAGCCGGGACGGACTGAACTGGACCCCGCTGAACCAGAACCGTCCCGTCGTCACCCCGACCGCCGGCGAACAGGGCCTGCGCGACCCCTTCATCCTCCGCAAGCAGGACGGCGCCTTCGTCGTGCTCGCCACCGACCTCAAGGGCACCGACTTCAGCCGCTGGAGTCAGTACCTGCACGTCTACGACTCGACCGACCTCAGTGGGTTCACCGGCTACCGCCGCCTCCAGATGCACACCTCGAGCACCCACACCTGGGCGCCGACCGCCTTCTGGGACGCCTCGCGCGGCCAGTACGGCATCGTCTACTCGGCGGTCAACGGCGGACGCGACGTCCTGATGGCCAACTGGACCACCGACTTCCGCTCGGTCGGCTCGCCCCAGGTGTACTTCAGCCCCAGCTCCGGCGTCCTGGACGGCGACGTCGTCGTCGACGGCGGCACCACCTATCTGTACTACAAGAACCTCGGCGACGGCCTGCTCTATGGTGCGAGGTCCTCCACCGGCGCGCCCAACAGCTTCACCACCTACACCAGCGGGCTCAGGCAGGGGAACGCCATCGAGGCGCCCCTGCTCGTCAGGAACAACGACGGCGGCTGGCGGCTGTGGGGCGACTCGTTCAGCCCGGTCAACAACGACTACTACGCCTGGTCGCAGACGAACATCGGCGCCAACTCCTGGGCGCCGATGAACCAGCGCGACTACACGCCCCCGCTGAACTCCAAGCACGGCTCCATCATCGGCATCACCGACGCCGAGTACGCGGCCGCGGTCGCCCGCTGGGGCGCCCCCGAGTGGGTGCGGCTGAAGTCGTACAACTTCCCCGACCGCTTCGTGCGGCACGCCGACCGCCTGGGCCGCATCGACGCCTACCCCTTCGACCCGTACCAGGACCAGATGTGGCGTACGGTCCCCGGGCTCGCCTCCTCCTCGGGCGTCTCCTTCGAGTCCGTCAACTACCCGGGCAACTACCTGCGGCACAGCAACTACGCCGTGCGCCTCGACCCGGACGACGGCACCGCCACCTTCCGGGCGGACGCGACCTTCCAGCGGACGGCGGGCCTCGCCGACTCCTCCTGGGCGTCGTTCCGCTCCCACAACTTCCCCACGCGCTACCTGCGGCACAGCAACTACCAACTGCGCATCGACCCGCTCGACACGGCGTCCAGCGCCTCGGACCGGCAGGACGCGACCTTCCGCGTCACGCCGTAACCCCCCCCGGACCCGGTCTCCGACGGGAGACCTCCGACCAAGGAAAGTGGTGCACGGTGTCCTTACCCCTCAGCAGACGGAGCCTCCTGCGGACCGCCGGGGCGGCGGCCGTCGCGTCCGTCGCCCAGCCGCTTCTGGGCGGCTCGCCCGCGCAGGCGGCCGTCATCCCTCCCGCGCGTGCCGACATCGGAGTCCTGGCCCATCCCTTCGAGCTGGGGCAGGTGCGGCTGACCGCGAGCCGGTGGCTGGACAACCAGAACCGCACACTGAACTATCTGCGGTTCGTCGACGTCGACCGGCTGCTGTACAACTTCCGCGCCAACCACCGGCTCTCCACCAACGGGGCGTCGGCGAACGGCGGTTGGGACGCCCCGTCGTTCCCCTTCCGCACCCATGTGCAGGGACACTTCCTCACCGCCTGGGCGCAGTCCTACGCGGTGACCGGCGACACCGTGTGCCGGGACAAGGCGACCCGCATGGTCGCCGAGCTTGCCAAGTGCCAGGCCAACAACGCCGCGGCCGGGTTCGGCGCCGGATACCTCTCCGGGTTCCCCGAGTCGGACTTCACCGCGCTCGAGCAGCGGACCCTGTCCAACGGGAACGTGCCCTACTACGCGGTCCACAAGACGCTCGCCGGCCTGCTGGACGTCTGGCGCCTGATCGGCAGCACCCAGGCCCGCGACGTGCTGCTCTCCCTCGCCGCCTGGGTCGACCGGCGCACCGGCGCGCTGAGCACCACACAGATGCAGGCGATGCTCGGCACCGAGTTCGGCGGCATGAACGACGTGCTGGCCGACCTGTACCAACAGACCGGCGACGCACGATGGCTCACCGTCGCGCGGAGGTTCGACCACGCCTCGGTCTTCGACCCCCTGGCGGCCAACCAGGACCGGCTGAACGGTCTGCACGCCAATACTCAGGTCCCCAAGTGGATCGGCGCGGTCCGGGAGTTCAAGGCCACCGGCACCACCCGCTACCGGGACATCGCCGGCAACGCCTGGAAGATCACCGTCGGCGCGCACACCTACGCCATCGGCGGCAACAGTCAGGCCGAGCACTTCCGGGCCCCGAACGCCATCGCCGGCTACCTGAACCAGGACACCTGCGAGAGCTGCAACACCTTCAACATGCTCGATCTCACGCGGGAGTTGTACACGCTCGAGCCGGACCGGGCGGAGTACTTCGACTACTACGAGCGGGCCTGGCTGAACCAGATGATCGGCCAGCAGAACCCGGCGGACTCCCACGGACACGTCACCTACTTCACCCCGCTCAACCCGGGCGGCAGACGGGGCGTGGGACCGGCCTGGGGCGGGGGCACGTGGAGCACGGACTACAACTCGTTCTGGTGCTGCCAGGGAACCGGCCTGGAGATGCACACCCGGCTGATGGACTCGGTGTACTTCCACAACGGCGACACCCTGACCGTCAACCTGTTCGTGCCCTCGGTCCTGAACTGGTCGCAGCGCGGCATCACCGTCACCCAGACCACCTCCTATCCGGTGGGCGACACCACCACCCTCCAGGTCACCGGGAACGCCGGCGGCACCTGGCCCATGCGCATCCGCATCCCCGCCTGGACCACGGGCGCCACCGTCAGCGTCAACGGCGCCGTCCAGAACATCCAGGCGACCCCCGGCAGCTACGCCACCCTCACCCGGACCTGGAGCGCCGGCGACACGGTCACCGTCCGGCTGCCCATGCGGGTCGTCGTCCGGGCGGCCAACGACAACCCGGACGTCGCCGCGGTCACCTACGGGCCGGTCGTGCTGTCCGGCAACTACGGCAACACCACGCTCACCTCCCTGCCGCGCCTGGACACCACGACGGTCAGGCGTACGAGCAGCACCTCGCTGGCCTTCACCGCCACGGCCGGCGGGTCCACCGTCAACCTCGGGCCGTTCCACGACGCGCACGGGCACAACTACACCGTCTACTGGAACACCGGCGGCGGCTCCGGCACGCCGACCGGATCCGTCCGGCTGGTCAACGCTGCCAGCGGCATGGTCCTGGGCGTCCAGGACATGTCCACCGCGGACGGTGGCCGCGCCCTTCAGTGGGACGACTCGGGCACGGCCGACCACAACTGGGAGATGATCACCGACGGCGACGCGGTCCGCCTGCGCAACGTCCACAGCGCCAAGGTGCTCGGCGTGCAGGACATGTCGACGGCCGACAACGCGACCGTCCTTCAGTGGGCGGACAACGGCACCGCCGACCACCGCTGGACGCTGCTGGCCCAGGGCGACGGGACCTACAAGATCCGCAACGTCAACAGCGGCAAGCTCCTCGGCATCGCCGGCAACTCCACCGCCCGCGGCGCCTTCGCGGTCCAGGCCCCCGACGACGGCTCCGCGGACAACCGCTGGCGCCTCGTGAACAACACCTGACGGCGGTCCCGGCGGCAACCGGCCGCCGGGACCGACCCTGGTCGCTCCGGGGCGGGCGGGTGGGCCACCGCCCGCCCCGGAGGTCGGCAGGGCCGCTCCAGGTGCCCGCGGCGCGCCTGGTGTGGGCCCTCGGCGTCGGACCGGTGATCGATCACCGACACTCACACGCCTTTGTCAGGACCTCCAGGTGTTGCTCCACCCGTGGGTGCTGGAGTACGAGTCCAGCAGGTCGACGACGAAGACCAGGGTCGAGCCGGCCGGGATCAACGGCGAGGGCGACTGACTGCCGTAGCCGAGACGCGGGGGAACGATGATCTCGCGCCGACCGCCGACCTTCATCCCCCTCACCCCCCGGTCCCAGCCCTTGATGACCTTGCCACCGCCCAGGGCGAACTTGAACGGCTGATCGCGGTCCCAGGAGGCGTCGAACTGCTTCCCGGACTCGAAGGTCACCCCGACGTAGTGGACCAGGACCACCATGCCCGGCCTCACCTCGGCTCCGTCCCCGACGACCAGGTCCCGGACGGTCAGCTCAGTAGGAGCGTCGCCCTCCGGCACGGCGACCTCGGGCTTCGTCAGTTCACTCATCGCAGGCTCATCACCATCAGTCAGAAGTTCTCGGCACGGACCGTTCGCGGTCCTGCTGAAGGTACCGATCGCCTGGGGCCGACGGTTACGGGACAGCCCTTCAGGCCTCGTGCGGCGCCACCGCCCTCGCGGCCCGCTCGATCTTCGCCCGGTGGGCCGCGCGGGCCTCCTCGTCGATCCGCTGCTCGTGTTCGGGCCGCAGCCCGGTGCGGCCGTCGAGGCCCTCGCGGAGGATGTCGGCGTGCCCGGTATGCCGGACGGTCTCGCCGAGCACGTGGACCAGGACGCCGAACAGGTTGGTGTCGGCATGGGGTCCGGACCACCACGGCACGCGGCCGGGGGCGTCGAGGGGGAGCCCGTCGATCGTCGCGTCGGCGTGCTCCCACGTGCGCCGGTAGAACGCGACGATCTGCTCGCGGGTCTCGTCCTCGGCAGCCCACAGATCGCTGCCGTCGGAGTCCTGCCACCGGGGCAGCGGCTCAGGGGAAGGGCGGCCGAAGACCTCGCCGAAGTACCTGGCCTCGACGGTGGCCACGTGCTTGACCAGGCCGAGCAGGTTGGTCCCGGTCGCCGTCAGGGGCCGGCGGGCGTCGGACTCGGAGAGACCGTCGAGCTTCCAGAGCAGCGCCGTGCGGTCCCGGCGCAGTCTCCCGTGCAGGGTGTCCTTCGCGAAGTCGTCGATCATGCGGCATGAGCCTGCCACGGGCTGGGCGTCCTCTCAAGATCCAGTAAGCGGCCCCCGGCTCCGGCCGTCACCGGTCGCCGGGGCACGACGGAAGGGTGCCTGCCCCGCGTCCTCGCCGGGCAGGCACCCTTCCGCGGGGCTCAGAAGAACCCGACCTCTTTGGCGGAGTAGGAGACCAGGAGGTTCTTCGTCTGCTGGTAGTGGTCCAGCATCATCTTGTGGGTCTCGCGGCCGATGCCCGAGCCCTTGTATCCGCCGAAGGCGGCGTGCGCCGGGTAGGCGTGGTAGCAGTTGGTCCACACGCGGCCCGCCTGGATGGCGCGGCCCGCCCGGTAGGCGGTGTTGGACTCGCGGGTCCAGACGCCGGCGCCCAGGCCGTAGAGGGTGTCGTTGGCGATCTTCATCGCGTCGTCGAAGTCGTCGAAGGAGGTGACGGAGACGACCGGGCCGAAGATCTCCTCCTGGAAGATCCGCATGCTGTTGTCGCCCTCGAAGATGGTCGGCTGGACGTAGTAGCCGCCCTGCAACTCGCCACCGTGGTCGATGCGTTCGCCCCCGGTCAGCACCTTGGCTCCCTCCTGGCGGCCGATGTCCAGGTAGGACAGGATCTTCTCCAACTGGTCGTTGGAGGCCTGGGCGCCGATCATGGTGCCGGTGTCCAGCGGGTGGCCCGGGACGATCCGCTCCGTCCGCTCGACGGCCGCGGCGAGGAAGTCGCCGTAGTGACCGCGCTGGATCAGCGCACGGGAGGGGCAGGTGCAGACCTCGCCCTGGTTGAGGGCGAACATCGCGAAGCCCTCCAGCGCCTTGGTGTAGAAGTCGTCGCGGGAGCGTGAGACGTCGTCGAAGAAGATGTTCGGTGACTTGCCGCCCAGTTCCAGGGTGACCGGGGTGATGTTCTCCGAGGCGTACTGCATGATCAGGCGGCCGGTGGTGGTCTCGCCGGTGAACGCGACCTTGGCGACCCGCGGGCTGGAGGCCAGCGGCTTGCCGGCCTCCACGCCGAAGCCGTTGACGATGTTGAGGACGCCCGGCGGAAGCAGGTCGGAGACCAGGCTCAGCCAGTAGTGGATCGAGGCGGGCGTCTGCTCGGCGGGCTTGAGGACGACCGCGTTGCCCGCCGCCAGCGCGGGGGCGAGCTTCCAGACCGCCATCAGGATCGGGAAGTTCCACGGGATGATCTGGGCGACCACGCCCAGCGGCTCGTGGAAGTGGTAGGCGACGGTGTCGTCGTCGATCTCCGCGAGCGTTCCCTCCTGGGCGCGGACCGCGCCCGCGAAGTAGCGGAAGTGGTCGATCGCCAGGGGGATGTCGGCGGCCAGCGTCTCGCGGACCGGCTTACCGTTCTCCCAGCTCTCGGCGACCGCCAGCTTCTCCAGGTTCGCCTCCATCCGGTCCGCGATCCTCAGCAGGATGTCGGCGCGCGCCGCCGCGGAGGTGCGGCCCCAGGCAGGTGCGGCGGCGTGGGCGGCGTCCAGGGCGCGCTCCACGTCCTCCGCGGTGCCGCGCGCGACCTCGGTGAACGGCTGCCCGTTCACGGGGGACGGGTTCTCGAAGTACTGGCCGCGGGCCGGCGCCACGTACTCGCCGCCGATGAAGTGGTCGTACCGCGCCTGGTAGGAGACGATCGCGCCCTCGGTGCCCGGTGCTGCGTAACGGGTCATCTGTGTGCCTCCCGGAGATGCGCCGCCCGCCGTCGGACGGCTCGATCAGCTCTGGTCGGGCAGGCTAGGAGGACCGACGTTGCACAGACGTTGCGTGCCGTCGCCCGGGCGCGAACAGCGCTGCCGGAAGGCCGAGTTCACACTCCAGGGCGGTGAGCCGGGAGCGGACGGCGGGGGTGGGGCGGACCGCGGCGAGGGCGCGCCAGACGTCGAGGTCGTCCTCGCCCCACGGGGCGTGCGCCCAGTCGGCCAGCAGGTCCGCGTCACCCCGGGCGATCAGCGCCGCGCGCAGGCCGTCCGCCGTCCGCCGTCGCAGCCGGGTCACCGCGGGGGCCTGTGAGGAGGGCAGCAGCGGTCCCGGGTACGCGGCCGCCGCCGCGGCGACCGCGCCGGTCTCCAGCCGCCGCTCCACCAGGTCCACGTCCGCCTCCACCGGCAAGGTCAGCCGGTACGGCCGTGAGGCCAGCACGTCGGGGCCCAATGTCCGCCGCAGTCGCGTCAGTTCGGCGCGCAGGGTCACCGGGGGCACGGTCTCGTCCGGGTAGAGCGCGCAGGCCAGCTCCTCGCCGCCCAGGCCCTCGGGGTGGCGTGCGAGCAGCACCATGATCTCCGAGTGCCGCCTGCTCAGGCGCAGCCGCCGTCCGCCGGGCGCCCGCAGCAGCGCCTCGTCCCGGCCGAGCGCGGTGAGTTCCAGGGAGCCGTCCCCGTGCGGGGGCGGCTCCAGCAGGGCGAGCTGCGACTCGACGGCGCGGGCCACGGCCTGGACGAAGCCGAGGCTGTGCGGGTGGGCCAGTCCGTCGCCGCCGGTGATGTCGACGGCGCCGAGCGTCCGGCCGGTGCGGGGATCGTGCACCGGGGCGGCGGCGCAGGTCCACGGCTGCACCTGACGGCAGAAGTGCTCCGCGGTGAAGACCTGCACGGGGCGGTCGACGGCGACGGCGGTGCCGGGCGCGTTGGTGCCCACCGCGCTCTCCGACCAGCGGGCTCCGGGCACGAAGTTCATCGCGTCCGCGCGCCGCCGCACCGCGGGGCAGCCCTCCACCCACAGCAGTCGTCCGTGCGCGTCGCAGACCGCCAGCAGATGGCCGCCGTCGTCCGCGAAGGTGCCGACCAGCTCACGGATCAGCGGCATCATCCGGGACAGCGGGTGCTCGGCGCGGTAGGCGTCGAGGTCGGCGTCGGTCAGCTCGACGTCCGCCGAGCGGTCGGGTCCGACACCGGCTCGGGCGGAGCGCCGCCAGGACTCCGCGACCACCGGGCGCACCGGCTGAGGGACGGTCCCGGCCAGGGTGAACGTCTCGTGGGCCCGGCGCAGGTCCCGTGCCCGCTCCGCCGGATCGGCTCCCGGCTCGAGGGCCACCCATGGATCGGTCAACTCGGCTCCCCGCAAGGCGACGGCGACGTGCGGTCTTCGTCACATCCTCGTGCGGGGCGGGGAAGGCGGCAAGGCGTCGGGCGGAGGGATTCGGTGGAGACCGGGCACGTCGGCGACGCCGTGGCGGACGTGCCCGCCACGCCTGCGGGCGGCCGGCTCGCCCTGGGGCGACGGGGAGGGCGGGCATGGGGCGGCGTCTGGGCAGCAAGCGGCTCGCACACCCGGCCGCGGTGCCGGCGCGGCAGGGCTCCTGTTCGGCGCCGTCCCCGGCGCGGTGCGGCGGCGTCAGGGCGCAGACACCGGTCCGTCCCCGTCGCGCACGAGCCGCCAGGCGCGCCCGAACAGTTCGGGCAGGGCGTCCGGGAGGGGCGGCAGGTGGGTCACCTTCCCCTCGTGGCTCAGCTCGGCGCCCAGCAGCGGGACCTTCCAGCGCTCCAGGGGAGGAGGCGGCCTGAGCCCCCACGTCGGGCGGCCGCTCGGTGCCCACGCGCCCGGCAGGAACACCTCGCGTCCCGCACGGGGCCGCCGGTCGCGCATCACCAGTCGCCGGTCGGCGAGTTCACCGGAGGCCTCACGGTGCTGCCGTGCGGTCCAGCCGTTCCAGCGGCGCACGTTCCGGTCGGTGGGGGAGGAGAGGGTGAGCAGCTGCAGGTACAGGGCGGCCGCGTCCTCGGACAGCCCCGTCCGGCACGTCACCTCCGCCACCAGCTTCGGCGCGCTCGCGCGCGGATCCGTCTCGTAGGCGCCCTCGGGCAGGGCGCCGGAGCCGATCCGGGCCGTCATCCGGTCGCACGCCTCGCCGGTCAGCCAGAGCCGCCCTGCGCCGGTGCGCCGCACGCCGTGGGCCATGGCCTCCCGCAGCAGGCGGCCGGGCGAGTCCGCGCGGGTCAGCGTCCGGCGCAGGTACCGGACCAGTTCCGGGGCACCCTCCCGCACCGCGTCACCCGCGGGCAGCTCCGCGTAGGCCCACGGCACCGCGGTGAGCAGTGCGTCCAGCAGCAGCTCCGCGTCGGGCCGGCTCCGGACGTCCCAGACGGTGGGCAGACCGCGGTAGCGGGGCTCCAGCCAGCGCGGGTTGACGCCGATGATGCCCACCGACGGCACCCGCGCGGGGTCGAGGAAGAGACGGCACAGGTCGGCCGCCGATATCTGCCGGTCCAGCGGCAGCGCGGCCTGCCACGCCGTCTCGGACGCCTGGGGCCATGTCCCGAACCGGTCCGACCAGGCCCCGGCGAGGCGGGACGCCACCTCCCGCAGGCCTCCGGGCCGCCACAGGTCCTCCGGGTCGGCCGGCAGTGCGTCCGCCGTCACCGCGATCAGGTCCGCCTCCGTGCGGGCGCGCAGCTCCTTGCCGCCCTCCTCGGCCTCGGCGGTCCTCAGCCCCAGCACCTCGCGCTCCTCGGCGGTGAAGCGGTACGAGGCCGGTGCGCCCGCCAGCAGCAGGGCGGCCGCGGCCCGGCTCATACCGGTCGCCCGGGCGAGAGCGGTCACCGCGGCGGGGTCCCACGGCAGCGGCCCGCGCTCGCGGACCGCCGTGGCCAGTGCGAGGAGCCGGTCGCGGGTGTACCTGCCAGGACGGGTCCACGTCACGTGGAGCACCTCGCCCGGCAGCACCGGGCCGGCGGCCCCGCCCGGGGACCCGGCGTCGGACGGGACCCGCCTCTCCACGAACCGGTGGCGGCCGTCGGACGGCCAGTACACGCTCGAGGCGGCGCCCCGCTCGTCGCGGACGCCGAAGGGACGGTCCGGCCCCTGGAGGACACCCACCCGGAAGCGGCGGTCCGGGTCCGCGAAGGATGTCCCTGCCCACATCTCCAGGAAGTCCAGGAGGATCTCGCGGTGCCGCGGCGGGGTGGAGGGAGCCGACGCGCGGAGCGCCACGATGTCCGGGCGGCCGATGAACCGGGTCCAGGAACCGTCGCCGGCCGGCCGGGGAGCGGCCTCGCCCGGATCGGGGGTCCAGGTCCCGTCGAGGAACGCGGCGGTGCGGGCGATACCGAGGAACGCGTCCTCCGCCCACATGCCCGACCCGGTGACGAGGCCCCCGAGGGCGGCGGTCATCTCATGGCGTGCCCACTCCCGGGCGGGCGCGGGCGGGAGTGCGCTGATCGTCCGGTCCATGCCCCCGATCATGGCCCACGCCGCCGACACCCGGGCGGGAATGCCAGGGCCTCCCCTGCCGTTGACATGGCCAGAACGGAAGGAGGTCCCATGGCACGCAGTACCGCACGTCCCGTGGTGAAGCTGAGGTCGACCGCCGGAACCGGGGTCACGTACGTGACGCGGAAGAACCGGCTGAGCGACCCGGACAGGATGACCCTGCGCAAGTACGACCCGGTGGCGCGGGAGCACGTCCTGTTCCGCGAGGAGCGCTAGGACCACATTTCCGAGGGGGCGGTTCCGCGACGGCGGGACCGCCCCCTCGGCGTACCTCGCGCCGGGGTGCTGACTTCTCGCACCTCGTCGGCCATCATCTGTGTCATGAACACGACTGCACGGGCGGGTCTCGTCCTGTCCTCCGCCGCGCTGCTCGTCCTGGGCGCGGCCGGCGCCGGACAGGCGGCCCCCACGCCGCCGGAGCACGCGGTCATCGTCTGCGACAGCGCCAGCTTCTACGCCAACTACGACAGTTCCTCCGGCCCGACCGGCCTGAAGCGGGTGCTGTACCGGGGCGACAAGGTCGGCCATACCCGCGGCGCCCACCCGGTCTACAACGGCTGGGCGGCCACCTTCGACTACGGACCCAACGACTGGGGCTACGTCCGGCAGGAGTGCCTGGGCGGGTTCGGTTCCTGGTGATCCCTGTCACCGGACGACGTGGAGGACGCCTGATGACGCGCACGCGCACGCTCACCGCCCTGCTCCTGGCGCTGGCCGGGACGACCGCCCTCTCCGCGAGCCCCGCCGCCGCTGCCGACGGCAGGGCCGGCGTTCGCGAGACCGTCTGCGCCCAGGACCTGTACGTGCGGACCACCGCACCGCACGGGGCGTGGATGGGCACCCTGTACCGGGGGCAGACCTTCCTGGTCGAGCAGGCCGGCGGGGACTGGGTCTACGGCTTCGCCTACGGGGACATCAACCGCCGGGGGTGGGTGCAGAACGGCTGGTTCTGCTGAACGAGCTCCCCACGGGCGCACCGCACGCGGCGGGGGAGCGGGGCCCTCAGGCGTCCCGCTCCGCCACCGAGGCCGGGTCGTCGAGCACGCCGCGGATGACCGAGTGCGCCGCGCCCAGCAGCGGCCCCTCGGGACCCAGGCGCGAGACCGACACCTCGCAGGAACGCCCCGCCGTGCGGGCCGACAGCTCCTCGCGCAGCGTCGGCAGCACCCACGGAGCCAGGGCCGACAGCTCACCGCCGAGCACCACGGCCTGCGGGTCCAGCAGGTTGACGGCCCCGGTCAGGGCGATGCCCAGCGCCGACCCCGCGTCGCCGAGCGCGGCCCGGACCGCCTCGTCGCCCGCCTCCGCGCGCTCCGCGAGCAGACCCACCCGGCCCTCGCCGGGGTCGAGGCCGACCTTGCGCAGCACCGCGTCCTCACCGGCGTACTGCTCCAGGCAGCCCACGCCGCCGCAACCGCACGGCGGCCCGTCGGGGCGCACCGGGACATGGCCGAGCTCGCCCGCGAAGCCCCGGACACCGCGCAGCAGCCGGCCGTCCACGACCAAGGCCGCACCGATGCCGATCTCGGCGGACACGTGCAGGAAGTCGGGCGGGGTGTCCTTGCCCAGCCACAGCTCGGCCAGACCGCCCAGGTTGGCCTCGTTGTCGACGCTCGGCTCCAGTCCGCAGGAGAGCAGCGCACCCAGGTCCGTCCGGTGCCAGCCCAGGTTGGGGGCGCGGACCACGGTCCGGGTGTCGCGCGCCACCAGACCGGGCACCGCGACCTTGAGTCCCGCGGGCCACAGCCCCTCGCCCTCGGCCTCCGCCACCACCTGGCGGACCAGGTCGCCGAGCTCCTCCAGCACCGGCTCCGGGGCGCGCCCGCGGTTGGGGCCGTAGCGGACCGCGCGGGCCCGCACCTCGCCGCGCAGGTCGACCGCGCACACCGCGAGGTGGTCGACACCGACCTCCGCGCCGACGCCGGCCGGGCCGTGCGCGCTGACCGTGAGCGCGGAGCCGGGCCGGCCGCGGCCCGCCGTGCCGTTGCGCTCGGGACCCAGCTCCTCGAGCAGCCCCCACCGCACCAGGTCGTCGACGAGGGTGGAGACGGCGGCCCTGGTCAGGCCTATGCGCGAGGCCACCGCGGCGCGCGAGAGCGGGCCCTCGTCGCGCACGGTGTGCATCACCCTGCCGAGGTTGCGCCGGCGCATGCCGGCCTGGGTGTCGGGGAGCTGCTTGCGTGCGGTCATACCTCTTCCTGGGCCCGGCCCCGCGCGTCCACGGACGCGGGAGGCCGGGCGGTCGTCCGCCCCATGATCTCCGACCGCGGTTCCGTGCGGAACCGCGGGTCGTCGCGGGTCGGGTCAGGCGCCCTCGAGCAGCGGCGTGGCGGCCGAGAGCACCGAGCCGATGCGCTCCAGCGCGGCGTCGTCACGCTCCACGGCGTCCAGCACCGGACCGTCCGCGGTGTTCCAGCGGCGGGCGACGGCGGCCGGGTCCTCACCGGTCAGCAGACCGGCGGCCTGCGCCGCGGCGCCGAGCGCCACCAGCTCCTGCGCCTGCGGGATCTGCACCGGGCGGCCGGACAGGCGGCGCACGGTGTTGCGCCAGGCGTCGCCGCGCGCGCCGCCGCCGATCAGCAGCAGCGGGGTGGTGCGGTCGGCGTCCTCGTCCAGGACCAGGTCCAGCGCAGCCAGCAGCGAGTGCACCGCGCCGTCGTAGGCCGCCTGCAGCAGCTGGCCCGGCGTGGTGTCGTGGCGCAGACCGTGGATCAGGCCCGAGGCGTGCGGCAGCGCGGGCGTCCGCTCGCCGTCCAGGTAGGGCAGCATCGTCACGCCGGAGCCGGGCTCCACAGCCTGCCGGTCCAGGCCCAGCAGCTCGGCCATGCGGTCGACGGCCAGGGTGCAGTTCAGCGTGCACGCCAGCGGCAGCCAGCCGTCGTTGGCCGCGGCGAAGCCGGCCACCGTGCCCGTCGGGTCGGCCGGACGGCGACCGGTCACCGCGTAGACGACGCCGGAGGTGCCCAGGCTCATCACCGGGGTGCCGGGACGCACGCCCAGGCCGAGCGCGGCGGCGGCGTTGTCGCCGGTGCCGGGCGCGACCAGCACGCCCTCCGCCAGCGGCAGGCCGGAGCGGACCGTGCCGGCCGCCTCGCCCGGGCGGACCACGCGCGGGAGCAGTGCCGCGTCCAGGCCGATGTGCTCGAGGGTCTTGGCGTCGTACTCCTCCGTCGCCGACGCCCACCAGCCGGTGCCCGAGGCGTCGCCGCGGTCCGTGGTGCCCTCGCCGGTCAGCCGCTCGGTCAGGTAGTCGTGCGGCAGGCGCACGGCGGCGACGCGGGCGGCGGCCTCCGGCTCGTGCTCCATCAGCCAGGCCCACTTGGTGACCGTGAAGGAGGTGCTGGGCACGCTGCCGGTGCGCTCGGCCCAGGCCTCCGGGCCGCCGAGCTCCTCGATCAGGCGGCGGGTCTGCGGGGCGGAGCGGACGTCGTTCCACAGCATCGCGGGGCGCACCGGCTCACCGGCGGCGTCCAGGGTCACCAGGCCGTGCTGCTGGCCGCCGACCGAGATCGCCTTCGCCTCGCGGACCACGTCGCCGCACTGCTCCAGCGCCGAGCACAGCGCGTCCCACCAGACGCGCGGGTCGCTCTCGCGGCGGTCGCCGCCGGTGACCGTGTGCTTGGCCTGGCCGCTCGCCACGACGCGCCCGGTGGCGACGTCGACGACCAGCGCCTTGGTGGACTGGGTGGACGAATCCACGCCGACGACGTACGTACCCTCGCTGGCTGACATCGGGCTCTCCCTGTGGTTCCGCGGCATGCGGGATTCTGCCTGGTGGACCGTGGTACTCGCGACCGTGTCGGCCGCGAACGCCACGCTTCGTCGCCCGGCCGGAACCGTCACGCGGGTCACAGCCCCGGGTTGTCTCTTCCCAGCGACGTGGTTGCATACTAATTTGTAAACCGGCCTGACGAAATAGTCGATCCCGAGCGAGGAGCCACGTCATGAGCATCCAGCCCACCCCCGAGGACAAGTTCACTTTCGGTCTTTGGACCGTCGGCTGGCAGGGCAAGGACCCCTTCGGCGACGCCACCCGTCCCGCCCTCGACCCGGTGGAGAGCGTCAACCGTCTCGCCGAGCTCGGTGCCTACGGCGTGACCTTCCACGACGACGACCTGATCCCCTTCGGCTCCTCGGACGCCGAGCGTGAGGCCATCGTCAAGCGCTTCCGCGAGGCTCTGGACGCCACCGGCATGAAGGTGCCGATGGCCACCACCAACCTCTTCACCCACCCGGTCTTCAAGGACGGCGGCTTCACCGCCAACGACCGCGACATCCGCCGCTACGCGCTGCGCAAGGTCATCCGCAACATCGACCTCGCCGTCGAGCTGGGCGCCACCACCTACGTCGCCTGGGGCGGCCGTGAGGGCGCCGAGTCCGGTGCCGCCAAGGACGTCCGCGTCGCCCTCGACCGGATGAAGGAGGCCTTCGACCTCCTCGGCGACTACGTCGTCTCCCAGGGCTACGACCTGAAGTTCGCCATCGAGCCCAAGCCGAACGAGCCCCGCGGCGACATCCTCCTCCCCACCATCGGTCACGCCCTGGCCTTCATCGAGCGCCTCGAGCGCCCCGAGATGGTCGGCGTCAACCCGGAGGTCGGTCACGAGCAGATGGCCGGTCTGAACTTCCCGCACGGCATCGCCCAGGCGCTGTGGGCGGGCAAGCTCTTCCACATCGACCTCAACGGCCAGTCCGGCATCAAGTACGACCAGGACTTCCGCTTCGGCGCCGGTGACCTGCGCCAGGCGTTCTGGCTGGTCGACCTGCTGGAGAGCTCCGACTACGCGGGTCCGAAGCACTTCGACTTCAAGCCCCCGCGGACCGAGGACATCGACGGCGTCTGGGCGTCCGCCGCCGGCAACATGCGCAACTACCTCCTGCTCAAGGAGCGCGCGCTGGCCTTCCGCGCCGACCCGGAGGTCCAGGAGGCGCTGCGCGCCGCCCGCCTCGACGAGCTGGCCCAGCAGACCGCCGCGGACGGCCTCGAGGGCCTGCTCGCGGACCGTTCCGCCTTCGAGGAGTTCGACGTCGACGCCGCCGCCGCGCGTGGCATGGCGTTCGAGCGCCTCGACCAGCTGGCCATGGAGCACCTGCTCGGCGCCCGCGGCTGATCACCGCCCCGTCAGGCGACACCCGCCCCGCACCGCTTCGGCGGTGCGGGGCGGGGTGCGTTCAGGTGCGTTCACGGGGTGTGCGCGGTCGCCGTCTCCGGCGCCCCCGGTTCCGAGGGCGTCCGGTTGCCCGGTTGCCCGGTCGCCTTGTCGCCCGGTCGGCCCAAGGGTGGCGTCTCAGGGTTTTCTCAGGGGTGGGTCGGGGGCGTGTGGGGGCTCCGGGAGGAACCGTCCGGGAGCCCCAGGGCGTTCACTGGAGGAAGAGCGGCAACGCGCCGCGAAGGAGGCGACCGAAGATGTCGAGGAACGCGAAGATCGCCGCAGGGGCCACGGCAGCCGGACTGGTCCTGCTGATCTGGCTGCCGTGGTGGGTGTCCCTGCTCATAGTGCTCGGAGTCCCCGCCGCCTACTTCGCCCTGGACCCGGGGCAGCGACGCCGGCTCCGCCAGGTCTCGCGCAAGCAGCTCGGCCGCTGACGCCTCGGGCCTGTCCGGCGGATCACGCACGTGGGTCGCGGGGTCTGGCACGCACTCCCCCACGCTCGGCTTCGCTCGCGCGGGAGGGGCCCCCACGCGGCGTTGTCGTCGGTCGACGACGCTCCGCGTCGCCTCCCTCCTCCGCCTTGCAGCCGCACGCTCCCCCAAGCTCTCGGCTCCGCTCGAGCAGGGGGCACCCCCATGCCCCCGCTCAGGCCCGCTGACAAGCGAACCGGCAGCAAGAACGGCATGATCCGCCGGACAGGCCCTAGCCCCCCAGCGGGCAGCTGTTCGCCACGTCGCCCTCGGCAGGGCGCGCCACGTCGTGGTCGGCGGGCGGCCGCACGCCGTCCTCGACCCAGGCGGTGAGCGCGTCGAAGGCGGAGCGGTGGCAGGGCAGGATCGGGCGCAGCGCCGTCGGGTAGCTGTCGTACAGCCCGTCGACGTGGGTGCCGCCCTCGATGCCGTAGTAGCGGTGCAGCGCTCCGCGCCCGGCCCTGTCGATCATCCGGGCGTACACGTCGGAGTCCGCCGCCTTGGGCAGCAGGGTGTCCAGGTCGCCGTGGAGCGTGATCATCGGGCGCCCGATACGGCCGGTGAGGGAGACCCGCTCCACCGCGTCGTGGACGGCCCGCGGGCGCGAGGCGTAGTCGTACGCGGCGTCCGAGGCGCACGGCGCGAGGATCTCCGCGACGGTGGAGCCCGCCGAGGCGCCCGGGCAGGCGGCGTCGTACGTGGGGTCGAACTCGGCGCGGTAGGTCTTCTGCGTCACGCCCCAGTACGCGGTGGCGTGGTACGGCCACAGGAACTCCGAGCCGTGGGCGAAGCCGACGGAGTACAGGTCCTGGTTGTCGGCCTCACCGCGCGTGTGCGCGATCGTCGTCGGCAGGGAGGTGAACATGTTGGGGCCGTCCGCCGTCCACAGTGTCCCCTCCCAGTCCACGCCGCCGTCGTACAGCTCGGGGTGGTTCTCCAGCTGCCAGCGGGTGAGGTACCCGCCGTTGGAGATGCCGGTGACGTACGTGCGGCGCGGGGCCTTGCCGTAGCGCTGGGCGACCGTCGCCTTGGCCGCGCGGGTCAGCTGGGTGACCCGGTCGTTCCACTCGACGACCGCGTCGCCGGGGCGCCTGCCGTCGGTGTAGAAGTTCGGCGTGCTGTTGCCCTTGTCGGTGGCGGCGTAGGCGTAGCCCAGGGACAGCACGTGGTCGGAGATGGCGGTGTCCGAGGCGTACTGCTTGCGGGTGCCGGGCGCGCCGGCGACCACCAGGCCGCCGTTCCAGTCGTCGGGCAGGCGGATCACGAACTGGGCGTCGTGGTTCCAGCCGTGGGTGGTGTTGAAGGAGGAGCTGTCGGGGAAGTAGCCGTCGATCTGCACACCGGGCACACCGGAGGACTTGAGCGTCCTGACGGAGGTCAGTCCCGCCTGGTCGGCCATGTCGGTGTACGCGGTGCCGGCCAGACCGGTGGTCGTCAGGTCGTCGAGGCAGGCGCTCTCCTGATGGTCCGCGGCGGGCACCGTGAGGTGCTGGTGACGGGCGCAGTGGCCCGACGCGTCGGCGGCCTGCGTCGAGGCGGCAGCGGTGGGCGAGGCGCCGAGAGCGGTCACTGCCAGCAGGGTCGCGGCGACCCAGGGGACGCCCGGGGACAGACGCATGTACGGCCTCCAGAGGCTGAGGAGCGGTAGGGCGGCCGCCGGCGCCGCGGGGGCGCGCACCGCGGTGCGGTGCGGCTGCGGCGCGGCTGGGCCGCGGGCTGCCTCATCGTGGTGGCCTGGCGCACCGTCAACCATGTGGCGGGGAGCCAGGGATGGTTGCACGTGAGTGGCGGTGCACCACATGCCTCAAGGGTGTCGGGGAGCGCGGAGCGGTCAAGGCATCCGTCTGCCGGCCCGGTCCCGGACCTCTGCCGGTGCGGTCGAGCGCCCACCCGACCCGGTCGAGGCCCGCCCGGGCGGGGCGGGCCTCGGCGGATCAGGTCGGCTCGGCCGCGAGGTCGGCCAACCCCGCCAGCAGCGCGGGTAGTTCGGGGCCCCGGCCGACCGGGATGATCTCGAGGGGCTCGGCGTCGAGGAGGACGAACGCTATGTCGTCGGTCCGCGCCACCAGCGACCAGCCCGGCCCGTCGGCCCGCACGGTGCGCGCGTCGCCGCCTGCGAAGAAGGCGCGCACGCGGCCGGGCGGGGGAGGGGAGGCGAGGTAGGCGCGGGCCGCGTCGAGGACCTGGCGGACGCCGGGGCGGGCCGTGTCGCCCGCCGCCCCGGGAGCGTCCGCGGTTCCCGAACCCCCCGTTCCCGCGACGCCCGCGGCCCCCGGGGCGTCCGTGGTGCCGGCAGCGCCCGCGGCGCTCTCCGCGCCGCCGCTCGGGCTGTCCTCCGTGCCCGGCGCGACGGCGAAGTCCTCGTCGTTCACCTGGGTGCGGAAGTGGGCCCAGTGGGCGGCTATCTCGTCGGCGCCCAGCCGCCGCTGGGCCGGACCCCACTCGCTGGTGTCCGGCGGGGCCAGCGAGGGTCCGGCCTCCTCGGCATCGGGGTCGTGGGGCGCGGGCAGGCCCGGCGCCTTCACGGCCACCGACAGCGGCCACCCCGGCAGCGCGACCACCATGGAACGCTCGTCGGGGGAGAGGTCGTACTCCATGCCGCAGTCCCAGGACGCGATGGCCATGGCGACCAGCGAGACGTCGTCGACCACCACCGTCCAGCGGGCGCCGCCGCCGTCCTGACCGAAGACCAGGCCGTAGCCGCCGGGCGTCGGGTCCAGCCCCAGCACGGCGCACGCCTGCGGGTAGTCGTCGCCCAGCACACCGGGGAAGCGCGCCGGGGTCAGCAGGACAGCGGTCAGCACCGACAGCGCGTCGTCGTCCGTCACGCCGTCCACCGCACCGTCCGCCGCCGCGCCCGTGGCGCCGTTCTCGGAGCCCCTCGCGCCGACGGCGGACCCATCCGTTCCGGCCATGCCGGCAGCCTCCTTCGTCACAGGTCGTCGGCGCGCACCCTAGACCGGCGGCGGCACCCTTGTCACCTGCGCTGGAGCGCCGTCTTACGCCCGGGGCGCGGGCACCCCCAGCAGTTCGCGGGCCACCGCGTCCGGGCTCGTGCCGTGCTCCCTGGACAGGGTGAGCACCGCGCGGCAGGCGAGTTCGGTCACGCCGAAGGACAGCGCCTCGGGGGAGACCCAGGAGGCGGCCTCGTCCTTGGCGTCCTCGTCGTCCGTGGCCGAGGCGGCCACGTAGGCGGCGGCCGCGTCGAACAGGTTGTGGTTGCGCGGCCTCGGTCCCGGGGCCGCCGGGGCGGGCGTGGCGGGGCGGATCAACCGGGCGAGCACCGTGCGCAGCTTGCCGAGCACTGCGGACCACCTTCTTCCGGGTCTGTCCGTTGCGTGTTTGCCTCGCGTTCGGTCTTCCCTCACCGAGGTGGAATCGAACAGCCCTGCACCGTCGAGGGTTCCGGGGATCTCTCGGCCCGGCGGCGCCCGGTCACCCGCCGGTTCGTACCGCCAGCGCCAGGAAGCGGGCGGGCTCGTCCACGTACGCGGTCAGCCGCCAGCCCGCCGCGTCCAGCAGCGGCCGCAGGTTCTCCGCGGCCCGCAGGTCGCCGGCGTCCAGCTCGCGCCCCTGCCGGGCGGCCAGCGCCGCCCGTCCCACCGGATGGAAGAGGGCCAGCACGCCACCGGCCCGCACCGTCCGCGCCAGCGCGGCGAGATCGAGCCCCGGATCGGGCAGATGCGCGATCAGGCCGGACGCGAACACCGCGTCCAGCGCCCCGGAGCGCACCGGGGGAGCGGCCGCGTCCGCCAGCACCAGCGCCGCCTCCCGGCCGCGGCCGGCGCGCGCCGCGGTGCGCAGCATCTCCTCGGTGAGGTCGAGGCCCAGCACCACCCCCGAGGGGCCCACCGCCGCCCGCAGCGCGGGCAGCGCACGCCCCGTGCCGCAGCCGGCGTCCAGAACCCGGTCGCCCGGGCGCAGCCCCAGCACGGCCACCACCGCGGCGAAGGCGGGACCGTCGTCGGGGAACTTCCGGTCCCAGCCGGTCGCCCGGGCGGCGAAGAATTCACGCACATGGTCACGGTCGTACGGGGAGGTGCGGTGCTCGCTCATGACGGCATGATCGCCCGTGACCACGGTCTCCGGAACCATCGTCACGGTGGGTACGGGATCGGTCACATGGCGGTCCGGCAGGTGAAGTGAAGTGTCATGTTCCGGCACCTTTCGAAACCCCGCGCCCCGCGAGCCGGACGCCTGACTAGCGTCCCGGTCCCATGGGACATCTCGACCACGCCGCCTTCGGCTGGCTGACCCCGGTGCTGTCGTACGCGATGGCCTGCATCGGCGCCGCTCTCGGGCTGCGCTGCACCGTCCGCGCGCTCGAGGCGACCGGCAGCTCGCGCCGCAACTGGCTGCTCACCGCCGCCTCCGCCCTCGGCACCGGCATCTGGACGATGCACTTCACCGCCATGCTCGGCTTCGCCGTCCGCGGCACCGACCTCCGCTACGACGTGCCGCTGACCGTGGTCAGCCTGGTCGTCGCCATGATCGTGGTCTGCGCCGGCGTCTTCGCCGTCGGCTACGGCCGGGACCGCACCCGCGCCCTGATCCTGGGCGGACTGACCACGGGCCTCGGCGTGGCCTCCATGCACTACCTCGGCATGGCCGCCCTGCGCCTGCACGGCGAGGTCTCCTTCGACCCGCTGATGGTCGCGGTCTCCGTGGTGATCGCGGTCGTCGCGGCCACCGCTGCCCTGTGGGCCGCCCTCCACATCACCTCCCCGCTCGCCGTGACCGTCGCGTCCCTGCTGATGGGCCTGGCGGTGAGCAGCATGCACTACACCGGGATGCTCGCGGTGCGGGTGCGGCTGGTCCCGTCGGTCGAGCCGCTCGCCGGCGCCACCGCGATGCAGTTCGTGTTCCCGCTCGCCGTGGGCCTCGGGTCCTACCTCTTCCTGACCTCGGCCTTCGTCGCGCTCTCCCCCACGGCGCGCGAACGGGCCGCCGAGGAGGCGGCGCAGCGCGCCTGGCGGAGCGCGCCGGCGCCCACCGAGCCCGAGCCGACCCCCGACCGACGAGGGAGCCATGCGTACATCCCCTAGGGCCGGCGGCCCCGGGACCCCGCCCCCGGCCCGCGGCCGGAGGGCGCACGCCGGACCCCCGGCCGACGAGACGGCGGAGGAACTCGCCGCCCTCGCCGCGAGCGCGGCACCCGACGCGGGCCGGCCACCCGCCCCCTCGGGCCGCCCGGCCGGCTCCGGCCACCGGCTGCGGCTGCGTCCCCGGACGGTCCGCGCCAAGGTGGTCAGCCTGCTGATGGTGCCGGTGATGTCGCTGCTGGCCCTGTGGGGCTACGCCACCGTCACCACGGCCCGCGAGGTCACCGCCATGAGCCGGGCCGAGCGGGTGGACGCACAGCTGCGCGCACCCGTCGCCGAGGCCGTCGCGGCCCTTCAGGCCGAACGCGCCTCGGCGGTGCGGCACGCTGCGTCCGGGGGAGCGGCGCCGCACGGCGAGTTCGGCGCGCTGTCCGACACCACCGACCGCGCGGTGGGCCGGCTGCGGATCGACGGCGCGGGCACCGTCGCCGACAGCGGGGAGCTCCCGCCGGACGTCCCCCGGCGCGTGCGCGCCTTCCTGGCCGCCGCCGAGGCCCTGGGCGCGGTGCGGGACACCCTGCTCGACGGGGACGCCGGCTGGACGGAGGTCTACCGGGCGTACACCGACGTCATCGACGACGCCCTCGCCGTCGAGGGCTCGCTCACCTGCATCCCGCACGTCCGCGCCGGTTCCGAGGGACGCATCCTGCTGGAGCTCGGCCGGGCCGGCGAGGCGCTGGCCCAGGAGGACGCCCTGCTCGCCTCGGCACGGCTCGACGGCTCCCTCGACGGCGAACGGCTCGCGCTGTTCACCTCCGCCACGGCCGCCCGCCGCGCGTTCACCGACTCCGCCGTCCCCGACTTGCGCGAGCCCCAGGCCGGCGCCTGGCGCGCGCTCACCCGCGACGGAGGCCACAAAGCGCTCGCCCGGGCGGAGGACGCCGTTCTGCGGGCCGACGCCGGCGAGGCCGCCGCCCGCGCCGTGCCCGCCGACGACTGGGCGAGCGCCCACAACCCGGTACGCGACACCCTGGGCCGGATCTCCGACCACGCCGCGCATGCCGACCCCGAGGGCGCCGGGCCCCTCGTGCGCGGACTGTTGAGCCCTGCCGGAGGCGCCGTCCTGCTCGGTCTCCTCGCGGTCGCGGTCTCCCTGCTGATCTCCGTGCGGATCGGCCGCGGCATCGTCGCCGACCTGGTCGGACTGCGCAACAGCGCACTGGAGATCGCCCGCCGCAAACTCCCGCAGGCCATGCGCAAGCTCCGTGCCGGCGAGGAGATCGACGTCCGGGCGGAGGCGCCGCACGGCCCGCCGGCCGAGGACGAGACCGGTCAGGTCGCCGAGGCCCTGGGCACCGTCCACCGGGCCGCGCTGCGCGCCGCCGTGGAGCGCGCCGAACTCGCCAGCGGCATCTCCGGCGTCTTCGTCAACCTGGCGCGGCGCAGCCAGGTCCTGGTGCACCGTCAACTGGCGCTGCTGGACGGCATGGAGCGCCGCGCCGAGGACCCCGACGAGCTCGGCGACCTGTTCCGGCTCGACCACCTCACCACCCGCATGCGCCGGCACGCCGAGTCCTTGATCATCCTCTCCGGAGCGGCCCCCGGCCGGGTCTGGAGCAGGCCGGTCTCGCTCACCAACGTGGTCCGCGCGGCCGTCTCGGAGATCGAGGACTACGCGCGGGTCGACGTCCGCCAGCTCGCCGAGACCTCGGTGACCGGCGCGGCGGTCGCCGACCTCACCCACCTGCTCGCCGAACTCGTGGAGAACGCCGCCCAGTTCTCGCCCCCGCACACCAAGGTGCGGGTGACCGGCGAGGGCGTCGGCAACGGGTACGCGGTCGAGGTCGAGGACCGGGGCCTCGGCATGGGCCCGGAGACCCTCGCCGAGGCCAACCGGCGGATCGAGCAGTCCGAGGCCCTCGATCTGTTCGACAGCGACCGGCTGGGCCTGTTCGTGGTCAGCCGCCTGGCGGCACGGCACGGCATCAAGGTCCACCTGCGGCCCTCGCCGTACGGCGGCACCACGGCCGTGATCCTGCTGCCGAAGAACCTGCTGCACCAGGAGCGCGACGGCGCGGACGGTGGACCCGCGACGCTCGCCCGCCCGGCCGGCGCGGGGGCGGACCGTGGCGCTCTGCCCGCGTCGGGCGGGGCACGGGCGGGGCTGCCCGCCCAGGCGGCCGGGGCGCCACAGCCCGCGACCGGCACCGGCGCCGGCACCGGTACAGGCGCCGGTGTGCGGCCCGCCGAGGCGGCCGAGGACCTTCCGCCGGTGCCGGCCGATCCGCCGCCGGGGGTCACCGCGCTCCGCCCCCGCCGCACGGCCGGTGGCCCGCGCGACACCCGCCCCGCCACCGGGCCCTTCCGGGCCCCCGACGCGCCCGCCCCGGGCGCGCCGCCTGCTCCGGGCGCGCCGCTCACCCCGGCGCCGGACCGTCCGGCGCCGGACCGTCCGCGCACCCCGGCCCTCGGCGCCCGAGGGCATGACGCCGCCGCATCCGGCACGGCAGCCGGCACCCCGTCCGGCACCGGTACCGGGCCAGTTCGCGGCACCGGTACCGGGCCAGGTCGCCTGTCCGAGGGACCGTTCGGTGCCGTGCCGGGACGCCCGTCGGGCGCTGCGACGGGCGTCCCGTCCGGCCGGGCGTCGCACGGTCACCCCGGTGCGACGCCGGGCGGTCCGTCCGGCGGGGCGTCGGCCGGTTCGGCCGACAGGACGTTCGGCGGTCACGCCGGTGCGGCGCCGGGCGGCTCGTCCGGGCCGGTGCCCGGTAACCTCCTGGGCGGTCCGTCCGACGGCAGGGGCGACGGGATGCCGGGCGGCTCGACGGCGGCCCTGTCCGGCACCGCACCGGGCATCCCGCACGGCGACCCGGTGCGCGGGTCGCAGAACGGTTCGCCCGGGACTCCGACCGGACACGCGGCCCGCACAAACCGGTTCGCCCCGCCCCCGCCCCCGCACGCGCCGTCGGCGGCGCCCCCGTCCGGCGTCCGCCTCGGCGCCACCCCGGACGTCGCGGACGGTCCCGTCGCGCACCCCGCGCCGGCGGACGGCGGTCTGCCCCGGCGGGTGCGCCAGCACAACCTCGTCCCGCAACTCAGGCAGCGGCCCCCCGGCCCCGCCGCCTTCACCCCCGCACCGGCCGAGGACCGCACCCCCGAGGCCGTCCGGGACCGGATGGCCGCCTACCGCGACGGCTGGGTGCGCGGCGGCGGACGCCCGCCCGGCCGCGGGCCGGGCCCCGGCGACCCCGGCGTGGGCAACCCCGGCGCGGGCGACCCCGGCCGCCCCGGCGACAGCAGCGAAGGAGACCCCGCATGAACCAGGACCCCCTCACCGTGCACTACGGCCCCGCGCCCGACGGACCCCACCGGTCCGTCGAACTCGACTGGCTGCTGGACGACCTCGCGCTGCGGACCGCCGAGGTCCGCCACGCCGTGGTGCTGTCCGACGACGGCCTCGCCGTGGGCGCCTCCAGCGGTCTCGGCCGCGAGGACGCCGACCATCTCGCCGCCGTCGCCTCGGGTTTCAACAGCCTCGCCAAGGGCGCGGGCCGCCATTTCGGCGTCGGCGGGGTGCGCCAGACCATGGTCGAGATGGACGACGGCCTGCTGTTCGTGGCCGCCGCCGGAGCCGGCTCCTGCCTGGCCGTCCTGACCGGCGCCCGGGTCGACATCGGCCTGATCGCCTACGAGATGGCCAGGCTGGTCAAGCGGGTCGGCGAACACCTCCACCAGCAGCCGCGGGTGGCCGTGCGGCCGCCCGTCGGCTGACCGGAAGGCGCGTTCCGGATGCGTGAGAACCCTTCGGCCCACGACCCGACCCACCACCTGACGCACGACCTGACCCCCGGCCCGACCCACGCGTCGACCCGTGCCCCGGACGTGGACCGGTCCGCGGACCTGGACCGCTCCCCGGAGCGGAGCACCGGCGGCGGCCGTTGGTACGAGAGCCAGTGGTTCGACGGCGAGGCCGGACCACTGGTCCGCCCCTACGCCATGACCGGCGGCCGCACCAGCGCAGGACCCGCCGACGCGAACTTCGACCTGATCGCCCTGATCACCCTCGCCCCGGAGACGCCGTCGAACGCCGCGTCCGCCCTGGGACCCGAACACCGCGTGCTGCTCGGGCTGTGCCATGCCGAGACCCAGTCGGTCGCCGAGCTCGCGGCCGACTCCGACCTTCCCGTGGGCGTCGTCCGGGTGCTCCTCGGCGATCTGCTGGAGCTCGGCTGCGTGACCGTCAGCCGCCCGGTACCGCCCGCCCAGCTGCCCGACGAGAGGGTCCTGCGCGAGGTGATCGCGGGATTGCGCGCGCTGTGAACCGCCCGACCACTTCCGGGACCTCGAGTTCTATGATCACGTGAGCTCATCAATGTTGTCAGACGTGCCCACCCCGCCCGCCGCCCCGACCCCTGACCGCCCTTCCCGCGGCGACCTGCTCGCCCGAGACACCCGAGAGAAGTGATCGATGGTCCCCCAGCAGACGGACACCCCCTCCGGCGGGGCGACCGGCGCCCCGGATGCCGTGAACCCGCTGGCGCTCAAGATCCTGGTGGCAGGCGGCTTCGGCGTGGGCAAGACGACCCTGGTCGGCGCGGTCAGCGAGATCCGGCCGCTGCGCACCGAGGAACTGCTCACCGAGGCGAGCCGGGGCGTCGACGACACCGCGGGCGTGGACCAGAAGACCACCACGACCGTCGCCATGGACTTCGGCCGCATCACCATCCGGGCCGGGCTGTCGCTGTACCTCTTCGGCACCCCCGGCCAGGACCGCTTCTGGTTCCTGTGGGACGAGCTCGCGCAGGGAGCGCTCGGCGCCGTGGTGCTCGCCGACACCCGGCGGCTCGAGGACTGCTTCCCGGCCGTGGACTACTTCGAGCACCGGAGCATCCCGTTCGTGGTGGCGGTCAACTGCTTCGCGGGGGCCCGGTCCTACTCTCCCGACGAGGTGTCGGCCGCCCTCGACCTCGACCCCGGCACCCCTGTCGTCCTGTGCGACGCGCGGGAGCGGGAGTCCGGCAAGGAGGTGCTGATCCGTCTGGTGGAGCACGCCGGACGGATGCACACGGCACGGATGCTCGACTCGGTGGGCGGCTGACGGACGGCTGAACCGGTCAGTCGGCGAGACCCGCGACCGCGCTGACCCGTTCGACGGACAGCCGCACCAGCAGCTCGCCCGGCACCGCGTTGCGCGCGCCGTACTGCTCGGCCTGCTCCTCGCCCATGTAGCGGGCGGCGATCCTGGTGGCCCAGTGCCGCAGCTCGTCCAGGTCCTCGGTGAGCCGTGCCCGGCAGGTGAGGGAGACGAACGAGAACGGGGGCCGCTCGTCGTCCACGCAGAAGGCTGCCCGGCCGTCCCGGGCGAGGTTGCGGCCCTTGACCGTCCCCGCCCCCGTGGTCAGCACGACCTCGTCCCCGTCCAGCACGAACCAGACGGGTGCGACGTGCGGGGAGCCGTCGGTACGGGTGGTGGCCAGCTTCCCGGTACGCGTCCCCGTGGTGACGAAGGTCCGCCACTCCTGGTCGGTCATCCTGTGCGCCATACCGACATCCTCGGCACACCCGCCCGCCGCCGCCACCGGACCGCACCACCGCCACGCCGGGACCGCACCACCGCCACGCCCCGGACCACAGCGCCGCGGCTCAGCGGACCCGCACCGCCGCCACGCCCCGGACCACAGCGCCGCGGCTCAGCGGACCCGCACCGCCGCCACGCCCCGGACGGGGGAGCGCGGCGTCCGGCACGTCCCCGCCGCGGACGGGCCTACAGGGCCCGGAACAGCCCTTCCTGCACCACCGACACCACCAGCCGGCCCGCACGGTCGTAGATGCGCCCTCGGGCCAGCCCGCGCCCGCCGACCGCGATGGGCGACTCCTGGTCGTAGAGCAGCCACTCGTCCGCCCGGAACGGCCGGTGGAACCACATCGCGTGGTCCAGCGAGGCCATGTCGAAGTTGCGCGGCCCCCACAGGGGCTCCACCGGCAGCCGCACCGCGTCCAGCAGCGTCATGTCGCTCGCGTAGGTCAGTGCGCAGGTGTGCACCAGCGGGTCGTCGCCCAGCGGCCCCACCGCCCGCATCCACACCGCGCTGCGCGGCTCCGCCTCCGCGACCTCCTCGGCCGTCCACCGCATCCGGTCCACGTACCGGATGTCGAAGGGTTGACGGCGCGCCATCCGCTCCAGCTGCTCTGGCAGCGCCCCCAGATGCTCGCGGATCTCCTCGGCCACCGTCGGCAGCGACTCGGGGTCCGGCACCTGCCGGGCCGGCGGCAGCTGGTGGGTGAACGGGCCCTCCTCCGGAAGGTGGAAGGAGGCCGTCAGGTTGAAGATCGTCCGGCCCTGCTGCACCGCCGTGACCCGGCGGGTGGTGAACGACCGGCCGTCGCGGACCCGCTCCACCTGGTAGACGATCGGCACGCCGGGCCGCCCCGGGCGCAGGAAGTACGAGTGCAGCGAGTGCACCGGCCGGTCCGGCTCGACCGTCCGCCCGGCCGCGACCAGCGCCTGGCCGGCCACCTGCCCGCCGAAGACGCGCTGCAACGACTCCTCGGGGCTGCGGCCCCGGAAGATGTTGACCTCTATCTGCTCGAGGTCGAGCAGGCCGACCAGGCCCTCCGCCGGATTCGTCATGCTGTCTCTCTTCTCCCGTCCACGTGTCCCGTCTTCGCCCGTCCCGCCGTCACCGCTCCCGGCGTCACCGTCATCACGGAGTCGTGCCGTCCCCGGCTCCACCGCCGGGCGGCGTCACAGCTGGCCGACGTCGGTGACCCGGATCACCGCACGGCCCTCGGCGTCGGACGCCGCGAGGTCGACCTCGGCGCTGATGCCCCAGTCATGGTCGCCGTTGGGGTCGGCGAAGGTCTGACGGACGCGCCACAGGCCGTGGGCGGGGTCCTCCTCGATCATCAGCAGGCGCGGGCCGCGGGCGTCCGGACCGGTGCCCAGGTCCTCGTACTCGTCCCAGTAGGCGTCCATGGCCTCGCCCCAGCGGTCCGCGTCCCAGCCCGACTCGCCGTCCAGCGCGCCCAGTTCGTTCACCTGGTCCAGGGCGGCCAGCTCCACCCGGCGGAACATCGCGTTGCGCACCAGCACCCGGAAGGCACGCGCGTTGGCGGTGACCGGCTTGACCTGGTCGGCCTTCTCCTGGGCCTCCTCGGCGGTGACCACCTCCGGGTTGGCCAGCTGCTCCCACTCGTCGAGCAGGCTGGAGTCGACCTGGCGGACCATCTCGCCCAGCCAGGCGATCAGGTCCTGCAGGTCCTCCGACTTCAGGTCGTCGGGGACGGTGTGCTCCAGCGCCTTGTAGGCACTCGCCAGGTAGCGCAGCACGATGCCCTCGGTGCGGGCCAGCTCGTAGAGGGACACGAACTCCGTGAAGGTCAGCGCCCGCTCGTACATGTCGCGGATCACCGACTTGGGCGACAGCGGGTGGTCGCCCACCCACGGGTGGCTGTGGCGGTAGGTGTTGTACGCGTGGAAGAGCAGCTCCTCCAGCGGCTTGGGGTGGCTGACCTCCTGAAGCCGCTCCATCCGCTCCTCGTACTCGACGCCGTCCGCCTTCAGCTGCGCGACCACCTCGCCGCGCGCCTTGTTCTGCTGCGCGTGCAGGATCTGCCGCGGGTCGTCCAGCGTGGACTCCACCACCGACACCATGTCCAGCGCGTACGACGGCGATTCGGGGTCCAGGAGCTCGAACGCGGCCAGCGCGAAGGTGGACAGCGGCTGGTTGAGCGCGAAGTCCTGCTGGAGGTCGACCGTCAGGCGCACGATGCGGCCCTCGGCGTCCGGCTCGTCCAGCTTTTCGACGATGCCGCCGTCCAGCAGCGACCGGTAGATGGCGATGGCCCGGCGGATGTGACGCAGCTGGGCCCGGCGCGGCTCGTGGTTGTCCTCCAGCAGCCGGCGCATGGCGTCGAAGGCGTTGCCCGGGCGGGCGATCACCGACAGCAGCATGGCGTGGGTGACCCGGAACCGCGAGGTCAGCGGCTCGGGGTCGGAGGTGATCAGCTTCTCGAAGGTGGACTCCGACCAGGCGACGAAACCCTCCGGGGCCTTCTTGCGGACCACCTTGCGGCGCTTCTTCGGGTCGTCGCCCGCCTTCGCCAGCGCCTTCTCGTTCTCGATGACGTGCTCGGGCGCCTGCGCGACCACGAAACCGGCCGTGTCGAAGCCGGCCCGCCCGGCACGGCCCGCGATCTGGTGGAACTCGCGCGCCCGCAGGGTGCGCACCCGGTTGCCGTCGTACTTGGTCAGCGCGGTGAACAGCACCGTGCGGATGGGCACGTTGACGCCCACACCGAGGGTGTCCGTGCCGCAGATGACCTTCAGCAGACCCGCCTGGGCCAGCTTCTCCACCAGACGCCGGTACTTGGGCAGCATGCCGGCGTGGTGCACGCCGATCCCGTGCCGGACGTAACGGGAGAGGTTCTGGCCGAACTTGGTGGTGAAGCGGAAGTTGCCGATCAGATCGGCGATCTTCTCCTTCTCCTCCTTGGAGCACATGTTGATGCTCATCAGCGCCTGCGCCCGCTCGACGGCCTGCGCCTGGGTGAAGTGGACGATGTAGACCGGCGCCTGCCGGGTGTCCAGCAGCTCGGTCAGCGTCTCGGTCAGCGGCGTGTACTTGAAGTCGTAGGACAGCGGCACCGGACGGGTCGCCGAACGGACCACCGCGGTCGGCCGGCCGGTGCGCCGGGTGAGGTCCTTCTCGAACATCGAGACGTCGCCGAGCGTCGCCGACATGAGGACGAACTGCGCCTGCGGCAGCTCCAGCAGCGGGATCTGCCAGGCCCAGCCGCGGTCCGCCTCGGCGTAGAAGTGGAACTCGTCCATCACCACCTGGCCGACGTCGGCGTTCCTGCCGTCGCGCAGCGCGATGGAGGCCAGCACCTCCGCGGTGCAGCAGATCACCGGGGCGTCCGCGTTCACCGACGCGTCGCCGGTCAGCATGCCGACGTTCTCGGTGCCGAAGATCTTGCAGAGCTCGAAGAACTTCTCGGAGACCAGCGCCTTGATCGGCGCGGTGTAGAAGGTGACCTCGTCACGGGCGAGGGCCGCGAAGTGGGCGGCCGCCGCGATCATGCTCTTGCCCGAACCGGTCGGCGTCGAGACGATCACGTTCGCGCCGGAGACCACCTCGATCAGCGCCTCCTCCTGATGGGGGTAGAGCGTGAGGCCCCGGTCCTGGGCCCACGACTCGAAGGCTTCGTAGAGGGCGTCCGGATCGGCGGTCTGCGGCAACTGATCGATGAGGGTCACGTCCCCATCTTGCCCGGACCAGGTCACGATCAGGGAATCGGATGCCCGGACGAAGATCGTCACCGCTACGCTGTGCCGCTGAACTGCACAGCGGACGTGACAACAGCGGGACGAGCGACAACAGCGGCGTGCGACAGACAGCGGCACATCGCGGAACGGGGCGAGCACGCCATGATGGGACCAGCACATGCTCTGTCGGGCGCGGCCGCGTGGCTCGGCGTCGGCGCGGCCGCGGCAGCCTGGGGCGAGCCGATGCCCTGGCCCGTCCTGCTGGCCGGAGCACTGATCTGCGCGGGGGCGGCCCTGGCGCCCGACCTCGACCACAAGGCGGCCACCATCTCGCGGGCCTTCGGGCCGGTGTCCAAGTGGATCTGCGAGATCGTCGACAAGCTGTCCTACGCCGTCTACAAGTCGACAAGGAAACCCGGTGACCCGCGGCGCTCCGGCGGCCACCGCACCCTCACCCACACCTGGGTGTGGGCGCTCCTGATCGGCGCCGGCTCGGCGGCCATCGCCACACTGGGGGACCGGTGGGGCGTGCTGTTCATCCTCTTCGTGCACATGGTGCTGGCCATCGAGGGCCTGCTGTGGCGCGCCACCCGCGGCTCCAGCGCCGACGTGCTGGTGTGGCTGCTGGCCGCCACCAGCTCCTGGATCATCGCGGGGATCCTGGACCGGCCGGGCAACGGCTCCACCTGGCTGTTCGAAGGGCGGGACCAGGAGTACCTGTGGCTGGGCCTGCCGATCGTGCTCGGCGCGCTGGTCCACTGCATCGGCGACGCGCTCACCGTCTCCGGCTGCCCCGTGCTGTGGCCCATCCCGATAGGCCGCAGGCGCTGGTACCCGCTGGGGCCGCCGAAGCCGATGCGCTTCCGCGCCGGCGCCTGGGTGGAGGTCCGGGTCCTCATGCCCGGCTTCATGCTCGCCGGAGGCGTGGCCGCGGCGTTCGCCCTCGGCTACCTCTGAGTCCCGCGGGGCTCTGTGGTGCGCCCGGAGCGGCGGGCGCCACGGGGCACCGCCCCGGGCGCGGTGAGGCGGGGAGGGCGGGGGCAGGAGTAGGGGAACGCCCCCCAGCCGAGGAGACCTCACACCATGGGAACCGTCGTCCACGTCCCCCAGACGCGGGACATGATCGGAGAGGAACTCTCCGGCGACGAGGCGCTGGTCGCCCTCCGGAAGTACGGCGGCGCCCGCCGGCTGATCGCCGACTCCTTCAGCCGCTTCCGGTACGCCGACGGGTTCACCAACGCGCGGGCCCTGGCGTTCCAGGTCGTGGTGGGACTGGTGCCCTTCACGGCCGCGCTGGTCGGCCTGACCACCTCCGCGCACACCGAGGACATCGGCCGGGTCATCGAGCTCACCCTCCAGCGGATCGTCCCGGGCACCAGCGACGGGATCGTCCGGGACGTCCTGGAGGGCACCCGCCGCACCGCGCACGGCGGGGTGTGGAGCAACCTCGCCCTGGTACTGGGTCTGGGTTTCGCGGTGGTCAACCTCGCCTCGGCGATGGCGCAGATAGAGCGGGGCGCCAACCGCATCTACGGCATCGAACGCGACCGTCCGGTCACGCACAAGTACGGGCGCGCCCTGGTCCTCGCGGGGGCCGCCGGGCTCCCGATGGTGCTCGGCTTCCTGGTCCTCGTCACCGGCGACGCGGTCGCCGGGGCCGTGGCGGAATCCCTGGGCCTGCCGGGCGGCGCGCGGTGGTGGGCCCCGCTGGACATCCCGCTGGGGCTGCTGCTGTCCTGGACGGCCTCGGCCGTGATCTTCCGCTGGTCGCCCCGCCGCCGCCAGCCCGGCTACACCTGGCTGGCCCTCGGCTCCGCCGTCCACCTCGCGATCTGGGTGACGGCGACCGGGCTGCTCGAGCTCTACGTCAGCAACAGCGCGGGCTTCGGCGCGGTCTACGGTCCGCTGACCGCGTTCATCGCGCTGCTGCTGTGGGCCAACCTCACCGGGATCGCCCTGTTCCTCGGCATCGCCTTCGCCGCCCAGCTGGAGGCGGCCCGCGCCGGCCTCCACTCCGCCGTGCGCCCCGACCCCGGCCCGGGGGACTGAGAGGACCCGGGGCGCCGCGGCGCGGCCCTAGGCGGCGCCGGTTCCCTCCGGCGGCTCGGCCGTCCCGCCGTAGCGCCGCTCGAAGCGGGCGACCCGGCCCTCGGAGTCCACGGTCCGCGCCTTGCCGGTGTAGAAGGGATGGCTCTCCGAGGAGATCTCCACGTCGATCACCGGGTACGACTGCCCGTCGTCCCACTCGATGGTCCGGTCGCTGTCCGCCGTCGACCGGGTGAGGAAGGCGTAACCGGCTGCCCGGTCGCGGAAGACCACCGGACGGTACTCGGGATGCTTCTCCTGCCGCACGCGACTCACTCCTCCTCGTCGATCAGATGGACGGCCGCTTCCTCCGCGGAGGCGGCCGCTCCGTCGATGCCCACGTCGCGGGCGGCCAGGACCGCCTCCTTGTCGCGGCGCAGCCCTTCGTCGGGAGCGACCAGACGGCCGGCCCGCGTCCCGCCGACCTCGCCGTCCATCAGCTCCCCGTCGGTGTCGACGGTGTCACCGATGCCGTCGCCGTCCAGCCGCAGGTCGGGCGCGTCCGGCAACTCCTTCGACAGGCGCTCGTCCAGCGACTCGCCCCGCCGCTGCTCGGCCGCCGTCTCCCCGGTGTGCTCCACCCCCCAGGGTTTCTCCGGCGGGGACCAGCCGCGGTCCAGCGGGTCGTCGACGTCGTCGGTCTCCAGCGTGTCCTCGACGTCGAGCAGCCCCGAGTCGTCCTGGATGTCGGACGCGTCGGGCTGATAGACGTCGTCCCCCGGTCCGTCGGCGATACCCACGACTACCTCCCGCCCGGTAGCGGTGCCCAGTGGCGGCCGCTCACTTCTTCCAGCGTCCACCGGGGCCGGGTGCCGCGCAAACCGCGCCGGTGACCCGGGTGCGGGCGGACCGGTCACGGCGGGCGGCCGGAGGCGGGTCTCAGGCGGAGCCGGGGTGGTGGGCGGGGGAGCCGTCGATCAGGGTGTCCAGCAGCCCGCCGAGCGTCTCCCGCTGCTCATGCGTCAGCGGCTCCAGGATCTCCTCCGCCGCCGCCCGCCGGGCCGCCCGCAGTTCCCGCAGCGCCGCCCGGCCCTCGTCGGTCAGCTCGATCCGCGTCACCCGGCGGTTGCCCGGATCCGCCACCCGGCGCACCCGCCCGCTCGCCTCCAGGCCGTCCACCAGGGTCGTCACCGCGCGGGGGACCACCTCCAGCCGCTCCGCCAGATCGGCCATCCGCGGTGGCGTGGCGTAGGGCGCGAGGGCGCGCAGCAGACGGGACTGCGCAGGGGTGATGGCCATGCCCTGCTGCGCCAGATGGCGCTTCTGGATGCGGTGGACGCGGCGGGTCAGGCGCAGCAGCTGCTCGGCGAGAAGCCCGTCGGAGTCGGGAAGCGTCATGCCGGAACGATATCAGGAGGGTGTTCATTGTGAGTATGGGTAACAATGAGCTAAGCTCTGTGACGATCCTGGGCCCGTATGCCCCGGGATGCGTGCTTCAGCACCACCGAGCCCCACTTTCCAACCCCACTTCCCGGTCCCACGTCACCCCACCGCTCACCCCTCCCGTAGCCCCGGCCCTCAGGCCCTCGCCCGCCCTAAGGGAGCCCATGCGCCCCGAACGCATCGACTGGACCCCGCCGCCCGCCGACCCCGAGCAGCCGCGGCAGGTACGCCGCATCCTGCGGCTGTTCCGCCCCTACCGAGGGCGCCTGGCCGTCGTCGCGGTACTGGTCGGCGCCTCCTCGCTGGTGTCGGTGGCCAGTCCCTTCCTCCTCCGCGAGATTCTCGACGTCGCCCTGCCGCAGCAGCGCACGGGCCTGCTGAGCCTGCTGGTCCTCGGCATGATCGTCAGCGCCGTGCTCGGCGGCGTCTTCGGAGTGCTGCAGACCCTGATCTCCACCACCGTGGGCCAGCGCGTGATGCACGACCTGCGGACCGCGGTCTACGGCCGGCTCCAGCGCATGTCCCTGGCCTTCTTCACCCGCACCCGCACGGGCGAGGTGCAGTCCCGCATCGCCAACGACATCGGCGGCATGCAGGCCACCGTCACCTCGACCGTGACGTCGCTGGTCTCCAACCTCACCGGCGTCATCGCCACCGTCGTCGCCATGCTGGCGCTGGACTGGCGGCTCACCGTCGTCTCGCTCCTCCTGCTGCCGGTCTTCGTCTGGATCAGCCGCCGGGTCGGCGACGAACGCAAGAAGATCACCACCAGGCGGCAGAAGCAGATGGCCGTGATGGCGGCGACGGTCACCGAGTCCCTCTCGGTCAGCGGCATCCTGCTGGGCCGCACCATGGGCCGCGCCGACTCCCTGACCCGCTCCTTCGCCGACGAGTCCGAGAAGCTCGTCGACCTCGAGGTCAGGTCCAACATGGCCGGCCGGTGGCGGATGGCCGTCATCGGCATCGTCATGTCCGCCATGCCGGCCCTGATCTACTGGACGGCAGGCCTCGCCCTCCACATGGGTGGCCCCGCCGTCTCCCTGGGCACGCTGGTCGCCTTCACCTCGCTCCAGCAGGGGCTGTTCCGCCCGACGGTCAGCCTGCTGTCCACCGGCGTGCAGATCCAGACCTCGCTCGCCCTCTTCCAGCGCATCTTCGAGTACCTCGACCTGCCGATCGACATCACCGAGCGCCCCGACCCGGTCCGCCTCGACCGGGTGAAGGGCGAGGTGCGCCTGGAGGACGTCGAGTTCCGCTACGACGAACACGGCGAGCCCGTGCTGTCCGGGATCGACATCGACGTCCCGGCGGGCGGCAGCCTGGCCGTGGTCGGCACGACCGGCGCCGGCAAGTCCACCCTGGGCCACCTGGTGCCGCGGCTCTACGACGTCACCGGCGGTCGGGTCACGCTGGACGGCGTGGACGTCCGCGACCTCGACTTCGACACCCTGGCCCGCGCGGTGGGCGTCGTCTCCCAGGAGACGTACCTCTTCCACGCCTCCGTCGCCGACAACCTCCGCTTCGCCAAGCCCGACGCCACGGACGAGGAACTCCACGCGGCGGCGCGTGCCGCGCAGATCCACGACCACATCGTCCAGCTGGCCGACGGCTACGACACGGTCGTCGGCGAGCGCGGTCACCGGTTCTCCGGCGGCGAGAAGCAGCGCCTGGCCATCGCCCGCACCATCCTCCGCGACCCGCCGGTGCTCCTCCTCGACGAGGCCACCAGCGCGCTGGACACCCGCACGGAGCGCGCGGTGCAGGAGGCGATCGACGCGCTCTCCGCCAACCGCACGACCATCACCATCGCCCACCGGCTCTCCACGGTCCGCGGCGCCGACCAGATCGTCGTCCTCGACCGCGGTCACGTGGTCGAGCGGGGCACCCACGAGGACCTCCTCGCCCTCGACGGCCGCTACGCGGCGCTGGTCCGCCGCGACACGCAGCTGGAGACGGCCGGGGGGTGACCCTCACCGCCCCGGGCCGCGCCGCCCTACGCAGCCCGGGCGACGCCGTCGCGCAGCACCAGTCGCTCCACCGCCTGCCCCGGCAGGCGGAGTTCGTCCTCGATGCGGACACGGTCGGCCTCGTCGAGCGTGACCGTCGCCGGGTACTGCGGGCCGAAGGCCAGCCGGGCCATGCGCCGGGCGCCGGTGTCCTCGTCAGCGGGTCGCAACCGGCCGCGCCCGCCGTCACCCTCCGCCGGCGGGCCGGCCTCGGCGGCGTCCCGCTGCTCCCGCAGGCGATCCGTGTGCCGGGCCACATCCTCCCAGAAGTCGTCCCGTCCGGAGGCCGCGCCGCGGGCCCTCGCGAAGCTCTTCCTCTCGACGGTCAGCCGATGCAGCTCCACGCCGATCGCGCGTGTCAGCTGCCTGTCACGCAGTGCGGCGAGCGTGGCCGGGGTGGACGCGACCCGTGCCGCGGCCTCGTCCGAGGCGAGCCGCGCCTGCCTCGCGGACGGCCGCGTGAGCCGCAGCAGCAGACGCTCGCACGCTGCCGCCGCGGTCCGCGGAAGCCACAGCAGACGCTCCGTCGCCCGGCTGCGGGCCTGGACGACGGAGACCCCCGCCGCCACGTCGTCCGCCCGGTACGCATGCACGTTGATGCTTGCCGAGGCCTGGGAACCCCCTGCCGCCATGGCCCGCACCCCACCGCGCAACGCCCCGAGGGCCGAGCCCACGAACACGCCGCGCCGGACGTTGCGGGGGCCGCTCTCGATCATCGCCTGCGCGACGGCGGCGATGCGCTGCTGGGGAGGACAGCCACCCCAGAGGGGGAGTCCCAGCGCCAGGCACCGCCTGCGGCGGAACCCGTGGTGGACGACGTGCGTGGAGAAGCCGGCGGTGAGCTGGACCGCGTCGACGCGTCGCACTCCGGCGCCGTCCGCCACCCGGTGCAGCAGCGCGAACAGAGCCGGCGCGTCGGTCTCCCGCAGCGTGGGAAGCTCCGGGTCGAGGCGCCCGGGGCGCGGGCGGAGCGCGAGCGTCAGTGCGAGCAGGAGCAATCCGATCATGGGCTGGACCACGGTGCTGAAGCCGAGCACGGTCAGCAGCAGACCGACGGTGAACAGTCCTGCCGTGACGACATGGAAGACGCCCGCGACCGCGTACGCGGCGACTGTCGCGGACCTGACTGTCGCGGACCTGACACGTGCGTCGCCGCGTGCTGTTCGATCGTCGTGGCCGATCGTCATCTCTTCCCCCCGTAGTGGCGCGCGCCGTGAAGTGGCGTGACCAGGCGTTGATCTGATCAGCAACGCCGGACGAGGACAAGATCCCGGCCGAGGTACGGAGCTGGATTTGAGGTTCCCGCCCCTCGGCCCGACCGGCCCGACTGCCCGGGGGAGCCGCTCGCGCCCTTCCGCGACGCGCTCCTCCGCCGGCCGCGGTCGTCGCGGTCAGGCCGCCTCGGCCCTCGCCAGGCTCTTGGGGCCGCTCTCCAGCAGCCGCCGGACCTCCCGCACCGCCGCCCGCCCCGCGCGGTTCGCGCCGATCGTGCTCGCCGACGGTCCGTACCCCACGAGGTGGACCCGCGGGTCCGCCGCCGCCCGCGTGCCGATCATGCGTATCCCGCCCCCCGGCTCGCGCAGCCGCAGCGGCGCCAGATGGCCCACGCTCGGCCGGAACCCCGTCGCCCACAGCACCACGTCCGCCGGGAAGACACGCCCGTCCGCCCAGGCGACGCCCTCCGGCGTCATCCGGTCGAACATCGGCAACCGGTCCAGCACCCCGCTCCGCAGCCCCTCACGGATCGCGTCGTTCAGCGGCAGTCCCGTCACCGACACCACGCTCCGCGGCGGCAGCCCCCGCCGGACCCGCTCCTCCACCATGGCCACGGCCGCCCGCCCCGCGTCCTCGTCGAACGGGCCCTCACGGAAGACCGGCGGCCGCCGCGTGACCCAGGCCGTGGCCGCCGCGTACGGGGCGAGCTCCAGCAGGTGCTGCGTCCCCGAGGCGCCGCCGCCGACCACCACCACCCGCAGCCCGGCGAACTCCTGGGGTCCGCGGTACCCCGCTGTGTGCAACTGCCGCCCCCGGAACGTCTCCTGGCCCGCGACACGCGGCACGAACGGCCGGTCCCAGGTCCCCGTGGCGTTGATCAGGGCCTGGGCGGACCACACCCCTGCCGAGGTCTCCACCCGCAGCCGCCCGCTCTCGCCCTCCCGCACCGCCCGCACCTCGACCGGCCGCAGAACCTTTAGACCGAAGGCCCGCTCGTAGTCCTCGAAGTACCGGGCGATCACCTCGGCCGACGGCCGAGCCGGGTCCGCCCCGGTCAGTTCCATGCCCGGCAGCGAGTGCATCCCGTGCACCTTGCCGTACGTCAGTGAGGGCCACCGGAACTGCCAGGCACCGCCCGGCCCCGGCGCGTGGTCCAGCACCACGAAGCCCTGCCCCGGCGTGAATCCGGCACGCCGCAGGTGGTAGGCCGCCGACAGCCCCGCCTGCCCGGCGCCCACCACCACGACAGCGGTCTCCCGTGCCCCTCGCTCGTCCACAACGCTCACAACCCTGCGAACGACCGGGGGCCCGCCTCTCTTCCCGCGCGGGGCGGATGCGTCAGGATGGCCCCATGTCAGACCGTTTCAGCTCCCGCGTCCTGCACATCACCACCGGCTCCTCCGAACGCGTCGCCGACATCACCCGCGACTGCGAGGAGTTCCTCCGCGAGGCGGCCGCCGGCCGCGACGGCCTCCTCAACGTCTTCGTCCCGCACGCCACCGCGGGCGTCGCGGTCATCGAGACCGGCGCCGGCAGCGACGACGACCTGCTCGCCGCCCTCCGCGACCTCCTCCCGGCCGACGACCGCTGGCAGCACCGCCACGGCAGCCCCGGCCACGGCCGCGACCACGTCCTCCCCGCCTTCGTCCCGCCCCACGCCACCCTCCCGGTCATCGACGGCCGCCTGGAGCTGGGCACCTGGCAGTCGGTGTGCCTGGTCGACACGAACGCGGACAACCCGAACCGTCAGGTCCGACTGAGCTTCCTCGGATAGGAGACAGCGTCCGCGACATCGGGATCGCGCGGAGCTCCAGGAACCGTCCCGGCTGAGCGCGATCACCGGGGCGACGTGTCTCCCCGGTGATCAGCCGCGGCTGCGCCACTCTCACCAGGTATGCACACGTCGTCGCCCGGCACTCACAAAGATTCCACATACATACAGGTCTTGAACGTAACGGCGAGTGACTGTCGCCATAAACTATGGTCAACGTCGCACTCTGTGAAGTGTTGACTTTAAAGATTGAACACTTAAGGTCTCCAGGGTTGAACTGCGTCCTCGGACGTCGCCGAACGTTTACCCCCACCCCGGCCCCCCTCACCGGCAACGATGCCGGTGCCCCCAGGAGTACAACGTGACCATCACTGCGGCCCCAGAGTCAGGAGCCCGGACGGCCCACCCGGAGCATCTCCGGCGTGTCGTCTTCATCACCGCCGCAGCCGCGATGGGAGGGTTCCTCTTCGGCTACGACAGCTCCGTGGTGAACGGCGCGGTCGAGGCCATCCGGGACCGGTACGACATCGGGTCCGCCACGCTGGCCCAGGTGATCGCCATCGCGCTGATCGGTTGCGCGATCGGTGCCGCGACCGCGGGCAGGATCGCCGACCGCATCGGCCGCATTCGCTGCATGCAGATCGCCGCCGTCCTCTTCACCGTCAGTGCCGTCGGCTCCGCGCTGCCCTTCGCGCTGTGGGACCTCGCTCTGTGGCGCGTCGTCGGCGGCTTCGCCATCGGTATGGCTTCCGTGATCGGCCCCGCCTACATAGCCGAGGTGGCCCCGCCCGCCTACCGCGGCCGGCTCGGCGCCTTCCAGCAGGGCGCGATCGTCGCAGGCATCGCCATGTCGCAGCTGGTCAACTGGGGCCTGCTCAACGCCGTCGGAGGCGACCAGCGCGGTGAGCTGATGGGCCTGGAGGTCTGGCAGCTCATGCTCGGCGTGATGGTGATTCCCGCCGTCATCTACGGCCTGCTCTCCTTCGTGATCCCCGAGTCGCCGCGCTTCCTCGTCTCCGTCGGCAAGTACGACCGCGCCCGCGCGGTCCTCCGCGAGGTCGAGGGCTCGAGCGCCGACCTCGACGGCCGCGTCGCCGAGATCGAGACCGCGATGAAGAGCGAGCACAAGTCGTCCTTCAAGGACCTGATGGGCGGCGGCTTCTTCTTCAAGCCGATCGTCTGGGTCGGCATCGGCCTCTCGGTCTTCCAGCAGTTCGTCGGCATCAACGTCGCGTTCTACTACTCCTCGACGCTGTGGCAGTCCGTCGGTGTCGACCCGTCGGCGTCGTTCTTCTACTCGTTCACCACGTCGATCATCAACATCCTCGGCACCGTGCTCGCGATGATGACCATCGACCGCCTGGGCCGAAAGCCGCTCGCCCTCATCGGGTCGGTCGGTATGGCGCTGGGCCTGGCGTTCGAGGCCTGGGCGTTCTCCGCCGACCTGGTCGACGGCAGGCTGCCCGCCACCGAGGGCTGGGTCGCCCTGATCGCCGCCCACGTGTTCGTGTTCTCCTTCGCCATCTCCTGGGGCGTGGTCGTCTGGGTCATGCTCGGCGAGATCTTCCCCAACCGGATCCGCGCCGCCGCCCTGGGTGTCGCCGCCGCCGCTCAGTGGGTCGCCAACTGGGCCATCACGGCGAGCTTCCCGTCCCTGTCCGAGTGGAACCTGTCGGCCACGTACGTGATCTACACGGTGTTCGCGGTGCTCTCCATCCCGTTCGTCCTGAAGTTCGTCAAGGAGACGAAGGGCAAGACGCTGGAGGAGATGGGCTGACGTCGCCGCAGGCGAACTCGCCGGCAGCACGATGTGCCCGCTCGTCCCCCAGCCGCCGGCCGCCCGCCGCCGATGCCTCTGTGAGGGTGTCGGCGGCGGTGCCGTGCCGCGTGCTCGGGCCGGCCCGCCGGCCGCAGAACGGTGGCCGGCCGCCAAGCACCTGCCTGTCCGAGATCCCGCAGCACCTCGGCGATGCTGGCCCGGTATGTTCGCAGCGCCTTCAGCCCGGCGGTGTAGCCGTCACGGTGTCGTGCGATGTCCGCGGACTGCTTCTGCGCCCGGACATCGCGCCAGAGCTCGACCGTACGGAGGCGGCGCCGTCGGTGTAGGCCGCCACCGGGTCCGGACAGCGGGTGAATCCTTGCTCTGCCACACAGTGGGACCACGCTTCCCAAGCCGCACGGAGGCGTGGACGCCGTAGGCGCCGAGAACTACGTCACCCCAGGTCACGTGCGACGCCCTCACCGGCGGGACCGGCCGGACCCCTCGCGGAACGCGCTCCAGGTCCGGATCACGGCCTCGCGGAGCTGCGCGTCGTCGAGATCCCCCGGCTCGGCGAGTTCCGGCTCGATCGCGTAGTCCTCCAGTGTCAGGAAGACCTGGTCGAAGAGGTCGGCGAGCGGCTCACGGATCCGCTCGCCGTTCGCCTGGGAGGCCCGCTGGTTCTCCCACCAGCCGCGTGCGAACTCCGGTGCGGTGCACGAGCCGTTGGTGAACGCGTCGAGGAGGGTCAGCAGTCGTGCTGCCGCGCTGTCCGGGGTGACGTCCTCGGGCCGGGACCACGCCCGGTTCCGCAGGGGATGAGCGGCGGCGACGGCAGGCAGGCCCGGGTGACTTCCGGAAACGGCTTCCGCGTAGCGACCGAAGAGGGCTCGCGCCGCGTCCACGCCCTCGCCGAAGGCCGCCGAGATGAAGGCGGCGTCACCGGCGACAAGGGCGTGGCCCGCTTCGGGGAACAGCACGGCGCCCCGTGCGTCGGGTGTGACGAGCAGGCTGGGCGGACGGACTCCCGTCCACTCCTCGCCGACCGGCAGGGTCGACGGCCTCGACACATTCGTGCCGGTGGACCCGCCCGACGGGTCCGACAGATCGATGCACAGGACGTGCGCTGCCCCCAGGGCACGGCAACCGGCCGCGATCCGGCCGGCCAACGCCGCGTCGACCTCCGCCCCCACGGGAACGGGGACCACCGGTCTGCCGCTCAGCCACGCCTGCGAGAAGGCGCCGTCCGGCCCCAGCACGAGCGCAGCGGCGCCTGACCGTTCCTGACGTTCCGGTCCTGTCATCCCCAGAGAAACCCATCGTCGACGATGCTCGTGAACTGCTTGTCGGTCAGCTTCCACGCCGACCAGAACGTACCGTCCGCCCGGAGCATGACCATCTTCTGGGACGCCGGATCGATGAACCCGACCGCCGTGCCCTGATGTCTGTAGTCGAAACGATAGATCTTGGTCCCGTCCGCCGTCATGTGGGTGCGCATGGCGTCCTCGAACCGCTGCATGTTGGCCTTGTTCAGGTTTCCCGGGTTGTCGAGGAAGTCCCCGGCGTGGGCGTGGAACTTCTTGCTCATCACCTTCTGACTGGTGAAGTCCGCCTTGTCCGCCCAGCCGCCACGGGCGCACGGGGCGAGCCCCAGCGGGTCGGTCCAGGACAGAGGATTGTCCACGTAGGCGGCGGGGTTGGGCGCCGGCTCGAGCCCGAGGGGATCAGCGGTGGTGTAGCGAGCGGTCTCCGGGTCGTAGTGCCGGAAGTAGTTGTAGTGCAGGCCGGTCTCGGGATCGAAGTACTGGCCGGGGAAGCGCAGGGGTGTGTACGTGGTGCTGCCGCGTGCCCAGGCGGTGGTGCCCCACAGGGTGGCGCGGGCCCGCCAGGCGATCTCGCCCTGTTCGTCCACGAGTTCGCTGGGGGTGCCGACCAGGTCGGTGACGATGGCGAAGAAGCGTGAGTCGATCTCCCGCTGCGAGGCGTCGGGCCTCAGGATCCGCTCGGTCTGGGCGAGAGGAGCGAGGCCTTGGTGGTCCCAGGTGAGGACGACCGGGCTCGGCAGGTCGGGTGACGTCGTGGTCTGCTCGCACAGGGTCGCACCGTCCCAGGTGAAGACCACCCGCTCGAGCACGGTCCTGCCGTCGTGTGCCATGCGCAGTTTGGCGGTGCGACGGCCCAAGGGGTCGTAGGTGTAACGCCAGCGGGTGCCGTCCGGAGTGATCACCGAGGTCAGGCGGTCCTCGGCGTCCCAGGTGTAGCGCCAGGTGTCGGGTTTGCGTGAGAGACGGGGCTTCTGTCGCGTCACCACCCGTCCAAGAGCGTCATGCTCGAAACGGACGCCACCCGCCCGGGTGACGGTGGTACCCGAGTAGACGCGCTCCCCGGTGGCCTCGTGGCCGGGGTGCGTGGCCGGCCACGACGCCTCGGTCTGGTTGCCGGAGGCGTCGTACGCGTACCGCTCGGTCCAGCCCCGTGCGTGGACAGCGGTGATCCGGCCCACCGGGTCGAGCTCGAAGACGCGGGTGCCGGAGAGCTGGTCGGAGATCGCGGTGACGTGCCCGTCGGCGCGGTAGGCGTAGGCGCGGCTGTTGAGGGTGCGGGAGCCGACGGTGAGGTGCTGGGTGGAGAGCCGTCCGGCCTCGTCCCGGAAGGAAGCCAGGGTGAGGGTCTCGCCGAACACCCGCCGGAGCTCACGGCCGGCCACGTCGTGGGTGAAGCGGATCTCGTGGCCGCCGGTGGTCATGCGGGTGGCGTGTCCGGCGGCGTCGTAGGCCAAGGTGGTGACGAGGCCGGTGGGCGTGGTGCGGCGGACCCGGCGGCCCGCGGCATCGTGGGCGAGCTCGAGGGTCCGGCCGTCGACGATCTCGGTCTTGAGCAGGCCTCGCCGGTCGTAACGCCGCACCAGGTCGCTGTCGGAGCCGGAGGCATGGACCAGACGTCCGGCCCGGTCGTAGGAGTAGGACGCGACGCGGCCCGCGGCCTCCTTGCGGACGACGCGACCGGCCTCGTCGTAGGCGTAGGCGATGACGCTGCCGAGATGGTCGGTCCTGGCGAGCAGTTGCCCGGCCGCGTCGAGGCTGTAGGTGACGGTGCGGGCGTCGAAGTCCGTCTCGGACACGAGCCGGCCCACCGCGTCGTAGCGGTACGTCCAGGTCGCTCCGTGCGGTCCGGTGACCTGGGTGAGCCGTAGGCCCGCGTCGTGCCGGAACTCGTAGCGGGCGCCGTCGGGGCCGGTCCGGGCGGCGAGAAGGTCGAAGTGGGTGTACTCGAGGCGGGTGACGCCTCCGACCGCGTCGGTATGGGTGAGGCAGTTGCCCTCGCCGTCGTAGGTCCACGACTCGGTGGCGCCGCCGGGAGCCGTGTACAGCGCGAGGTGACCGTCGGGGGACCAGGCCATGCGGCTGACGGCGCCGTCCGGGTCGGTGACGTGCACTTCGCGTCCGAAGGCGTCGCGCCGGACACGGGTGACGCTGCCCGTCGGGTCCGTGATCTCCACGGGCAGCCCGGCGGTGTCGCAGCGCACGGTGGTGACGGCGCCGAGGGGGTCGGTCACGGACGTCGGGCGGCCTGCGTCGTCGTAGGTGAAGCGGGTGGTGTGCCCGGCAGGGTCGGTGACCGCGGTGCGGTTGCCGCGGTCGTCGAACTCCTGGAACCAGCGGGCGCCGTCCGGCTCACGGAGCTCCGTCAGGAGTCCCGACGGGCCGCGGGTCGCGCTCGTCTCGCTCCCGTCGGGGTGCCTGACGGTGACCAGGAGACCGTTCTCCCCGTAGGCGAACGAGGTGGTGCGCCCCAGGGGGTCGGTGCGGCTCCGGAGGTTGCCGCGGTCGTCGTACGTGAGGCGGGTGGTGTTCCCCAAGGGATCGGTGGTGGCGATGACACGGCTGTAGCGGTCGATCAGGTGACGGGTGGTATGGCCTTCGGCCGTGGTGAGGGTGGTGGTGCGGTGACCGCTCTCGGGGTCGGGTTCGGTGTAGGCGAGGGTGATCTTGACATGGCCGGCTTCGCCGCCCTCCGCCACGACGCGGTCCTGGTCGTCGTAGGTGTAGTCGTAGCGGCTGTTGTTGGAGTCGATCCAGGCGGTGACGCGGCGTCGGTCGTCGTAGAGGAAGGTGGTGGTGGCGCCGGAGGGCTTGGTGACGGCGATGAGGTTGCCGTGCTCGTCGTAGCCGTAGGACATCAGCGGCACGTCGGCGCCGTCCTCGCCGGCTCCGGCGAGGGTGAGGGCGGTGATCCGGCCGTCCGCGAGGGCCAGCCTGACGTGGTAGCCGCCGGAGTGGACGAGAGCCAGAGGGAGGCCGTCGTCGGTGCGGTCGACGGTGACGCTGTGGCCGTTGCGGTCGGTGAGGGAGGTCAGCCAGGCGGTGCCGTCCTCCCCGGGCTCGACGCCGAACGGAGCGGCGAAGCGGCGGACCAGGCCGGTGTCCGGGTCGGTGACGGTGTAGTCGCCGTCGCCGTGACGTTCCAGCAGGGTATGGGCCGTGCCGGACTCGGGCCGGGTGGGGGCGCCGGGGACCGGGTGCGGGTAGGCGATGAGCAGGCCGTCCGGGGTCACGTGGAGGACGCCGACCGCGTCGATCTGCAGGTGCTCGTCGACCGTGGACGTCCAGGCCGGCCCGAGGAACCGACCGGCCGTGAGGCCGGACTCGGTGCGGCGGGTGAACGTCAGGGGCAGGATGCCGGGCAGTTCGACGTCGGTCTGCGGGAGGAACATGCGGCCCGAGGCGAGGTCGACGGGGTCGGTGCCGTCGGTGATGCGATGCGCGTCGGGGCGGTGGTGGGTGCCGTCGGGGACGTCGTCGAGGAGCTTGCGCAGCCGGGCGGCCTTCGCCGCGTCCGCCGCGAGCCTCACGCTCTTGACGGCGGCGCCTCCACCGCCGGTCGCCACCGTCAGCGCCAGGTCGGGTATGAGCCGGCCGAAGCCCTCCGAAGGGTCCTTCATGAAGTCGCTGATCATCTGCTTGCCGGTGCCGACGGGGTCGTTGACGGCGACCACGAGACCGGCGGCCAGACTGTTCAGATTGGTGGTGTACTCGGCGGGGTGGGTGATGTTGTACGGGTCGAGCGGGTTGATGCCGCGGACGAAGTTGACCAGGCCGGCGGTGCCCTTGATGATGCCGCCGCCGAAATGGTCGCCCATGATCTGCATCTCCTGCAGACCGGACAGCGCCTGCTCGGCGTAGGAGGGCTTCTGTGGGGCGGTGTCGCGGGCGGCGCGGACCGCCGAACGCGCCGTCTCGGCAGCGGTGTTCCGCTGCTTGCGGGCGTCGGCGAGGATGTCCTGCGCGTCCTGCATCAGCTTCTTGCCCGGATCGGTGAACGTCGGCGACGGGCGCGGCGGCAGGCCGCCGGCCGGGTACTTCTCCGGGTCGGCGTTGTGACGGTCGACGGCCGCGTTGAAGTCGTCGATCTTCTTGCGGTGCGCGTCCGCCGCCTCTTCGGAGGCCTTGACGCCCTCCTTCCATTTGTCGATGGCCCTTTGCGCCTGGTCCTGTGCCCAGATGACGGTTTGACTGAAGGTGTCCAGCGCGGCGGCGGCCTTCTCGCAGGCGTCGGCGCCGGTGAACCACTTCGGCGGCTGTGTGCTCACCGCCTTGCGCAGCGCCTCGGCGGCCTCACCCTTCAGTTTGGAGGAGTCCAGGCCCCGCAGACCCTCTCCGGCGTCGTCGAACGCGGTCTGGAAGCCGCGGAGTTTCTCGGCGGTTGCCTGGATCTTGTCCGGGCTGCCGTAGATGAGTTTGGTCTTGTCCTCACTCTGGCCGAGGTCCATCTCGTCGACCTCGGCGCCCATCCGGTTGGCCACCGAACGCGACTGCTCGCGCACCCAGTCGGCGCCGGAGTCCCAGCCGACGTCCTCGAGCCGGTCGGCGGTCCAGTCGCCCGCGCCCTCGATCTTGTTGCCGGCCCACTCGACGCCGTCCTCGACCGCGTCCTCCACGGAGTCCGGCGTGATGTCACTGATGAAGTCGCCGATACCCATGCTCAGTTCCCCCCGCTGTCACCGCTCTGCTGCTGTTGCTCCTGCTGGGCGCGTTCCTCCGGTGACGGTCCGAACGTGTCGTCGAGCGCCTGGTTCCACTGGTCGTCGGTGATGCCGAGAGCGTCGTTGAGCATGTCCGCCTGGCGGCCGCCCTGACCCTCGGTCATCACCGTGCGGCCGGTGTCCTTCCAGGTCTGCTCGATGTCCTGCCCCGCCTGCTCGAAGGACTCCTTGCTCCAGTCCGGGTCCAGGTAGTCGGGCGTGAACACATCGCCCCAGCCCTGCTGGGCGATCTCCTCCTCACTGGCGTGCGGATTGCCGCCCGCCAGCGCGTTCACGCCCACCTTCATGGCGCCCTCGACGTACTGGTCGTGCTCCCACTGCGTACCTGCGGCCAGGCCCAAGCGGTTGGCGATCGCGGACGCGTCACTCACCAGCGCCCGCACACCCCACTCCCACCGCTCGCAGAAGTCCTCGAAGTCGACGGAGAGGCCGTGGTGGCCGGCCTCCATCCCGGTCATGGCCAGCGAGGAGAAGCCCTTGCCCATCACCGACCCGGTGGCGCCGCCCAGCTCGCCGAGCTGGTCGATGGTCGCCCCCACGCCTTGCGTGAACTTGACCACCGAGGCCTTGTCGAAGTTGAGGTCCATCCCGTCACCGCCCACGACCATCCCCCTCCGCATCGGTGTCCACGGCAGCGGCGTCGGGGACGATGCCGGTCACCGGCGGGAAGAACATCGCCCCGTCCTCCGTCGCGATGTCGACCGCGAGGCCGGCCGGCTCACCCAGGCCCGGCACGATCTCGTCCACGATCCGCGCACCCAGCAACGCCGCGTACTCCAACGGCCGGTCACCCGCCCCGCGTTGCACAGCGAACCGTGCCAGCGCCTCCTCGTCGGTGAACGCACAGATCCACCGCACACCACCCGAATGCGCGGACCACAGCCCGCCACCGCCGTCGGACGGCACCAGCAGAACCGACCGGCGCATCTCACCGACCAGGGCCCGCGGATCCCCGGCACCCGCTCTGCTGTCCGCGATGCGCTCGGCGAGCGCCGTCCTTGCCTGCTCCACGGTTCACTGCCCTCCCACGTCCCGGGTCCCTACTGGCACCGTAGAACAGGACGCACGTTCGCAGCACACGGTTCGCGCCCGCCACCGTTTGCCCCGGTTCAGCGCGGGACCGTCCGGTCTCGCAACCTGCCGAAACACGCGCGACGTGGCGGGACGTCACTCAGCCAGGTCGAGGAAGCTCCACCGCGCCTCGGGCCGGGCGCCGCTGAGCCACTTCCCGCAGTTCTGGAGCACCACGGGGCTCGAGGTGATGTGCTGGGTCCCCGTGTGGAGATCGCGCAGGAAGCGGTCGACCGGGCCGCGCCGGATCGCTGCCGAGCCCGCCCAGCGGTGGACCGTGTCACCGACCTCCCGCGCGGTCGACGTCGCGTGGTTGAGGACGAGGCGCAGCAGGGTGTCCTGTTTCGTGGTGAGCGGGTCGCCCGCGTCGAGGGTGGCCTCGAAGCCGCGCCACGTCTCCGTCACCCACGCCCGGGCCGCCCGGAGCCGGGCTTCGGCGGTCGCGTACTCCGCGTGGAACTGGGAGGTGTCGACGGCGGCGGCACGCGATCCGGTGCGGGCCCTGGCCACCTTCTGGAGCTCGTCGAGCAGGCGCCGTCCGACGCCGAGCGCCCAGCCGGTGTGACCGATCGCGGCCATGTTGACCAGACCGAGCCGGTAGACGGCGCCACCGTTGACCGGGGTGGTCGTGGTGGCGAGGTAGGTGTACTCGTGAGGGACGTACACCTCGTGGCAGTGGTAGTCGATGCTGTGCGTCGCACGCAGCCCGAGCACGTCCCAGTTGCCGTCGAGCACGACCTGCGACTTCGGCATGGTGAGGATCCGCATCTCCCCGGTGCCCTCGACCTGGATCAGGCTGTGGACGTGCGTGGCGTGCGCCATTCCGGAGGCGAACTGCCAGTTGCCGCTCACCAGGTAGCCGTCCTTCACCGGAACTGCCCGGCCGGGCCGGGTGCCGTGCCCGGCGACCAGCGCGTACCGCCCGCCGGCGACGTCGGGGAACAGGTCGGACGCCGCGGCGTCCCCGATGAAGGCCGCGGTGGAGCCGGTCACCAGCTGCAGGGCGAACATCGTCCAGCCGGCCGCGGCGTCGTGGTAGCTGAGCCGCTCGACCGCCTCGATCAGCTGAGAGGGGGTGAACTCGTACCCGCCGAGGCTCTTCGGCAACTCCGCCCTGACGATCCCCGTGTCGAGCAGGGCCCGGGCGGTGTGTTCGGGGAGTCTGCCGAGCTTCTCCGCGGCATCCGCGTCCGCGTCGAGCGACTTGCCCAGTGCGTCGATCCGGTCCAGCAGTGCGGGCAGTTCCGGGCTGTGGTGCAGTCGAGCCGTGGCAGTCATGCCGTACCTCTCTCACCGTTGCTGATGGAACGTCATGTCACGTGTGCAGAGCTGAAGTTGACCGGGTGGGCCGGGGCGTGGCCCGCCATGCGCGATCGTCTCACGCGAGGGATCGCTCGTCCGCGAAGAGCCGCAAAGCGGGCTTCGGGACGTCCCGGCCATCGCGATGCCGCGCAACCGCCGAGGCCACGGCGGGGCCTGGCCGTGCCGGGCGTGACGCCGGCGGGACCGCGCCGGAACGCGACCCGGCCGACGCGTCGTCACGGCGGGGACCGTCAGCGGTGGCCCAGCACGTTGACCACGCGGCCGTTCGGGTCACGGACGAAGAACCGGCGCACTCCCCAGTCCTCTGTCCGCAGGGAGTGGACGATCTCCGCGCCGCTCTCCAGCACGGCCGCGTAGGCGGCGTCCACGTCGTCCACTTCGACGCTCATGTCCGGAACGACGGGTGCGGTCCTGTCGCCGGCCATGAGACTGACCTGCGCCGTGGGACTGGACGGTGACGCGAGCGTCATGATCCAACCGAGGTTCATGACCTCCTCGAAGCCGAGCAGACCGTAGAACTCCCGGCTCTCCTGCACGGCGTCCGAGTGGATGTTGGGTACGACCCGGCGAACGGCCATCGGCAACTCCAAAGTGGTTCGGAACCGGTGTTGAGGCTCTTCAGGACTACTACGCCATCACCGGGCGCCGCGCGCACTTCGGCCCACGCCTTGGGGAGATCCGCGGTGCGCGTGAGCCGGCCATGGGAAAATCGCCCTGGTCGACCATGAGCGCGAGACGGCTGCGTGCCACTTGCACACCGGGAGGGGAGCCCGAGATGGCCCTGCTGTCAGCGAGCCCGAAGTGGCCCACGCTGCCCGAGTACGTCCGTGACTGGGCGCTCGTGGACGTGGAGCCCTCCGGGCTGCGGCCCGGCCGGGACCGGGTTCTGTCCCTCGCGGTCGTCACACTGGACGGGCAGGGCCGGCAGACCGGCGAGTTCTCCACCCTCCTCGACCCCGGCTGCGACCCGGGGCCGGTGCACGTTCACGGGCTCACCCGCGCGCGCCTGGCAGGCGCACCGACCTTCGAGGAGATCGCGCCGCGGGTCGGCGCGCTGCTGAGCAGTCGCGTCCTGGTCGCCCACAACGCGCAGTTCGACTACGACTTCCTGGCCCACGAGTTCGCCCGCGTGCGGTCGTGGGTTCCTGTGAGCAACCGTCTGTGCACGCTGGCTCTCAACCGGCTGGTGGCGCCCGCGACGCCGGACCTCAAGCTGGGGACGCTCGCCACGCACTACGGCGTGCGTCAGGAGCGGGCCCACGACGCGCAGGACGACGTCCGTGTCCTCACGGGAATCCTGCGTGGTTCGCTCGACGCCGCCGAGCGGCTGGGCCTGAGCCTTCCGCTCCTGTCCTGTCCGCCGCGCCAGGACTTCAAGCCCTACGTGCCGAAGACTCCCTGTGCCTACCGGAACCCCGGCCGGCTGCACGAGGGCGGGCCCCTGGTGCAGGGGATGAAGGTCGCCGTCACGGGGGAGACCGGGACGGCCCGCGAGGAACTGATCGCCCGCTCGGTGGCGGCCGGCCTCAACATGATGACCACGGTCAGCGGGCAGACCAGTGTCCTGGTCACCAACGATCCTTCCGAGGGGACCACCAAACTGCGACGGGCCGTCGCCGCAGGCGTTCCCCTGGTGGACGAGCGGACGTATCTGCGACTGCTTGACGACGTGCGACCCGGCCAGGCCAAGGGCGCGACCCGACCCGGCGCCCCCGACCGGCCTCGCGCCGCGGCGACGCCGGCCCCTCCCCAGCTGCCGGCTCAACGCGCCGCCGCGTCCCCCGCACGGACCGCTTCAGCTGGGGCGGACCGGCCGCTCGCCGGGCGCCGCGTGCTGGTTCTGGGCGGCACCCACGAGGCAGCCGCGGCGGAACGTGCGCGTGCCGTCGGCCTCGGGGCTTCGGCGGCGGTCAACCTCTCGGCGTCGGTCACCGACGTCGTGCTGCTGCCCGGTGGGGAGTCGGACCGCCGGATGAGCCGCATCGGCTTGCTCGGTCTCCCCGTCCACGACGCGAACTGGCTCCTCCGTGCACCCGCTCCGGCCCCTGCCGCGGAGTCCCGGCCCCAGCCCATGTCGGAGGGCGCGGAGGCATCCGAGCCGCGGGACACGGCAGAGGTCCTGGTCCGGGGTGCGGTCGTCGACCTGCCCGACACCGCCGGGGTGTGGACGGTGGCGGCCACCTGGGGGCAGCTCGCCAGATGTGAGGTGGATGTCGTCGCCTTCGTGGTGGACGCGCGGGAACAGGTCCAGGGAGACGAGGACTTCGTCTTCTACGGTGCTCCCGAACACCCGGACGGCACGGTCCGGCTCGCCGTCGGAGGCCCGACGGAGCAGGCCGTCGACGTCCACCTGGAGCGTCTGCCCCTGGAGGCGAGCAGGGTCGTGATCGCGGCGGCGATCGACGGTGCGGCGACCTTCTCCGACATCGGCGCGGTGGAGATCCTCGCCACCTGCGGGGTCGGCGCGGCCCCCACCGCCCGGGCCACCCTCGACGCCGCGACCACCGAGCGCAGCATGATCCTCGCCGAGGTCTACCGCCGGGGCGACGGCTGGCGCCTGCGTGCAGTAGGACAGGGCTACGATCACGCTCTCGCGGACCTCGCCCGGCACTACGGCGTCGACGTCGCCGATTGACGGCCGGCGGCGGAGAGGGTCTTCATCCCCGTCCCGGGACGGCGGCCCCCGCCGTGGCCGGGTACAGGGTCCAGCCGTCGGGGGCAGGGCGGCCGAGCCATGCCGCGGTGAGTGCGGCGGTCGCGGGGAACAGCGGGGTCGGGAGTTCGGTCGGCGCGGTCCAGGTCCATCGTTCGAAGACGTCCGGTTCGGTGAGGGAGGCCACCGGGGCGTCCGACACGGTACGCACGACCACGCCGGCGGTGAGGTGGGTGCGGTCCGAGGCGGTCTCCAGCGCGAACGCGAAGACCCGCGCGTCCCGCACCTCCCGAATCCCGCTCTCCTCGACGATCTCGCGGACGGCGGCCTCCTCGCAGCTCTCTCCCGGTTCCAGGTGGCCGCCGGGCAGGCACCACGAGGCGGGTTCGCCCCGCTTCGCCCGGCGCCCTAGGAGAAGGCGGCCGTCCGGTCGCAGCAGCACCGCGCCGACGCCCACGACGGGCGGGCGACCCCTGGCCGGGGAGGAGCCACCGAGGAACCCGGATCCGTCAACGCCGGTGCGGGGGAGGCGGGTTCACTGGTCATCGCCGCCACGATTCCACGGAACAGCCGAACGTGGTAGCCCGCCGAGGCGCCCGAACAGGCGGCGTCGTCACTCCTCGGCCTCGGCCGGACGGGGATCACGGCCCCCGGGGTGCCGGTGCCGCCAGACCCAGAAGACCGTGCACGACAGCAGGGCCCACCCACCCAGCACCAGGAACGGGAACACGTGCTGGTGGCCCTGGAAGTACACCGCCGTGTGCTGGGCGTTGACCGAGGCGCCGGGCGGCCACTTGCCGATCGCGCCCAGCGGGGAGGGCAACAAGGGCCATGACACCGCGCCGCCGGAGGAAGGGTTGCCCAGCAGGACCATCAGCCCCCACGTCGGCAGGATCGCCCAGCGTCCGACCAGGGTGTTGAACATGGTGAAGACCATGCCGCCGGTGAACAGGGTGAGTGTGAGGATGAACCACGACTCCACGAACGGCAGGTCGAGCGCTCCGAGCAGCCAGTCCACGGTCGCCGCGATGGCGAAACCGCCGAGCAGCGCGTAGGCGAGGGTGTACAGCGTTCGTTCGAGGGGGGTCAGGGACCGCGCGTGCACACTGAGCTGGATCGCCCCGAGGAAGCCGATGACGACGGCGGCCAACGTGATGTAGAAGATCGCCAGCCCTCGCGGGTCGCCCTTCTGGAGCGGGTTGAGGTCCCGGACGGTGACCCTGACGCCGGTCCTCGCTCCCACGGCCGGCGCCGTGTCGGCCAGCACCTCGGCGACCGAGGCTCCGGAGGCGCCCGAGAGGTCCAGGACCGCGGTCCTCCCGTCGTCGCGGACGTCGAAGATGGCGAAGACCTTCTGGTCGTCCATGGCCTGGCGGGCGGCGGCGACACCGTCGTAGGCGTGCAGCTTCACGGACGCGTTCAGCGCCTTCTCCAGACCGTTCAGGAAGGCCTGCCCGCGGGCCTGTTCGTACGAGCCGACGACGGCGGTGGGGATCGAGCGCGGCGTCGGATCGGCCATCGAGTAGGTGTACGAACCGGCGAAGAGGCCGGCCGAGGCCGCCAGGATGAACACCAGCACGGTGGCGGGCCACAGCGGCGTCCGCCGGAAATCGTGCCACCGCTGCCGACGGCTCGAGTGCTGGGCCTGGGCACCTTGGAACATGTCCGCCATGGCCTGGACACTTCCACAAAGAGGTGTCATGGCATCGAAGGCGTCGCCGCCCCGCGGGGCGTCCCACCCGCCCGGCGTGCGGACCGCGTCGCCGGGGCACGCCGGGCGCGGGGCCGCGCGTAAGGTCGGGAGGGCAGCGCCCGGGGGATCCGCGAACGAACCGCCGGTCCCGGGCGTCGCGCCCGGTCCCGGGGACGGCACAGGACGCCGGACGGATCGACGTGGAGGGGGCCGACGTGGCCGGAAGACGCAGGTGGCTGCTCGCGGGCGCACTGATCGCCGCCGGCACGACGCTGCTCGGCCCGTCCGTGCCCGGAGGTGGCCTCTTCGCACGGGCCCTGCCCGCCGACGCCCCCCGTGAGGTCGTGCCCCACCGGGTCATGACGTGGAACCTCTGCAACCCCTGCGGCGCACGGAACGTCGACCGGGCGAGGGAGATCGCCCTGTACGCCCCGCAGGTCGTCGCGTTGCAGGAGGCGTGCGTGAGCGACGTCGAGAGGATCCGCGACCACCTGCGGCGCTACTACGGGCTGGACTACCACGCCGCGTACGGGCCGGTCCTGCGTCATCGGGGGCGGTGCGGGGGAACGCCGTGGACCCCGGGCGGCTACGGCCAGGCCATCCTGTCGGCGGCGCCGATGACGGACCGTGCGGTCGTGGAGTACCCCGACGGCGGATCGGAGGACCGCGGATACCTGGCGGTCACCACGACGGTGGACGGCCGGTCCGTCCGGGTGTTCACCACCCACCTCGCCCAACGGCGCCAGGAGGGTGTCCGCGCCCGGCAGGCCGAGGTCCTCGCCGCCGCGATCGCCCGGTACGACCGCGCCGTCGTGCTCGGTGACTTCAACGCCGTACCCGCCGCGCCCGAACTGGCACCCGTGTGGTCCCTGGCCGCCGACGCGGACTCCCGCTGCCGGCCGTCGTCGCTCGACGGCTGCCCGACGACGACGGACTGGCGCGCACGGTTCGACTACGTCTTCCTGCGGGGCGTCACCGCGCTCGGGCAGCGGGTGCGGCCCACCTCCCACTCGGACCACGACGTGCTGTACGCGGACCTGGACCTCTCCCGCTGAGCGGACCGGATGCGGCACAGCCGCCGGCAGCCGCGGGCGTCGTCCGGAGCCGCAACGGTCCTGCACAACTCGTCCTCCCACCCGCCGGGTCGCGACGGTCGGGCCCCGCGCCGACGTCGGCGGGGCTCCGTCCACCCGACGCCGCCTCCCACCGCCAGGTGAAGCACATCACCGTTCGTTCGCGTTGGCGCGCACCCGCTCGGCCGGTAGTTTCCAGCGATCAATGGGAAGGACGTTGTACGACTCCCCTCGAACGCAGTTACCGCGAACGCAGTTACCTCGAACGCAGATACCCCCTCGCACCATCCTCCGACGATCCTCTGACGAGAGATACCGGTCATGTCTGCCCAAGAACCCACACACAACCCTCCGCAGCGCATCGGCGTGGTGGCCGAGTCCGTCCCCGGCGAGACCCGCGTCGCGGCGACCCCCGCGACGGTGCGGCAACTGCTGAAACTCGGCTACGAGGTCGTGGTCGAACCCGGAGCGGGTGAGCCGTCCGGCTTCACCGACCAGGCGTACGCCGAGGCGGGCGCCGGGACCGGTGAGGCATGGGGCGCCGACGTCGTGCTGAAGGTCAACGCCCCCTCGGAGGCGGAGATCGCCCGGCTCAGGCCGGGCGCGACCGTGGCGGGCCTGCTCGCCCCGGCGCAGCGGCCCGAGCTGCTGCGGACGCTGTCCGACGCCGGGGTGACGGCCCTCGCCCTCGACGCCGTGCCGCGCATCTCCCGCGCCCAGTCGATGGACGTGCTCTCCTCGATGGCGAACATCGCGGGCTACCGCGCGGTCGTCGAGGCCGCGCACGTCTTCGGGCGCTTCTTCACCGGCCAGGTCACCGCGGCGGGCAAGGTGCCGCCGGCGAAGGTGCTGGTCGCCGGTGCGGGCGTGGCCGGACTCGCGGCCATCGGGGCGGCCTCCAGCCTCGGCGCGATCGTGCGGGCCACCGACCCGCGCCCGGAGGTCGCCGACCAGGTGAAGTCCCTGGGCGGCGAGTACCTGCCGGTGCACGTGGAGCAGGAGGCGAGCACCGACGGCTACGCCAAGGCCACCTCGGCCGACTACGACCGTGCCGCCGCCGAGCTCTACCACCAGCAGGCCGCCGACGTGGACATCGTGATCACCACCGCGCTGATCCCCGGGCGTCCCGCGCCGCGTCTGCTGACGGCCGAGGACGTCGCCGTCATGAAGCCGGGCAGCGTCGTCGTCGACATGGCGGCCGCCCAGGGCGGCAACGTCGAGGGCACCGTGCCCGGACGCACGGTGGTCACCGACAACGGCGTCACCCTCATCGGCTACACGGACCTCGCCTCCCGCCTCCCGGCGCAGGCCTCGCAGTTGTTCGGCACCAACCTGCTCAACCTGGTCAAGCTGCTCACGCCCGGCAAGGACGGCCGGCTGGCGATCGACTTCGACGACGTGGTGCAGCGGGCCGTCACCGTGGTCCGCGACGGCGACGTGACGTGGCCGCCCCCGCCCGTCGCGGTGTCCGCCGCGCCGGCCGCACAGCCCGAGAGCGCCCCCGTCGTGGCCGAGCCGAAGAAGCCGCGGACGACGCCGGCCGTCCGCTTCGGCCTGATCGGCCTCGGGCAGCTGGCGCTGTTCCTGCTCGTGGCCTTCGCCCCTGCCCAACTGGCGCAGAACTTCACGGTGTTCACGCTCGCCGTGGTGATCGGCTACTACGTCATCGGCAAGGTGCACCACGCGCTGCACACACCGCTGATGTCGGTCACCAACGCCATCTCCGGAATCATCGTGGTCGGCGCCCTGCTCCAGCTCGGCCACGACAGCCGGATCGTCACCGCCCTGTCCTTCACGGCCATCCTGCTGACGAGCATCAACGTCTTCGGTGGTTTCGCCGTCACCCGCCGCATGCTGTCCATGTTCTCGAAAGGCTGAGCCGAGATGACTTCCCTGACGGCCTCCCACGCGGCCGACCTGGTCGCCGCCCTGTTGTTCATCCTCAGCCTGGCCGGCCTGTCCCAGCACCGCACCTCCCGGGCCGGCGTCGTCTACGGCATCGCGGGCATGGCGCTCGCCCTCGCCGCCACGGTCGTGGTGGCGGCGAGAGCCGGAACGGCGGGCACGGTCGGGCTGATCGTGCTGGCGATGGCGCTCGGCGCGGTGCTCGGCCTGTGGCAGGCGCGCCGCGTCGAGATGACCCAGATGCCCGAACTGATCGCGGTGCTGCACAGTTTCGTCGGCCTGGCCGCCGTGTTCGTGGGCTGGAACAGCTACCTGGAGGCGGAGTCGAACGACACGGCGCGCCAGGCCCTGTCGGACGCCGGTCTGCTGGGCATCCACCACGCGGAGGTGTTCATCGGCATCTTCATCGGCGCGGTCACCTTCACCGGCTCGATCGTCGCGTACCTGAAGCTCTCGGCGCGGATCAAGTCCCGCCCGCTGACCCTCCCGGGCAAGAACGCCCTGAACCTCGGCGCGCTCGGCGCCTTCGTGCTGCTGACGGTCTGGTTCGTCGTCGCCCCGAGCCTGCCGCTGATGATCGTGGTCACCGTGCTGGCGCTGGCACTCGGCTGGCACCTCGTCGCCTCGATCGGCGGCGGCGACATGCCCGTCGTCGTCTCCATGCTGAACAGCTACTCGGGCTGGGCCGCGGCGGCGGCCGGCTTCCTGCTCGACAACAACCTGCTGATCGTCACCGGCGCGCTGGTCGGCTCCTCCGGCGCCTACCTGTCCTTCATCATGTGCAAGGCCATGAACCGCTCCTTCCTCTCCGTGATCGCCGGCGGTTTCGGCATCGAGGCGCCGTCCGGCGGTTCCGAGGAGCAGGGCGAGCACCGCGAGGTGCGCGCCGCCGACGTGGCCGAGACGCTGGCCCAGGCCCGCTCGGTGGTCATCACCCCCGGCTACGGCATGGCCGTCGCCCAGGCGCAGCACCCGGTCGCCGAACTGACCCGGCGTCTGCGGGAGCGTGGCGTCGAGGTCCGCTTCGGCGTCCACCCCGTCGCCGGCCGCCTGCCCGGGCACATGAACGTGCTGCTGGCCGAGGCCAAGGTGCCCTACGACATCGTCCTCGAGATGGACGAGATCAACGACGACTTCGCCGCCACCTCGGTGGTGCTGGTCATCGGCGCCAACGACACCGTCAACCCGGCGGCGGAGGAGGACCCGTCCAGCCCCATCGCCGGCATGCCGGTGCTGCGGGTCTGGGAGGCGGAGCAGGTCGTCGTCTTCAAGCGGTCCATGGCCTCCGGCTACGCGGGCGTGCAGAACCCGCTGTTCTTCCGCGAGAACAGCGGGATGTTGTTCGGCGACGCCAAGCAGAGCGTGGAGGACATCCTGAGCGCGCTCGGCCCGGACGGCCCGGACCGGGCCGCCGGCGGCCGGGCGGCGGGAACGGACGGGGGTCTGGCGGTGGTCGGCTAGCGGAGATCGGGGGCCCCGGCCGGCAGGAGCGGCCGGGGCTCCGGCGGGGCGGTCGGACGCACCGCACCGTCCCCCGGCCGTCAGGTGACCAGGCCGGTGCGGTAGGCGTGGACCACCGCCTGGACGCGGTCGCGGAGCTGGAGTTTGGTGAGGATGCGTGAGACGAAGGTCTTGACCGTCTCGGGGCTGATCACCAGGGCCTCGGCGATCTCGCTGTTCGACAGGCCGTTCGCGACCAGGCGCAGCACCTCCAGCTCACGGGGGGTCAGCGGGGTCTTCGGCGGGGTGCCGTCGGTGGGGCGGATCCGGGCCGCGTACCTGCCCACGAGCCGGCGCGTCACCTCGGGGTCCAGCAGGGCCGCCCCCGTGGCCACGGTGCGGATGCCGTGCAGCAGCCGGTCGGGCGGGGCGTCCTTGAGGAGGAACCCGCTCGCCCCGGCGCGCAGTGCCTCGTACACGTACTCGTCCAGGTTGAACGTGGTGACCACCAGGACCTTGACGGGGTGCGTCACCCGCTCACCGGCGAGCAGGCGGGTGGCCTCGATGCCGTCGAGCACCGGCATCCGGACGTCCATCACCACCACGTCCGGCCGGAGCCGGGCCGCCAGGTCGACGGCGGCCCGCCCGTCCCCGCACTCGCCGGCCACCTCGAGGTCGGGTTGCGCGTCGACGATCGTCACCAGGCCGGTGCGGACGAGCACCTGGTCGTCGCAGACCAGGACCCGGATCGGCGCGGTCACGACGGGCCTCCGGCAGGTATCCGTGCGCGCACCGCGAAGCCGCCACCCGTTCGCGTGCCCGCCGTGAAGTCGCCGCCGAGGACGTCGACCCTCTGCCGCAGACCCTCCAGGCCCCGTCCGCTCCCACCCGGGGACACGGTCGTCGAACCCGTCCCCTCCGTGGCGACCTCCACAGTGATCTCCCTTGCCGTGTGGTGCACGTGCACGGTGGTGCGGCTGCCGTGCGCGTACTTGAGCGCGTTCGTCAGGGCCTCCTGCACCACGCGGTAGGCGACGAGGTCGGCGCTGCCGGTCGACGTGGCCGGTGTCCCCTCCTCGGTGAACTCCACCGGCTGTCCCGCCTCGCGTGTCCGCTCCACCAGCGTGCGGAGCTCGCCGACGGACGGTGTCCTGTCCCCGGGGCCGCCGGTGCCGTGGTCGGGGTTGAGCAGGTCGAGCAGGTGCCGCAGGTCGGTGACGGCCCGCCGGCCGGTGCCGGCGACGGCGGCCAGCGTCTCGTCGAGGCGTTCCGGCGAGGCGGTCAGATACCGGGCCGCCTCGCACTGCACCACCATCGCCGTCACGTGATGGGTCACGACGTCGTGCAACTCGCGCGCGATGCGGGCGCGTTCGTCGGCGAGCGTGTCCTCGGCGACGCGGCGGCGACGCTCGGCCTCCGCGGCGCGCGTCGAGCGCAGCCACCCCCCGGCACCCCAGGCGAGGACCAGCGCCAGGTAGAACATCACGAACCCCTCCGCCGTCTCGTCCCCGCCGAGCCGGTGGAGCGTGACCGCGAGCGCCACGTACGCCACGGTGAGGACGAGCACGGTGGGGCGCCGGTGCCGCTCCAGGTGCGATCCCGCACTCAGCAACGCGATCGGCAGCGCCGAACCGGCGACCAGGTGGTAGCCGCGGACCTGGTCCAGGGCGAAGCCGAGCGACACCAGGGCCAGGCACAGGGCGGGCGCCCGGCGACGCACGGTGAGGGACAGACCCTGGAGCGCGGCCGCCGCCAGTGTCCACGCGTCGAAGGGCCGGGGCGGCATGCCCCCGAGCTGCGACCCCAGGTTGTGCAGGGCCGGCACGAACGACGTGGCGAACAGGAACAGCGCGAGCGGGAGGTCCCGGACCATGACGCCCGACCGGCGCCACAGCTCCGGGATCCGCCGACGCATCGTCACCGGGGGAGTGTAGCGAGGGCCGCCGTCCGCTCCGTGCGCCCGCGACGGGGAACCAGACGGCCACGCCGGCGGGCCACCAGGAGGAAGACCACCCCGGCCAGTACACAGAACACCAGCGCGTACGGGCTCCCCTCCGGCCCGAACGCCCCTCCGGTGACCCACGCCGGGCCGGTCGTCACGGAGTCCAGCAGACCGTGCGAGGCGCCGTTGCCGGAGACCTCGGCGCTGAAGACGCCGCCGGCCGCGAAGTTCCACCCGAAGTGCACGCCGATCGGCGCCCACAGCCGGCGGGTGGCGACGTACGCCGCGGTCAGCATGCCGCCGGCCTCGACGGCGACGGCGAAGGCGCCGTAGAGGTCCGCGTCCGGATTGGCCAGATGGAACGCGCCGAACAGCAGCCCGGACAGCGCCATCGCCCACCACGTGCCCAACCGTTCCTCGGTCACCCGGAACAGCACGCCGCGGAAGAGGAGTTCCTCCGTCACGGCGGCGGCCGCCATGAAGCCGACGAGCCCCACCGCTCCGGGCACCGAACCCAGGCCGGTGACCTCGTAGTACCCGAGGAACGCGATGTTCGCGACGACCACCCCGAACAACGCGAGCCCGAGCAGCGTTCCCAGGCCGCACCCGGCCGCGAAGCCCTTCCGGCCCAGCTCCGTGACGGCGCGGTGCTCGGTCCGCGCCACCACCCACCGGTAGACGAGTACCGCGAGCACGGACGTCGCGACGCCGAGGACGAGGGTGAGCCACGGACCGTCCTCCTGCACGGCCGCGACCGCCCCGCCGCCGGCCATGGCGACCACCGCCACGGCCACCAGCTGCCATATCAGCCTCATGAGGAACCCCTTCACCCGTGCGCCTGCGTGCGCTTCAGCAGCGCGCGGCCGGAGCGCCGCGGCTGCCTCGACGGTACGAACCGGGGGGTCCCCCCGTCGTCACCCGACGGTGGACACCTCCGCGTAGCTCGCACGGGGGACAGGCGGGCGCCCCCGGAGGCCGCAACGGGTCGGTCGGGGCCGCCTCAGCGGACGTCCGCGGTCCTCCTGCCGGCGCCCGCCGCCGAGGTCCCGCCCGCCGAGCGGGCCGTGCCGCCGGAGCTTCCGGTGGTCCCGTCGGAGTCCTCCGCGTCCATGGCGTCCTCGCGGTGGCGGCCGCGGTAGGTCAGGTGGAGCGCCGTGACGGTGACCGCGGAGACGGCCATGACGACGCCGTAGAGGCGGTAGAGCTCCTCGGGAGTGAACCCGCGCTGCTCCAGGAAGGTCGCGATGTTGGGGGCGAAGAAGGCGACGATCCGGCCGACGCCCATCATCAGGCCGACGGCGGCCGTGCGGATGGCGAGCGGGTAGATCGACGGGCTGATCGCGTAGTACGCGGCGACGCCGCCGTTGACCGCCAGGCCGATCAGCACCGCGAGCACCAGGACCGCCGTCCGGTCGTCGAACCAGGCGGCGAAGACGAAGAAGACCACGCACCCGACGGCGCCGATGAGGGCCGTCACCAGGCGCGGGTGGAGCCTGCGCGAGACGGCGGCGAAGAGCAGGGCGCCGACGACGCCGCCCGTGGCGACCAGCGCCTGGGCGCGGATGCCGAAGTCAGGGTCCCCGGTGGTCTGGGTGACCAGCTTGGCGGTCAGGCCGTTGGCGAAGTAGAAGGCGCCGATCACCAGGGCGTAGGACACCCACAGCAGCAGGGTGCGGGGCAGCATGACGCCCTTCCACATGCCGCCCGCGAACGTCACCTTCCGGGCGTCCTGGGCCGGGGGGAGCGCCTCGACGGGCGCGACGCCGAGCTTCGCCGCGATGCGGTTGTACTCCCGGAGCGCGCCCGCCGGACGCCTCTCGACCAGGTGACCGACCGACTCGGGAAGCGACCGGTACGCGAGGAGCAGGAGCAGCGCGGTGACGACCGCGGCGAAGAAGTACGGCCCCCGCCAGGTGAAGGCGTCGATCAGCCACACCGACAGGAAGCCGCCCACGGCCGCGCCGAGCGGCAGGCCGATGCCGTAGACGCCCATGACGACGCCCCGACGGCGCCGGCTGGAGAACTCGGCGCACAGCACGCTGACGCTCGGCACGATCGCGCCGAGGAAGAGCCCGGCGAAGAAGCGGAAGGTGAGGAACAGCCCGAACGACGGCGCCAGCCCGCTGAGGACCATGCCCAGCACGATCAGCCCGAGCGCGCCGAGGATGTGCCGGCGTCGCCCGATCCGGTCGGCGATCGGGCTCAGGAGCGCCGCCCCGACACCCATGCCCAGCGTCCCGAAGGAGGCGACGAGGCCCTGCTGCCCCGTGCTCAGCGACCAGTGCTCGGTGAGAGCCGGGAGGGTGTACGAGGTGATCAGGATCTCGTACCCGTCGATCATCGTCAGCAGGATGCAGATCGCCACGATCACCCACTGGAAGCGGGTCATCGGGTTCTGCCGAATCGCGTCTCTGAGGTCCATCAGCTCTCCTAGTGCACATAGCGCACGTCCTCGTGCATTTGCTGAAGACTGGTGTCCGTGCGCCGTGCTGTCAAGACCTTGCCGCGCGCCCCGTAGGCTCGGCGCATGGCTGAGACCTCACGCGCCGCCGGCGCCCAGACCCTGGCCCGAGGCCTTCGCGCCCTCGAACTGGTGACCACGGCCCGCGACGGGCTGACGGTCCAGGACGTGGCCGACCAGCTCGACGTGCACCGTTCGATCGCCTCACGCCTGCTCAGCACCCTCGCCGACTTCCGGCTCGTGGTGCGCGGCGGCGACGGCCGCTACCGCGCGGGCGTCGGTCTGGCCGCCCTGGCCGACGGCATCCACGCGACGCTCCGGGCGGCCGCCGAGCCGGTCATGCGCGACCTCGCGGCCGAGCTCGGCGCCACGATCTCCCTGCTGGTGACCGAGGGGGCCGACGCGGTGGCGCTGCTGGTGATGGAGCCTCCCGGGGCGAGCTACGTGCTGTCGTTCCGCACCGGCAGCAGGCACCCGCTCGGCCGGGGCTCGGCCGGCGTCGCCCTGCTCGCCGCCGGCGCCCCCGCGCCGGGGGACGCGGCCGACGTCGTCCAGGCCCGGGAGCGCGGCTATGCCGCCACCTTCGGCGAGGTCGAGCCCGGCGCGTACGGCGTGGCCGTGCCCATCGCCGTGCCGGGGCTGCCCGCGGCGTGCCTGAACCTGATCACCTACCGCGCCGAGGTCGCCGAGAAGGCGCCGGGGTCGCTGACCGCCGCCTCGGCGCGCCTGGCCGAGCGCCTTGCCTGACCTCGCCCGGCGCGCAGGCCCGACGATGCCTGACGCGGCCGCGTGACCTCGCCCGACGCGGCCGCCTGACCTCGCCCGACGCCAAGCGACCGACCTCGCCCGACGCCGACGCCACGGGGCCGTGGGATTGACTTCACGGTCCGATGGTGGTGCTATGACCTGCATCTGGACGTGCAAATAACGCGTGAAGGCGTGCACATGTAGCACAGGAGACGTCATGGCTCTCACTCAGGAATCCGCGTCCCGCGACCTCACCCTCCCGTCGGGCACGCACCTTCGTTACTACGAGGCCGGCGACGCCTCGGCCCCGCCGGTGGTGCTCCTCCACGGATCGGGCCCGGGCGCGACCGGCTGGTCGAACTTCTCCGGGAACATCGGCGTCATCGCCCAGGGTGGCTTCCGCGTGCTCGCCCCCGACATGCCCGGCTGGGGCGAGTCGGACGCCGTCGCGACCACCGACATGGACCACGACGCCGACCTGATCGCCTTCCTCGACGTCCTCGGCATCGAGAAGGCGGCCCTGGTCGGGAACTCGATGGGCGCGCACACCGCGATCCGGTTCGCCACCCTGCACCCCGAGCGCATCAGCCACCTGGTCACCATGGGCGCCTCGCTCGGCCGCGGCCGGACGAAGAACCTCTTCTCGGCGGCGGACGGTCCCAGCGAGGGACTGAAGGTCATCGCCCGCGCCTACCGCGACGCCGGCCCGGAGAACATGAAGGCCCTGGTCGAGATCATGACCTTCGACAAGGAGCGCTTCGCGACGCCCGAGCTCACGCAGGCCCGCTCCGCCGCGGCGCTGGCCCGCCCCGAGCACCTGCGCAACTACGTCGAGGGGCTCCCGCACGGCGCCCCCATCCCGGTCAAGGTCGACCGCGACCTGATCCCGGACATCACGGTGCCCACCTTGATCGTGCACGGCCGCGACGACCGCGTCCTGCACTACGAGGTCAGCCTCTGGCTGACCGCCAACATCCCCAACTCCCGCCTCGTGCTCCTCAACCGCTGCGGGCACTGGGCCATGATCGAGCACGCCGACGAGTTCAACCGTCTCGTCGTGGACTTTCTCTCCCACAACTGAGGCCGCGCATGTCCACCCCCACCCTCGACACCGACGTCGTGGTCGTCGGAGCCGGCCCCGTCGGGCTCACCCTCGCCAACCTGCTCGGCGTGCGCGGTCACCGCGCCGTCGTCCTGGAGGCGCGCCACGAACTGATCGACTACCCCCGCGGCGTCGGCCTCGACGACGAAGCCATCCGCACCCTCGCCACCGCGGGGCTGTGGGAGCGGGTCCGGCCCTACACCGTTCCGCACCACGTCGTACGGCTCGTCAACGGCACCGGTCAGGTGCTCGCCACCAACGACCCCAGGACGCAGGAGTTCGGGTATCCGCGCAAGCACGGGTTCATCCAGCCGCTCGTCGACAAGGAGCTGGCGGCCGGGCTCGGACGCTTCCCCGGGCAGGCACTGCGGTTCGGCCACCGGGTGACCGGCCTGGAGGACCGCGGTGACCACGTCGCCGTCACCGCCGAGCGACTCGACGCCGACGGCGCCGTCCTGGAGACCGTCACCGTCACCGGCCGGTACGCCGTAGGCTGCGAGGGCGGCAGTTCCTTCACCCGCAAGTGGATGGGCGTGGAGTTCGAGGGGAAGTCGCCCTCGACGCGCTGGGTCGTGGTGGACGTCGCCAACGATCCGATCGGCACCCCGTCGGTCTACCTCGGGGCCGACCCCCGCCGCCCGTACGTGTCCATCGGCCTGCCGCAGGGGGTGCGCCGCTGGGAGTTCATGCTCCACGACGACGAGCCCACGGACCTGGTCGACGACCGGAACTTCATGAACGGGCTGCTGAAGCGGCACGTGCCCGACCCCGAGGCGCTGGAGATCATCAACCAGCGCACCTTCACCCACCACGGGCGGGTCGCCGCCGACTTCCGCAAGGGCCGGGTCTTCCTGGCGGGCGACGCCGCGCACCTCATGCCGGTCTGGCTCGGCCAGGGGTGGAACTCCGGCATCCGGGACGCCACCAACCTCGCCTGGAAGCTCACCGCCGTGCTGAACGGCGACGCCGGTGACGCCCTCCTCGACACGTACACGACGGAGCGCCGCAAGCACGCCTCCGACATGATCGACGTCAACATGACCGCCGGCACCGTGATGAAGATGCGGCCCCTCGGCGGCTGGCTGCGCGACCGCGCGGCCACGGCGCTCAACCTGGTGCCGACGTGGAAGGCCTACTTCAGCGAACTGCGCTTCAAGCCGATGCCGCGCTACGCGGCCGGTGTCGTCGTCGACCAGGTGACGCTGAGGCCCGGCACCGCGCAGGCGACCTTCAAGGGCGGGAAGCTCTTCCCCTTCGTCGACTCGCCCGGCTCGGCCTCGCCGGTCGGACTGCAGTTCATCCAGCCCCGCGTCACCACCTGCGACGTCGAGGACGTCCTGCTGGACGAGGTCACCGGCGACTGGTGGACCCTGGCGTCCTGGGGCGGCGACCCCACCGCCCATCTCACCCCCGCCGACCTGGAGTTCGTCCGCCGCCACCGGATCAAGCTGGTCTCCTTCGTGCCCGAGACCCAGCGGGAGTGGGCGCAGAAGCGGTTCGCCGGCTCGCCCGCGCCGGTCACCGTGGTCGGCGACCCGTCCGGCGCGCTCAAGGACTGGTTCGACGTCCGTGCCTGCGGCACCGTCGTCCTGCGCCCCGACCGCTTCGTGGCCGTCGCCTGCCTGAGCCAGCAGACCTCCCAGGCGCTCGCCGCGCTCCGGCGCGCCGGAGCACTCGCGAACGGAGTTCCCGCATGAGTCTCGCCCTCGTCACCATGTCGCACTCGCCCCTGCTGGAGTTCAACGACCCGCCGGCCGAGGTCAAGGCAGAGGTCGACGCGGCCTTCGCGCAGGCCCGCTCCTTCGTCCAGGACTACGACCCGACCCTGGTGGTCGCCTTCGCCCCCGACCACTACAACGGCTTCTTCCACGACCTGATGCCGCCGTTCTGCATCGGTTTCGAAGCCCTCGGCGTCGGCGACTACGGCACCGCCGAAGGACCGCTCGACGTTCCGGCCGAACTCGCCGAACGGCTCGCCCAGCACGTGATCGACCGCGACCTCGACGTGGCGATCTCCCGGCGGATGGAGATCGACCACGGGGCGGTCCAGCCGCTGGAGATCCTCCTCGGCGGCATCGACACCGTGCCCACCGTCCCGGTCTTCGTCAACGGGGTGGCGAAGCCGTTCACCTCCATGCGCCGGGTCCGCCTGCTGGGCGAGGCCGTCGGCTCGTTCCTGGCCACCCTCGACGAGCGCGTCCTGGTGATCGGCTCAGGCGGACTCTCCCACGACCCGCCGGTGCCGCAGTGGGCCACCGCCGACGCACCGGCGCGCAAGCTGCTGCTCGACGGACGCCACCCCACCGCCGCGGCCCGCGACGCCCGCCAGCAGCGCGTCATCGAGGCCGGCCGGGCGTTCGCGGCCGGCACCGCCACGATGCGCGACCTCAACCCGGAGTGGGACCGGGCACTGATGAAGACCCTGGCCTCCGGGGACCTGACGGCGATCGACACCATGGATCCCGAGAAGATGGCCGCGGACGCGGGCAACTCCGCCCACGAGGTCCGCACCTGGGTGGCCGCCTTCGCCGCGCTCGGCGCGGCGGGACGGTACGCGGTCGACACCCGGTACTACCGGCCGATCCGCGAGTACATCGCCGGCTTCGGGGTGATGACGGCGAGGACCGTCTGACGAGGACGAGGACGAGGACGAGGGCGGAGACGGGGAGGCCGGAGGTTCGGGAGGGACGGTTCGCGCGGTGCGACGGCATGCCGCCGCGCCGGTGCGCCCCTTCGGGCGGACCGTCCGGGCTCGCCTGCGTGGCGTCGGGGCCGCCGGCCACCCCTTGGGCGAGCATGTGCGGGCCCAGCCCTTGACCCCCACCGAGGCGATGCGATGCCCGACCACGCCGACGACGTCAGCCGTGAGGGCGGCGCGCCCGGAGCCGTGCCGCGGCGCCGCATGCCGGAGCAGTGGCTGTTCAGCGGGACGTACGGACTGGTGCTGGCCAGCGCCATGATCTCCGCGCTGGACTCGACGGGCGAGACGGCCGATCCCGGTTCGGACGCGTTCTGGGTGGTGCTCACCGCGGTGGCGTCGGCCGCCGCCCACGGCTACGCCCACGTCATCGCCCACCGCGCCTACGTCCGCGGGGGAGGGGGCCCGACCAGGCGGCAGGCGGTTGCCGCCGAGTGGCCGCTGGTCGTGGCGGTGCTGCCCACGGTGGCCCTGCTCCTGGCCGCACTCGCCGGATGGTGGGCCGAGGAAACGGCCGTGGACGTGGCCCTGCTGCTGAACACCGTCGCCCTGTTCGGCGTGGGGGTCCGGGCCGCCCGCGTCGCCGGCCGCCGCTGGCCGCCCTCCTTGCGGGCAGGGGGCATGGACATGCTGCTCGGCCTGTTGATCATCGCGGCGAACGCCCTGATCCACTAGCCGGGCCCGGTGACTGAGCAGGCCGCGTACGGCATCGCCCCCACCCGGGCGGGGTGGGGGCGACGGCCGGAGCGGGGCTCAGCAGTACAGGTTGCCGCCCGGGTCGACGCCGAGGATCTGCGCGAAGCGCTGGTAGGTGCTGACCCGGCTCTGCACCTGGGCCGGGTTCCTGCCGTCGCACTCCAGCGAGCCGTTGATGGAGCGGATGGTCTGGCCGAAGCCGGCGCCGTTCACCATGGCGTTGTGCGGGGTCATGCTGCCGGGGCCGCTCTGGGTGTTCCAGTACCAGAGGCCGGTCTTCCACGCGACGGCCGCGTCCCGCTCCACGAGCCACGGGTCGTTCAGCAGGTTGATGCCCAGCGCGTCGCCGGCCGCCTTGTAGTTGAAGTTCCAGCTGAGCTGGATGGGGCCGCGGCCGTAGTAGGCGGCCTGGCCCGCGGGACAGCCGTACCACTGGCTGGTGTCGCAGTAGTGCGGGTAGTTGGCGGTGTTCTGCTCGACGACGTGCACCAGCCCGCCGGTCTCGTGGCTCACGTTGGCCAGGAACGCGGCGGCCTCGCGCTTCTTGGTGGTGTCGTCCCCGGTGGTGGCGAAGCCGGGGAAGGCGCTGAGCGCGGCGGTCAGGCCGCTGTAGGAGTAGAAGGAACTCCGGTTCGGGAACATCTGGTTGAACTGCGTCTGGCTGACGACGAACGAGCCGACCGGCGTGCCGGAGCCGCTGTCGCAGGCGTAGGGGTCCCAGTACCAGGTGCTGATGGTCGGGTCGTAACCGGGGTTGTCGTGCTCGGCGATGTAGGCCTTGCCGTCCGTGTAGCGCACGATGGCGCCGGTGGCGTAGGACTTCCCGGCGACCCAGTTGGGGTAGCTGGAGCAGGCGGCCGCGGATGCCTCGGTCGCCGGCAGGAGCACGGGCGTGGCGGCGGACAGGGCGAGAACGGCGACGGCGGCGGACAGGCGGCGTTTCGACACGAGGTCAACTCCCTGCGAACGGAGGCCGAACCCGCCGTGACGACCGGGGCGGACCGCGTACCGACGCACGCGACCGGGCCGGCCGTGGTGTGGGGGACGGCCGTGGTGGGGGGTGTGGAGCCCACACTCAATCGCATTGGTCTGTACCAGTCAAGGTGCGTCATTGAGCCAACTCGGCCTGCTTCTCCTAGGGTTGGTGCCGAATGCTCCGTCGTGCCGGTCGGCGGGGCGACGAGCCCTGCGAGGAGCACCGAGTGGACCACCGGGACGTGCGGGCCGCCGTGGCGCAGATGCTGGAGGTGCTGGGACCGCGTACGGGCGAGGACTGGACGGTGCCGGCCGGCCCGCTGGAGTGGAGCTGCCGGGAGACGGCCGTGCACATCGGCCACGACCTGCTGGCCTACGCGGGCCAGCTCGCCGCGCGCCCGGCCGACGCCTACCTCCCCTTCGACCTGTGCGTGCACCCCACCGCCTCGCCTGCCGAGGTTCTGCAGGTGGCCGCCGCCTGCGGGGAGCTGCTCGGCAGCGCGCTGGCGACCGCCGACCCGTCCCTGCGGGCCTGGCACTGGGGTCCGTGCGACCCGACGGGGTTCGCGGCGATGGGCGTCGCCGAGACCCTGCTGCACACCCACGACATCACCCGCGGGCTGGGCGTGGACTGGACGCCGCCGGCACGGCTGTGCGCGGCCGTGCTCGAGCGGCTGTTCCCCGACGCCCCGACCGGTGAACCGGACCAGGTGCTGCTGTGGTGCACCGGACGCGGGGACCTGGACGGTCTGCCCCGCAGGACCTCGTGGATGTGGCAGGCGGCACTGTCCGACTGAGCGCGGGCGACCCGGCGGAACCGGGAGCCACCGTGCTCGTTCCCTCCGCCCCGACGGGTTGCCCCGGCCGTCACCGGCCTCCGTGGTCCGCCACGTAGGTGGAGATCAACTCCCGCAACGCCCTCGGCACGCATGCGGTCCTCGCGCTGGGCGCGCAGGGCGTCGTCGGCGGCGTGGAGACGCGCCAGGGCAGCCGGCTCGCCGTCCACCAGGCCGTCGACCAGGTCGGGGACGGTGATCAGGTCGAGGCACTCGCTGAACAGGCGACGGGTGGCGGGCGAGGGCGCTTCGGGAGCCGGGGCCGCGAAGCCGGCGGTCACGTGGCGGACCGGGTCGGTCAGGCTCCAGCCGACGACGGCGCCGCGCTGGACGAGGAGGGCCACGTCCGGGGCGATGCCGATGCGGGCGTCCAACGCTTCGTCGAGGACGGCGATGTCGCGCAGGCAGGTCAGCACGGTGTCGCCGGGGGCCCGGCAGAGCACCGTGCACATCGGGTGGCGGAAGTCCCGGATCTCCTCCGCCCGCAGCCCTCCCGGGACGACTGCCGGGGCGAGCGGGACACGGGCGGCCTCCTCGGCCGGGACGGCCTCCTGAGGCATCTGGAACTCGGCCCCCACCAACCTCCTGCTGTCCGGATCGAAACGGAGGACGTCCGGGTCGTCCCACAGGTGGGGCTCACTGCCGAAGGTGTCGGTGAGGAACCGGACGCGCTCAACCCGGTCGTTCCACGGGCCGAGGTCCAGGACGCCCTCGGCGAAGCGGGGCGTGGCGCGCAACGGCTCGCCGGTCACCGTCGCGTGCCAGTCGGCACCGAGGTTCAGTCGCATGGACGCCCGGCCTCACCAGGAGCCTGTCGGCCGTGCGCCGAGTCCACCAGGACGTGCCGGTTCACCGTGCGTGTTCCTCCCTCAGTTCGCCGACGAACGCCAGGAGGGCGTCGGCGCGGTGACGGTCCTCGTCCAGGCTCCGCAGTGCGGTCTCGAGTGCACCGAGCCGGTGCAGGGCCGACGGTACCCGGTCCCTCACCGTGTCGAGCAGCGGAGTGGTGATCAGGTCCAGGGACGGCCGTCACCGTGCGAGCAGGTCCGCGACCGCGGTGCGGAACGCGTTTACGTCCGGTCGCAGGGACGGGGACAGTTCCGGGAGGAGGCGAAGGATGTCGTCGAGGTGGCGGACCCATTCCGGATGGTCCCGCCACACCTCGCCCCGACGCGTGACGACCGCGAACAGGAGGTCGTCGTCGAGCCAGAACCGTCCGGCCTCACGGGGCGCCGTCGCCCGCAGGTGGTCCAGGGCCCGCGGCAGGAGCTGCCGCAGCCCGACGTCCTGGGTGATCAGGCGGCTCATGTCCTCCGGCGCCAGCTCCCGCACGGGCCGCTTCCGCAGTGCGTGCACGGCACGGACGAGGGCGGTGGATCCTGACGGCGGGTCCGGCCAGCGGTCGCCTTCCAGCTCCTCGAGGGAGCGGGTCGTGTCCACGGTGGCGGACAAGGTCTTCTCCATCCCGGAACCCTTCCATGGTGTCGAGCGGGTGCCGATGCCCCACGTTCCGGCACCGTGGATCAGGACGCACGTCCGGGAGCGGCGGTTCACGGCAGCGGGTCGTTCTCGGCCGCGGAGCCGGGCCCGCCCGCGCGTCGCCCGAACGGCCCCAACTGCCGCGGCCGACCGCTTGACCTGCCCGGACCGGGGTAGCGAAGGGGCATGGCCACCGACGCTACCCAGACTTCCGAGAGCGGTTGGACGCAACCCGAGATCGACGTCCCGGCACTGACCGAGGTGCTCGACGGCGGGTACTCCGAGATCCGCGACCTCGTCCGCACCAACCTGGTGAGGTACGCCTCCGTCCTGGAGGAGGCCGACGCCCTCGACCTCGACGCCTTCCGTGAGCGGGTGCGCGAGCTGGTGGTCGAGATGGCCGCCACCGGCCAGACCGGCATGGGCTTCCCCCGCGAGTACGGAGGGGGCGGCGACGTCGGAGCGTCCATCGCGGCGTTCGAGACCCTCGCCTTCGGCGACCTGTCCGTCCTCGTCAAGGTCGGCGTGCAGTTCGGGCTCTTCGGCGGCGCGATCCTGCACCTGGGCACCGAGCGGCACCACCAGGCGTACCTGCCCGACCTGATCACCGGGCGGCTGATGGGCTGCTTCGCGATGACCGAGACGGGGCACGGATCCAACGTCCAGGCCCTGGGGACCGTCGCGACGTACGACCCCGACGCCCAGGAGTTCGTCATCACCACCCGGGGCGACGAGGCGCGCAAGGACTACATCGGCAACGCGGCCCGCCACGGCGAGCTGGCGGTCGTCTTCGCCCAGCTCGAGGTGGGCGGCCGGTCCGAGGGCGTGCACGCGTTCGTCGTGCCGATCAGGGCCGGCGGCGAGCCCGCACCCGGCGTCTCCATCGAGGACGACGGCCGCAAGATGGGCCTCAACGGGGTGGACAACGGCCGCATCCGGTTCGACGGCGTCCGGGTGCCGCGCGAGGCGCTGCTCAACCGGTTCGCCGACGTCACGCCCGAAGGCGTGTACGAGAGCTCCATCGAGAACCCCCACCGGCGCTTCTTCACCATGCTCGGCACCCTCGTGCAGGGCCGGGTCAGCGTCGCCGGCGCGGGGATCAACGTCGCCAAGGTCGCCCTCGCGATCGCGGTCAAGTACTCCGTGCAGCGACGGCAGTTCGAGGCGGAGTCGGACACGCAGGAGCAGCTGCTCCTCGACTACGGGCTGCACCAGCGCCGTCTGCTGCCGCTGGTCGCGCGCACCTACGCGCTGCATTTCGCGCAGGACGTGCTGCGGGCCCAGCTGCACGACGTGTTCTCCGGCATCGAGGACGACCCGCAGGCGCGGCGACTGCTGGAGGCGCGGGCCGCCGGGACCAAGGCGCTCGGCACCTGGCACGCCACCCGGGTCGTCCAGGAGTGCCGCGAGGCGTGCGGCGGCGCCGGGTACCTGGCGGTGAACCGATTCGCCGCCCTGAAGGCCGACAGCGACATCTTCACCACCTTCGAGGGCGACAACCACGTCCTGCTCCAACTGGTGGCCAAGGGTCTGCTCACCCACTACGCCAGCGAGTTCGAGGACCTGGACCAGCTCGGCATGGTCCGTTACGTGGCCGGTCTCGCGGTGGAGACGGTGATCGAGAAGACGTCGGCCCACAAGATGCTCGAACGGGTCCGCGACCTGCTGCCCGGAGGCGACGACTGGGACCGGGAGGCCGGCCTGCTGGACCCGGAGTACCAGCTCGCCATGCTGCGCTTCCGGGAGGAGCACATGCTCGCGGGCCTGGCCCGCCGGCTGAAGCGGGGGATCGCCCAGAAGCGCAACGCCGGCGTCGTCTTCTCGCAGGTGCAGGACCACGTCATCGCCGTCGCCCGCGCGCACGTCGAGCGGCTGGTGCTGGAGGCGTTCGTGGAGAAGGTGCAGGCGCTGCCGGAGGGCGGGAACAAGGCGGCGCTGAACCTGATGTGCGACCTGTTCGCCCTGTCGACGATAGAGGAGGACCGGGCCTGGTTCATGGAGCACGGCCGGCTCACGGTCCAGCGGTCCAAGGCCGTCAGCCGGGAGGTGAACGCCCTGTGCCGCAAGGTCCGGCCGCTGGCGGTCGACCTCGTCGACGCGTGGGGCGTCCCGCCCGAGATGCTGCGCGCGACCGCCCTGGTGGAGTGACGCTCGGTCAACTGCGGTGCACGGGACGTGAGTTGCTCGCGTCACCGTAGGGCCTGTCGGAGATGTCGGTACACTCACCGCACTGCTCCGGCAGGCCCTGGCGTCGAGCGGAAGAGGACCGGTGGACGAGCATCATTCGTCGGGAGAGACGACCCCGCAGGCGAACGGCGCGTCGGGGGAGCCCTGGACGGACGGTGCCCGAGGGGCGCCCTACGACGTGTGCGCGGTGACCGCCGCCCGGCACGGCGACGGCGGGTGGGACACCGCCGACCCGTACGACGCGTACGCGGCGCAGTACTTCGCCGAGACCGAGGGCCGGTTCACCGGCCACGACACCGGCACGTTCACCGGTGGGGCGTACGACACGGGCGCGTACGGCACGGGGACGTACGGCACCGGGGCGCACCCGACCGGAGCGTTCGCGGCGGGCGCGTACGACACCGGTGCGTACGACACCGGTGTGCACGACGCCGGTGCGGCCGGCACGGGGGCGTACGACACGGGCTCCTGGGACACGGGCTCGCTCGACACCGGCTCATGGGACACCGGCTCATGGGACGCGCGGGCGCTCGACACCGGTTCGGCGGAGACCGGTCCGCAGGACACCGGCTCGTGGGACACGGGTTCTTGGGACACCGGTTCCTGGAACACCGCGGCGTCCGACGACGGCGGCCCGGGCGCGGACGGTGCCTCCACGGCCTCCGTTCCCGAGCAGCGCACCGGGGACCACGACGCGCCGGACGCCCTCGCCGCCTCGACGTTCGCCCCGCCCCACGCCGGGTCCCGGCGCCGTCGCCGCGCACCGGTCCGCCGGACCGCGCTGCTGCGGGTGGCGGTGCCCTCGGCGTGCGTGATGGGGGTGGCTGCGGCCGCGGTGGCCGTCGTGTCCACGGACGGGTCCACCGACGCCTCGGCGGCCTCCGGGTCGGACCCCAGACCGGTGAAGCCCTCCTACGAGGACGAGTTCGCCGCCCAGCTCGGCGGCATCACGGCCGCGGCCAACGACTTCGGGGGCCGGGCCAGCCGCGAGCAGGAGCGCGAGGACCTCGCGGAGCGGCGCGAGGCGGAGATGAAGAAGGCGGCCGAGGAGGCCGCCAAGAAGGAGCGGCTGCGGCCGAAGTTCGTCAGCCCGGTCAACCGGCGAGGGCTGAGCGCCTACTACGGGGCGGCGGGGTCCAGATGGGCCCGCGGGCACACGGGCATCGACTTCCCCGTCTCCTACGGCACCCCGGTGTTCGCGGTCACCGACGGCGTGGTGAGCCACAAGGTGAACAGTGCGCTCGGCAACATGGTGATCGTGACCGCCAAGGACGGCACGGAGACCTGGTACTGCCACCTCGCCAGCTGGAAACTGACCCCCGGCGCGGTGGTCAAGGCGGGCGACACCATCGCCTACTCCGGTGACACCGGCAACTCCAGCGGTCCGCACCTCCACCTCGAGGTCCACCCGGGTGGCGGCGGAGCCATCGACCCGCTGGCCTGGCTGATCAGCCACGGCGTGGACCCCGCCTGAACCGCCCCGCACAGACCCGAACGCACCGACCCGAACACCGCACGACCGGCCGCCGCCCACGCCCCCTCGGGGCCCGGGCGGCGGCCGGAGTGGTCACTGGGCGAGCGGCACGGCGTCCGCCGGGTCGGTATGCCAGCTCGTCACCACCGGCGCGTCGACGACGACAGGGTCGATCTTCAGCGAGACGGGGTCGGGGTCTCCCTCGCTCACCGCGACGATGACGGTGCCGAACTCCGTGCCCGTGTCGCCGCTGCTCGTCTTCGGGCTGACGCCCGCGTAGAGCGTCCTGCCGCCGCCGAGGGTGATCGCGTCGCCGGCGGACTGCTCGGCGGGGCCGGCCTGGATACCGCCGGAGCCGAACGCCACGACCGGGAGGCCCGCCGGCAGGACGCAGGTGACACCGGGCTTCGCCGTGGCGGCGATCTGCAGGTAACCGCCCGCCTGGGTCCTGGGCCTGGCCGACCAGGTCAGATCGCCGGTGCCGCAGTCACGCCCGGCGCCGGACCCGTCGGCCGCGGCGTCGCCGGACGTGTCCGCGGTCGTGCCCGACGCGTCGCCGTCACCGGCGTCGTCACGGCCGTCGGCCGGGGACTCGCCGGAGGCCGCCCCGTCGGAGGCCTCGGCGCCGCCGGACGAGTCCTGGCCCTGGGAGGCCGCGGCGGCAGGGTCGGCGGCGTCCGGGTCCGCGGCGGAGCCGCCACAGGCGGTCGTCAGCAGGCCGGCGGCCAGGACGACGGAGAGGGTGAGCGCGGTGGGAAGACGGTGGTGCACGGTGTCCTTTCGGTCGGCGGGCAGGGCTCTCCCGCGCACGCCTGGGAGGGTGACGGGGATGTCGAACGGCGGGTGGGCCGAGGTCACGCGGCCCGGGCCGCGGCCAGCACCTCGGCGCGGGACGGGCCCGGCCAGGTCCACGCGGGGCCGCCGTTCAGGGTGAGCGCGCGTTCCACCAGGCCCGGGGCGGCGAACGCGTTCTCCGGGGAGTCGAGCATGCAGGCGACCTCGGTCATCGCCCGCAGCACGTCCGGGTCGGCGAGCTTGATGCCGTCGAGGGCGTTGGTGAGGTGCCAGCCGGGGTCGTCGGTCTCGTAGGCGCGGCCGTCGATCACGGCGTCGATCTCGGCGATCCGGTGCCGGTCCCACTCCCGCAGCCGGGCGTAGACGGGCGTGAGCGTCGCCTCGGTGACCTCGTCGAAGCGCAGCGCCAGCTCCGTCGCGTCCGCGAGGCCGGTCTTGGCGACCGTGTCGGCGAGGGCGACGGCGTGGGTCAGACCCATCGACAGGCCGAGCCCGAACTGCGGGTCGGTGGCGGCCCAGGCGTCACCGGCGTGGACCAGCCCGGTCACCACCGGCAGGCCGTCCACCACGGTCCGGCGGATCCGGCTGTGCAGGCCCGCCATGGCCTGGGGCGCGGTGATCGGCTCGCCGTCCGTGCGGCCCTCCAGCTCGGGGAGCAGCCGCGCCGCCCGCTCCCAGGCGGCCGGTTCGCGCAGGACCTTCAGGGCGTGGTCCCGGCTGGAGACCACCAGGACCACGGACCAGGTCTCGTGGTCGGCCGGGATCACGATGGTGGACACGCCCTCGTGGTGGACGAGCGGCCAGAGGGGGTGGGGCGGCGCGCCGCCCGGGGCGCGGTAGGTGCGTGCGTAGTAGACGAAGCCCGACTCGGCGCGCTCCTCGGCGGGCGGCGGTCCGCCGAGCCCGGCCACCAGCGCGTGCACGGGGGAGTTGCGGCCGCCGGCGTCCACCACGAGGGCCGCGCGTAGTTCCTCGCCCCGCCCGGTCACCACGCCGGTCACGTGCGGGCGCCCCTCGGCCCGCGCCGTGCCGGTGAGCAGCCCGGTCACGGCGGCGCCCCGGCGCACGGTCACCCCCGGGGTGGCCTCGGCGGCCGCGGCGAAGGCCGCGTCCAGCACGGGGCGGCGCGCGGTGAGGGTGTCGTAGCGTTCGTCGCCGGGCAGGGGACCGCCCATTCCCGGCAGCTCCCGTGCCGCCCCGGCTATGTTGAGCCGGAGCGGGCCCGTCTCCACCAGCGCGTCGGCGACCTGCGGCAGCCGGGCGCGCAGCAGCGCGGAACCGGCAGGCAGCAGGATGTGCGGCTGGCGGAACTGGGAGACGCCGGGCCGGCGCCAGTGCTCCCAGGCCCGCTCCGCGGCGTCCCCTCCCGCACGGCCGGCGCCGTCCTGCCCCGTGCCGCCGGGCCCGTCGCCCGGTTCGGCGCCGTCCCGCTCCAGCACCGTGACCCGCAGTCCCTGCCCGGCCAGCGACATCGCCGTCGCCAGACCGACCGGTCCCGCGCCGATCACGATCACGTCCTGTTCCGTCATCCGAAGCCTCCTCGCACGTCTGTCCGTGGGAGGCACGGTGCCGCTACCTGTTGCTCAGTCACCAGTCCGTTCGGTGCTCACTGTTGGCCGTTCCGTGCTCACTCGCGGCCCACGCGCACGCGTCGGGGTGAACGCACCCTTCGCCCGCCGGTTCCGCGGGCCTACTGTGGCCGGGCACAGGTGCTGTTCCCGCGGAAACCACCCCCCGATGTGCGAAGGGTGCGAGCCCATGACTCACGACGAATCCCCCCTCTCCGACGAGGAGCGCCTCGAACAGCTCGGCTACCGGCAGACGCTCTCGCGCTCGATGTCGAGCCGCGCCAACTTCGGCGTCAGCTTCACGATCATCTCGATCCTGTCCGGCTGCATGACCCTGTACGGCTACGGCATGAACACCGGCGGACCGGCGGTGATCATGTGGGGCTGGCTGTTCGTCGGCCTCATGACGCTGTTCGTGGGTCTGTCGATGGCCGAGGTCTGCTCCGCCTACCCGACCAGCGCGGGCCTGTACTTCTGGGCGCACCGCATGGCTCCCGCCCGCTCCGCGGCGGCCTGGGCCTGGTTCACCGGCTGGTTCAACACACTGGGCCAGATCGCGGTCACCGCGGGCGTCGACTTCGGCGCCGCCACCTTCCTCAACGCCTGGCTCGACCTGCGTCTCGGCTTCGAGGCCACGCCCGGTCACACCATCACCCTGTTCGGGATCATCCTCGTGCTGCACGGGCTGCTGAACACCTTCGGCGTCCGCATCGTCGCCATCCTCAACGAGGTGTCGATCTGGTGGCACATCCTCGGCGTGGCCGTCGTCTGCGGGGCGCTGGTGCTCGTCCCCGACCAGCACCGGTCGGCGGGTTTCGTCTTCGGCGAGTTCGTCAACAACACCGGCTTCTCGAGCAGCGTCTACGTGGTGCTGATCGGCCTGCTGATGGCGCAGTACACGTTCACCGGTTACGACGCCTCCGCCCACATGACCGAGGAGACGGTGGGCGCCTCCGTCGCCGGTCCCCAAGGCATCGTCCGCTCCATCCTGGTCTCCCTGGCCGCCGGTTTCGTGCTGCTGCTCGGCTTCACCTTCGCCATCCAGTCCTACGACGGGGCCCTCGCCTCGAGCACCGGGGTGCCCCCGGCGCAGATCCTCATGGACGCGCTGGGGGAGGCGGCGGGCACCTGGCTGCTGCTGGTCGTGATCGTCGCCCAGTTCTTCTGCGGCATGGCGTCCGTCACCGCCAACTCCCGGATGATCTACGCCTTCTCACGGGACGGGGCGTTGCCGTTCTCCCGGGTGTGGCACCGGCTCGACCCGGCGACCCGCACTCCCACCAACGCGGTGTGGCTGGCCGCCGGAGGAGCGTTCGTCCTCGGCCTGCCGTACCTGTGGAACACCACCGCCTACGCGGCGGTCACCTCCATCGCCACCATCGGTCTCTACATCGCCTACGTCATCCCCACCTACCTGCGGCTGCGGCAGGGCGACCGGTTCGAGCGGGGGCCCTGGCACCTGGGCCCCTGGTCCGGCGTGGTGGGCACCGTCGCCGTGGCGTGGGTGCTGGTGATCACGGTGCTGTTCATGCTGCCGCAGAGCTCGCCGGTCACCGCCGGCACCTTCAACTACGCGCCCGTCGCGGTCGGCGTGGTCGTCGCGTTCTGCGGCGCCTGGTGGCTCGTCTCGGCGCGGCGCTGGTTCCTGAGGCCCGCCACCGCCGGTGCGGGCGGTCCGGGCGGTCCGGGCAGTTCTGGCGGCCCGCGGGCGAGGGCCGGGGACAGGGGAGAGGGCGACGCGACGGCGCCGCCGCGCGAGGCGGTCTGAGCCGCGCGCCCGACCCGACGGCCGACGAGCCCTCCGCCCCGTGGTGGGGGAGCGGAGGGCTCGCCGGACCGGTGCGGCTGCCGGTCAGTACGTGGCGACGCCGTTGGAGTAGGACTTCATCCAGTGCAGCGCGAACCCGTTGGTGACGGGGTCGCCCGCCTTGTTCACGGTGTGCAGGATGCCGCCGCCGCCCGGTCCGTTGAGGCAGGCGGTCACCATCGAGGTCAGGACGACGCCCGGGGTGTCGGGGACCTCGAAGGCGCGGTCGGTGTAGATGTCGGCGTTGAGGTTGAAGAAGGCGTAGCTGCCGAGGCCCCAGGCCTTGTGGTCCCTGACGTCGTCGGCGACCTTGTAGGCGGCGTAGCCGTTGGTGGAGCCGCGTCGCCACGCCGACTGGGTCGGGACGTCGTACGGGTGCTCGTTCTGGAAGAAATAGGTGCGGCCCTTCTCGCCCTTCCAGACGACCTCGTGGTCCTGGTAGTGCTCGACGAAGAGGCCGTAGGCGGTGACCCGGTCGCCGTTGACGAGGAAACCGACGCCGGCCGGGTTGACCGACCAGCCGACCGTGCCGTCGAGGCCGTGGTCGCCGCGCCAGGCCCAGATGTGGTCGGTGATCACGTCGTTGCTGTCGATCTGGATCGACACCCCGGCCCCGCCGGGGACGGATCCGCCGATGCGCACGAAGACGTCGGACAGCACGGTGGGGTGGTGCGCGTGGTTCTTGCGGCTGCGGCCGTCGCCGACCCGCAGCAGCACCGGGGAGTGGGCGGAGGCCGCCTCCAGCATCAGGCCGGCCACGGAGACGTCGCCGACGTCGGAGACCTCGATGAGCGAGTTGCCGTCGACGGCCTGGAGCGTGGCCAGCCCGAGACCGAGGACCACGGTGCCCGGACGGGTGACCCGCAGCGGCTTGGACAGCCGGTAGACGCCGGGGGTGAGCAGCAGGTGCTTGCCGGAGGCGAGTGCCGCGTTGATCCGCGTGACGGAGTCGCCCGGCCGCGCCACATGGAACCTGCTCAGGGAGATGTGGCGGCCGGCGGCCGGCCCGTTCTCCCAGCTGGTGCCGGCGGTGTCGTGCCGCAGCGCGGGCACGAAGACCTGGTAGGCGCCCCTGCGGTCGACGGTCAGGAACGGCTTCTCCCGGATCACCGGGGTGCGGTCCAGGGTGGTGATGGGCGGGGTCGGATAGCTGGTCTCCGGTGCGCCGCGGACGCCGAGGAAGACCATGTTCCACTGGGCGTCCTTCCAGCGGCCGACGGTGTCGTTGCGGGACAGCCACTGCTGCTGCGAGCCGGCGTTGATGGTGCCGGTCACCAGGCTGTCGGCCAGGAAGCCGCCGCTGGACCACCCGTTGCCGGGCGGGCTCGGCATCAGGATCATGTCGCCCTTGACGTGGCACCGGCGCATCGGCGCCGCCTGGGAGACGGCCCATCGGTCGAGGCCGTCCGGCGGCACGATGGTCAGGTTCTCGCAGGCCCGCCAGAAGTTCTGCGTGGCGTTGCCCTCGAACCACTGGGCGTCGGCGGTCACGTGCCCCTTGATCACGACGTCCTCGGGGCTGTCGCCGAGGCCGAGGACGTGGGTGTAGAAGCCGACGTTGATCTCCAGCTCGTAGGTGCCGGGCCTGAACGCCAGGGCGAACCGCTCGGTGCCGAACTGGTTGGCCTCCTGGACCTTGAAGACGGCGTCGATCCGCTCCTGGATGGCGGCGTCGCCCATCGAGGGGTCGAAGACGAGGACGTTCGGCCCCAGACCGGCCGCCCCGTGACCGGCGGCGCCCCGGCCGCCCCGGTCGGCGGAGGCCGGCGACGCGAAGGCCGATCCTGCGGCTGCGCCGCCCAACGGCACCGTGGCGGCGGCGGCCGCCACCCCGCGGAGCATGGCACGACGAGAGGGAATCACGGACACGGCTCTCCCTGCATGTGGTGGGGCAAGACGGATCGCGGCTGGTCCTCAACCGCGCTTTGAGAGCGCTCTCAGCCCCGGAGTGAATCACTGCCCGCCCGCAGCGTCAATGACTTGGCCGGGGTCAACGAGCCTTGCAGCGAACGGAGTTGCCCGGCGGTCGGGTGGGAGTGCCGGGGCGGGGCGGGGCTTCGCCGGCGGGGCGACCGGAGGCGAGGAGGACGCTCCGCCGCGCCGCGCGCCGGGTCTCCGGGACCCCTCGTCACGACCATTGCCGACGACCACAAGCCTCGCTATGTTAATGAGGAATCACATATCCCGGCACGACCCGAAGTGCGATCGTCTCGCAACTGGCAAGTGAGAACGGCGTGAAGCGCCGTCCGGCCCAGCAGGGAAGCGGGTAAGTCAATGGAGAATCTCAACAGGCGCAGAGTCCTGTCCCTCGGCGCCGCGCTCGGCCTCGTGGGCGCGTTGGAGGGCCCCAAGGCGTGGGCCTGGTCGTCGGCCGACTCGGTCGCCGGAAGCGGAGCGGGCGCCGACCCCGAGTGGATCTGGGACGACGCGACCGATCCCCTGATGGCCTCGCTGCTCGACAACGGCCAGGTGCCCGCGGTCAACACGGCGATGGCGAAGTGGGTGAACAACGGCGACCCGCTGCCCAGCGGCCTGCCGGCCGAACTCACCGCGCACCTGCGGCAGGTGAACAAACTGCCGGCCTGGGCCGACCTCACCAAGCTGCGGCGCGCCGCCGATTTCAACCGGCGCAGGGACACCTACCTGTTCATGCTGTACGGCCTCGGCAGCGGCATCATGAGCACCGTGATCCCGCGCGAGGCCAGGAGCGTGTACTGGTCCGCGGGCGGCGCCGACATGCAGGACCGCGCGGCCAAGACGTTCACCTTCGGCTACGACCTGTCCCAGCTGCGCGCCTTCGAGCCGTCGGGACAGTTCGTCGTCACCGCCAACAAGACCCGGCTGGTGCACGCCGCGGTGCGTCACCTGCTGCCCCAGTCGCCGCACTGGAAGGCGGGCGCCGACCAGACCATCCCGATCAGCGCCGCCGACATCCTGGTCACCTTCCACAGCCTCGGCACCTACGTGCACAGCAAGCTGACGGACTGGCGGATCCCCTTCCCGGCGGCGGACCAGGAGGCGTTCCTGCACTCCTGGCAGGTCGCCCTGCACCTGCTCGGGGTGCCGGACGAGTACATCCCGCAGACCTGGGCGGCCGCGCACGCGCAGTCGGCGCAGGTGCTCACCCCGATCATGGCCCCCACCACCGAGGGCAAGGACCTCGCCGAGGTGCTGCTCGGGCTCACCGCGCAGATCGACCTCGGCGTCACCCGCGGGTTCCTCAACGAGTTCGTGCGCTACGTCCTCAGCGACGAGGTCGGGGACTGGCTGGGCCTCAAGCGCGACTACGCGGCGGCGGCCCTGGTCCGCACCGCGTGGCCCGCGTACATCCTGTTCCGCGAAGGACTGTCGCCCATCATGCCCGGCACGTTCTACATGGTCGACCAGTTCATCCGCGGCCTGGCCATGCTGTTCCTCAACAACGGCGGATCCTCGACCACCACGCCCATCACCATCCCCACCGGGAACCGGGCGGCCGGCTGACCCGCCGGCCCCGGGCCCACGCCCTTCACAGGCCGAGGGCGCCCACGACCAGCGCCGTCACCGCGGCACGGTGGTCGTGGGTGTCCCGCCACCGCACCCTGCGTCCGGCCTCGACGGCCACGCCGAAGCCCGCGTGCACCAGCACGCGGGCCTGGCGCGGATCGAGCTCCGGACGCACCAGCCGCAACTGCTGCTCCCACACCGCTATGTGCTCGCGCTGCGCCAGGACCAGGGGACGCCGCAGCTCCGCCGGCAGCCCGGCCAGCTCGGCCTCGGCGACACTGGTGAGCTCGGTGTACTCGAAGCTGTACGCCACGTACGTCGCGGCCAGGGCCACCAGCGCCTGGCGCGGGTCGGCCACCCCGTCGAGACCGACCTCCACCGCCTGCGAGAGCAGACCCGCCGCCTGAAGGCAGGCCGCCGCCAGGATGTCGACCTTCCCGGGGTAGTGCCGGTACAGCGCCGACGGGGTCAGCCCGACGGCCTCCGCGATCTGGCCGTTGGTGACGGCGGCGAACCCGTCCCGCGCGAACAGCGGGATGGCGGCCGCCAGGATCTCCGCACGCCGCGTCCGCGGCGCCTGGCGGGCCGGCAGCGCCACGGAGCGGGCGCCCGGCACCGCGGTCGTCGGATCGGTCGCCGCCACGCCCAGCGCGGACGCCGTCAGCAGGTCCTCGGCGCGGCGCTGGGCGAGGGAGGTGTGGTGCATCGTGACCGACCCGATCGCTCCGAGCGCCGCCACCGCCCGCAGCCGGTTGTCGGGGAGCGCGTACGCGCCCTGCACCGCCTCGTCGACCCGCCGGATCAGGCGCCCGAACTTGGCGCCCAGACGCAGACGGTCCTCCCGGTCCAGATAGCGGGCCTCCCAGCGGTACACACCGCCCGCCGCGCGGTGCGCGACCGTCACCCGGGCCACGGCCGTGAGCACCTCCGGCAGGGGAGCCCCGGCCGGGACCTCGTCCAGCGCGGTGACCAGCCGGTCGATCATGACGTCGGCGCACTCGGCGAACAGCGCGTACTTGTTCGGGAAGTGCCGGTACAGGGCCGCCGCGGTGATCCCCACGCCGGCCGCGATCTCCTCCATGGAGGCCCGGTGGTAGCCACGTTCGCTGAAGGCCCGGCCGGCCGCCTCCACGATGAGCTGCCGGCGGTTGCGTGGCCGGGTGGCCGCGGTCGGCTCGGCGGTCACGGCCGAACGGGCGGGTGCGGGGAGAGGGCCATGCGGAGCAGTCAATCACACGGAAACGCGGAGGTCTGCGGCTTCCGCGGCCCCGGGAACCCGTGCACGACCACCCGGTGGCCGTCGACCTCGACAGCGGCCGCGCACAGCCCGCGGCCGTCCACCGGGACGGCGAGGAACTCCGCGGCGCCGAACACCTCCGCGACACGCGAGGGCAGGTTCTCGCCGCGCCACAACTTCCCGCCCTCAAGCCTGTCGGCCAAGGATGGCATGCGGTGCGGCGCCCGATGCGGGTGTCGGGACGGTCCGCCAGTCACCGCGCGGTGACGAGGCCCGTCTCCCAGGCCCAGGCGGCGATCTCCACCCGGTTGCGGGCGGGCAGCTTGGCCTGGACGTTGCCGAGGTGGGTCTTCACCGTGCCGACGGAGATGGACAGTTCGGCCGCGATCTCCGCGTTGGTGAGGCCCCGGGCGACCAGGCGGACCAGATCCAGTTCACGGGCGGACAGCGCCACGTCGGGTTCCCGGCGCGCACCCGCCGAAGGGCTCAGGCGGCGCAGCAGGCGCATGGTGATCGAGGGGCCGACCAGCGCCTCGCCCGAGGCGGCCGCCCGGATCGCCTCGACCAGCAGGGCGGGACCGGAGTCCTTCAGCAGGAACCCGCAGGCCCCCTGCGACAGGGCGCGGTGAACGTACTCGTCGTCGTCGAAGGTGGTGACCACCACGACCTTCGGCGGGTCGGCGACCCCCGGGCGGGTCAGGCGGCGCATCGCCTCGAGCCCGTCGAGCCGGGGCATGCGGATGTCCATCAGCACGACGTCGGGCCGGTGCAGCCCGGCCAGTTCCACCGCCTGCACGCCGTCCCCCGCCTCGGCGACGACCTCGATGTCGTCCTCGGCGGCGAGGATCATCGCGAACCCGGTACGGACCATGACCTGGTCGTCCGCGATCAGCACCCGGATCGTCACGCGGTCACCTCGGGGGAGGGCGCGGCGGAGGAGGCGGCGGCCGCGGGCAGGACGACCTCGACGCTCCAGCCGCCGCCCGGCACCGGTCCCGCCCGGAAACGGCCGCCGACCAGTGCGGCCCGCTCGGCGAGGCCGCGCAGACCGAATCCACCGCCCGACGGCTGGGGCGCCCGTCCGTCGTCGACGACCCGCACGGTGACGCGGTCCCCGGAGCGGACCGCGTGGACCTCGACCTCGGCGCAGTCGCGGGCGTGCCTGCGGACGTTGGTCAGCGCCTCCATCACCACGCGGTGCACGGTGGTGCCCACCTCCACGGGGAGGTCGTCGAAGGTCCCCTCCAGGACCAGACTCGCCCGTGCGCCTCCGTCCGCGGAGAACCGCTCGACCAGCGACCGCAGTTCGGCGACGCCCGCCGACGGGGCCAGGGGCAGTTCGTCCTCGCCGCGCAGCATGCCGACCATCTTCCGCATGGAGACCAGCGCCTCCGACCCCGCCCGCTCGATCCGCTCCAGCGCCGGCGGCACCAGCTCGGGTCGGCGCCCGGCGACGGCCAGCGCGCCCTGGGCCTGGACCACGATGCCGGTGACGTGGTGGGCGACGAAGTCGTGCAGGTCCCGGGCGAACTCGGCGCGCTGCTCCAGCCGGACCGCCGCCGCCCGGTGCCGCCGGTCCGCCAGGACCAGCCGCCGGGCCACCCCGGCCCCGAGCGCCGCGGTGGTCGCCAGCGCGAGGAACAGCGCCATGAACAGGCCGGTGTCGCTCACCCCGGTCGCCAGGGGCCGCAGCACGATCGCCGGCTGCAGGACCAGGACGCACGCCAGGACCGCGTGACGCCGGCCGCGCAGGGTGACCAGGAGCAGCAGCGCCAGCAGAGCCGCGGGCTCGGTGAGGCCGAAGGCGTCGCCGGACGTCAGCGGCCCGGAGCCGTCCCCGGCGCCCAGCCGCAGGAACAGCGAGAGGCCCAGTGAGGCCGCCCCCGCGAGGCCGGCCGCCCACGGCAGGGCCCTCGCCCCGAGCCAGGGCGACACGGCGACGAGCGCCACGGCCGCGGCGGCGACGAGCAGCTTGCCGCCCGCCACGCCCTGCGTGCCCACCAGACCGGCCCGGTGGTCCAGCAGGAGCAGCCCGCTCAGGGCCGCCACCAGGAGAGGGCCGAGCACTCGGCCGAAAGTCGTAGCGAGGCGCCGAGGATCTGCCTTTGGCCGGATCCGCCCGGCCGGACCGCCCGGAAGAGTGGTGCTCGCCGGCGGAGTAATCGAACTGAACACAACGAGGAGCATGTCATGGGCGGCTTCACCATCCGTATCGAGTCCTGGGAGGTCGTGGCGCCCCTCCTGCTCGCCTTCCTGCTGCTGCTCGCCCTGCGGGCCGCACGCGGCAATCCCGGCTGGTCGGGAAGGACCGTGCCGGTCCGGCTGCTCGCGGCCCTCTGGGCGGCGGCCCTCGCCGACCTCACCTGGTTCCCCGTGGTGATGGACCGCGCCCAGAACCTGGCGCCCTGGTACAGCCAGATCCAGCCCGTCCCCGGCCTCGGTCTCCTGTCCGCGGACCCCAGTTTCGCGCTGAACGCGCTGCTCTTCGTGCCGCTGGGCGTCCTCCTCCCGCTGATGACGCGCACGGAGCTGTCGGCGAAGGGCGTGGCGCTTCGCAGCCTGGCGCTCAGCGCCGTGATCGAGCTCACCCAGCTGCTGATGTACGCGCTGTTCGCCAACGGCCGCTCGGCGGACGCCGACGACCTGCTCGCCAACACGCTCGGAGGCGTCCTGGGCTTCCTGCTCCTGCGCCTGGCGCTGCGGTCCACCGCCTCGTCCCGCCTGGTGCGGTCCTTCGCGCTGCCCGGAACGCCGCACGCGGACCGCGGGAACCGCTCGGACGGCACGGACAGCACGGACCGCTCGGAGAGCACGGGGCGCACGGAGCCGGAGGCCGGCGGCACGGCGCCCGGGGAGCCGGTCAGCCGAAGGTGAGCACCGGCTTGACCGCGCTGCCGTCGCGCATCGCGGCCACCGCCGTCTCGATCTCCTCGAAGGGGAACGTGGTGACCAGCCGGTCCACCGGGAACAGGCCCCGCCGGTACAGGCCGATCAGCTCGGGAAGGAAGCGGGCGGGATCGGAGTCGCCCTCCACCACCCCGTGGACGCGGATCCCCTTGTAAAGCAGGCTCCGCACGTCGAAGGCGACCTCCGGGCCGAGCCCGAGCAGGGCCAGCTCGCCCCGGGGACGCAACGCCCCGACGGCCTGCCGGATCATCTCCGGACGCCCGGTGGTGTCGACGACGTGGCGCGCACCGCCGCCGGTGAGGTCACGCAGCGCGGTGACCAGGTCGTCGTCCGGGGCCAGGGCCGCCTTGGCCCCGAGCCCGGTGGCCAGGACCCGTCGCGAGGGCACCGGGTCGACGGCGACGACCGGGTCGCAGCCCGACGCCACCGCCGCCATCAGCGCGCTCAGCCCGACCCCGCCGGCCCCCAGCACCACCAGCGAACTGCCCGGCTCGGGGCGCAGCCGGTTGAGCACGGTGCCGGCGCCCGTCTGCCCGCCGCAGCCCAGCGGCGCGAGGACGGTGGCCGGCAGGTCGGCGGGCGCCCCGACCACACCGCGTTCGTGGACGACGGCGTGGGTGGCGAAGCTGGACTGGCCGAAGAAGCCGCCGTGCAGAGGAGCGCCGTCGAGGGAGAGCACGGTGCTGCCGTCGCCGCGCCCGCCGGAGAAGTTCAGGGCCCCCGCGTCGAGGCAGTAGGCCGGGTGGCCCGCCGCGCACTGCTCGCACGTGCCGCAGCTGGCGAACGTCAGACAGACCTGGTCCCCGGGGGCGACGCCGGTGACCTCCGCGCCCACCGCCTCGACCAGGCCCGCGCCCTCGTGGCCGAAGACCATGGGGGTGAGCGGCTCGGGCCAGGTGGCCCGCATCGCCAGGTCCGTGTGGCACAGCCCCGCCGCGGTCATCCGCACCAGCACCTCGTGGGGCCGCGGCTCCTCGATCCGCGCGTCGCGGACCGCGAACGGCTCGCCCGGAGCCGCGACGACCGCGGCGCGGACGGGCCTCACGCGTCCCGCCCCGGCCCGGCGGCGGAACCGGGGCCGGGCCCGGCGGCGCGCTCCAGGAAGAAGTAGAAGAACGGCCCGTCGGCGGGGACGCCCTTGACGTTCATGACGCCCATCAGGGTGGCGTCGTCGACCCGCTTGAAGTGGTCGAACACCGGCTGGCCGTCGTACACCATGGTGGCCGTCGACTCGCCGCGGAACTCGACGGTCCACAGGCTCGCCTCACCCTTGCCCAGCTCCCGGTCGGAGTACAGCTCGCCGTCCGCTCCCCGGCAGATCAGCGGCTTGGCGTCGTGCACCGAGGTGAACGTCTTGCCGTACCAACCGGCCTTCTCCAGCGTGCCGTTGAGAGGGTGGCCGGTGACGAACTCGCCGCCCCGCCACTCGCCGAGGATCTCCTCGGGCCGCACGGTCGCCAACGCCGCCCAGATCTCGTCGAGTTCGGCGGCCTTCACCGGGCCCTTCGTCTCCCGCAGGGCGTGGAAGCGGGTGCGGGCCTCGATCGGGTCCATGCGGTGTCCTCTCGGATCGGAGACGCGGCGAGGCGGCCGGTCCTTGCCGGGCGACGTGTGCCTTCCCCGAGCGGTGGGACGAAAAACCGTACGCGCCACAGGAGTTGATCGGAAAACGTCGTCGCTCCGGCCCGCTCGGGTCCCGGCGCGCCGTCCACCGCACTCCGGCCGCAGAAGTCTGCCTCCGTGATCTGTTCCGGAGGATCATCCCCCGTTTAGCCTGTCCATGACATTCGCGCACCACCGGACATCAGGGGCACACCATGAGAACGAAGGCGTACACGATCCTCGGCACGCTCGTCCTGACCGCGGGGCTGGCCTCGGCGCCGGGCACGGCGGTCGCGGCGGGGACCTCGGCCACGGCGGTCAGCAAGATCAGCCACTCCACCGCGACGACGATGTTCCGCAACGCGGGCATCGGCTGGACCTCCAGCGGCGGCTGCTCCGACCGCAACGTCTCCACCTGTACCTCGTTCGAGCAGCTCAACCTGGCCACCGCGCAGGGCGCCGTGACGCTCCGCAACGCGTCCGGGTGCGCGATGACCATCACCGGCGGCACCGAGACGGGGCACGCGAGCGGGACGTACAGCCACTGGAACGGCTACAAGCTCGACTACAGCCTGACCACCTGCCTCGGCAACTACATCACCGGCAGCTTCTCGCGCATCGCCAACCGCAGCGACGGCGCCGCCCAGTACAAGTCCGGGTCCGGCAACATCTACGCCCTCGAGGGCAACCACTGGGACGTGACGTACTACAACTGCGGCGGCTGCTGACCCGCCCGGCCGGACGACGCGGCGCCGCCGCCGGGGTGGTGCAACGCCTCGGCGGCGGCCGCCATGACGGCCTCCGTCACCCGGGCGAGCGCCGGGACGTCCAGCTTCCACTGCTGCCAGTGCAGCGGGACGTCCATCCGGCGGTCCGGCGCCAGGTCCACCAGGCGGCCCGCGCGCAGCAGGGGACGCGCCTGCGGCTCGGGCACCAGTCCCCAGCCGAGGCCGGCGGACACCGCGTCGTGGAACCCCTCCGAGGTCGGCACGTGGTGCCGCAGCACCCCCGCGCCCGAGGCGCCGCCGGTGAGGGAGCGCACGAACCGGTCCTGCAGTTCGTCCCGCCGGTCGAACACGATCGCCGGGGCCTTCGGCAGCAGGTCCGCCAGAGCACCGCCCGACAGGTGGCGCCCGGCGAAGTCCGGGCTCGCCACCGGCAGGTACCTGGCCAGGCCCAGCGGACGGACCGTGCAGCCCGCCACCGGCTCCGCCGAGGACGTCACCGCCGCCATCACCCGCCCGTCCCGCAGCAGGGCCGAGGTGTGCCCCTCGTCCTCACGACGAAGCTCGAAACAGATCGGCGGGTCCTGCGGCACCCGGGTCAGCGCGGGCAGGAACCAGGTGGCCAGCGAGTCCGCGTTCACCGCGATCGGGACGCGGGCCGGCGTCCCGCTCCCCTCCAGCCCCAGCTCCACGCCCGCGTCCTGCTCCAGTGCGGCCAGCTGGCGGGCGAAGCGCACCACCACCTGACCCGACTCGGTCGCCCGCACCGGCTTGGTGCGGGTCAGCAGCACCCGCCCGGTGCGCTGCTCGAGCGTCTTGATCCGCTGGCTCACCGCGGACGGGGTGACGTGCAGGGCGGCCGCGGCGGCGTCGAAGGTGCCCTCGTCGACGACGGCGAGCAGGGTGCGCACCTGGTCGTGCGGGAGATCGGTCATCACGCGGGCTAATGATAGTTAAGAAACTTCAGCTGTACTGATGGCGGCGCACGGCATAGCGTCGGGCCACGTGAACAGCGGTTTTCTTCCGGCGGCGCTCGCCGGGTTCGGTACAGGTCTCTCCCTCATCGTCGCCATCGGCGCCCAGAACGCCTTCGTCCTCCGACAGGGGGCGCGGAGGCAGGCCGTCCTCGCCGTCGTCGGCATCTGCTTCCTCTCCGACGCGGTGCTCATCGCACTCGGCGTGGCCGGCCTGGGCGCCGTGGTCACCGCGTGGCCCGCCGCGCTGACCGCCGTCAGCCTCGCCGGCGGGGTCTTCCTGCTCGGCTACGGGGCGCTGGCCGCCCGCCGTGCGCTGTGGCCGGCGGGGGAGGCGCTGGACACCCGGGGGGACTCGACCGGCTCGGTGCGCACCGCCGTCCTCACCTGTCTGGCCCTTACCTGGCTCAACCCGCACGTCTACCTCGACACGGTGCTGCTGCTCGGCTCGGTCGCCTCCGACCAGGGGTCCCTGCGCTGGGTCTTCGGCGCCGGCGCGATGCTGGCCAGCCTGGTGTGGTTCGCCGGGATCGGCTACGGCGGACGGCTGCTCGGCGGCGTCCTCTCCCGCCCCAGGGCCTGGCGGCTCCTCGACGCCCTGGTCGCCGTCACCATGCTCGTGATCGGCGGCACGCTGCTCGCCCGCGCGCTGTAGCGGGGCGCGCCGCCCGGGCGGTCGGCGCGGGCGCCTGCGGAGCGCGCGCTTGGTGAAGCGGACGCCCTGGCGCAGGATGGGTGATATGGGCGTCATGCGGAGAAACAAGGTGAATGTCGTCGGCGCCCCCGACGGCAGGGTCGTCATGCTGGCCCACGGCTTCGGCTGCGACCAGAACATGTGGCGGCTGGTGGTCCCCCGTCTCGCCCCCCGGTACCGGCTGGTGCTCTTCGACTACGTCGGCGCGGGCGGCTCCGACCTGTCCGCGTGGAGCGAGGAGCGGTACTCCTCGCTCGAGGGGTACGCCCGTGACGTGGTGGAGATCTGCGAGGAGCTCGACCTGCGGGACGTGGCCTTCGTGGGCCACTCCGTCAGCTCGATGATCGGCGTCCTGGCCGCCCGGGCGGCCCCGCGGCGGATCACCTCGCTGGTGATGATCACCCCCTCGCCCTGCTACATCGACAAGGACGACTACCGGGGCGGTTTCAGCGCGCAGGACATCGACGAGCTGCTCCAGTCCCTGGACGCCAACTACCTCGGCTGGTCGTCCGCCATGGGGCCCGTGATCATGGGCAACCCGGACCGGCCCGAACTGGGCAACGAGCTCACCGCCAGCTTCTGCGCCACCGACCCGGCCATGGCGCGCGTCTTCGCGCAGGTCACCTTCCTCTCGGACAACCGCCACGACCTCCCCGGGGTGCGCCTGCCCACCCTGGTGGTGGACTGCGCCAACGACGCGATCGCCCCGCCGCAGGTCGGCGCCTTCGTGCACGCCAGCATCCCGGGCGCCCGGCAGATCACCCTCGACGCCAGCGGCCACTGCCCGCAGCTCAGCGTCCCCGACGCGACCGCCGACGCCATCCTCGACTTCCTGGACCACGAGCGGTGAGCCCCGGGAGCGAGGAGGACGCCGCGTCCGCCAGGCCGGACGCCGGTCCGTCGGGCGCCGGTCCGTCGGACGCCGGGGAACCGCCCGCGGACGACGCCGAGGAGCTCTACGACTCCGCGCCCTGCGGATACCTCTCCACCCTGATGGACGGCACCATCGTCCGGGTCAACGCCACGCTGCTGCGGTGGGTGGGCGTCGAGCGGGAGGCCGCGCTCGGCAGGCGGTTCACCGAGTTCCTCACCATCGGCGGGCGGATCTACCACGAGACGCACTTCGCCCCGCTGCTGCGCCTGCACGGAAAGATCGGCGGCATCGCCCTGGAGCTCAAGGCCACCGACGGCTCACGGGTGCCCGTCCTGGTCTCCTCCGTCATCAAGTACGACGCCGACGGCATGCCGATGCTGGTGCGCACCACCGTCTTCGAGGCGTCCGACCGGCGGGCCTACGAGGAGGAACTGCTCCGCCAGCGCAAGGCGGCGGAGGAGGCACGCGGCCGGGCCCAGGTGGCCCAGGAGGCCGCCGAGCAGGCCCGGCGGATCGCGGAGCACGCGCAGTGGGAGGCCGAGCAGGCGCAGCGGGAGGCCGAGGCCGCCCGCCGGCAGGCGGACACGGACCGGACGCGTCTCGACGAGGCGTTCCGCGTGCTCCAGGAGGCGCTGCTGCCGCCCGAGCTGCCGGAGGTCCCCGGCCTCGAGCTGGCCTGCCACTACCGGGCCGAGTCGCCGGAGCGGATCGGCGGCGACTTCTACGACGTGCTCGAACTCGGCGACGGCCGGTGGGGCTTCTTCCTCGGCGACGTCAGCGGCAGCGGCCCCGAGGCCGCCGCGGTCACCTCGCTGACCCGGTACACCCTGCGGGCGGCGCTCCTCCACGACGGCGACCTGCTGGACGCCCTGACGTCGCTGAACGTGGCGCTGCGCGAGAGGAACGCGAGCGGCGACGGCAGCCTGCGCTACTGCACGGTCGTCGTGGGCCTCGTCGAGCCCGACAGCGCCCACGGCGAGGCGCGCGTCCGGCTGGCCTCCGGCGGTCACCCCCCGGCACTGCTGCTGCGGGCGACCGGCCAGGTGGAGTACTTGCACACGCCCGGCGGGATGCTGGTCGGCATCGCGGCCGACGCCGACTTCGTGACGACGACCGTCACCCTCGGGCCCGGCGACACCCTGCTGCTCTACACGGACGGCCTCATCGAGGCCCGGACCGGGGCGCGGCCCGGAGAGCTCTTCGACGCGGACGGCCTGTGCGACTTCGTCCGCGGCCTCGGCCCGAGCGGGGCGCCCCGGCTGGTCGCCGAGATCGAGGCCCTCCTGGACCGCTTCGGCGAGGCCCTCGAGGACGACACCGCCCTCCTCGCCCTGGGAGCCCCGGCCACCGCCCCGTGAGCCGGCGGCCCGTGAGCCGGCGGCCCGCCCTGCGCCGGGGCGGCGGCGTCCCGCGACGGGTCGGCCCCCGGAGGGCTACCGTCCGCCCTCCGCCGTGATCGGGTGGCGGCGGCCGGTGAAGGTGTGGGCCACCCCCGTCTGCCAGCCCGGCAGCGGCAGGACGCGTACGCCGTCGAAGCCCGCCCGCCGCATCCGGGCGGCGAACTCGGGGGCCGTGTCGAACTCCAGCACGCTGTGCCAGAGATGACGGTAGAGCGCCCTGTCGCCGGTCAGGCCGCCCAGCGGCATCACGACGCCCCGGCAGACGGCGGACCACACCAGACGGTCGGCGCGGCGGCCGCCCAGCGTGTACTCGTGCGCCACCAGACGGCCGTCGGGGACCAGCAGGTCGTGGACGCCGCGCAGCAGCGCGTCGGGGTCGGCGACGTTGCGGAACAGGTAGGCGGCGAAGACGGCGTCGAACGGACCGTGCGCGTCGTCCGTGACGAGTTCCTCCGCCGTGGCGTGGACGAACCGCACCCGCTCCAGCTCTCCGCGGCCCCGCGCCCGGGCCAGCATGGCCGACGACGCGTCCGCGCCCACGATCTCCGCCCGCGGGAAGGCGGACGCCAGCGCCGCGGTCGACGCGCCCGTGCCGCACCCCAGGTCCAGCACCCGGCGGCCCGCGCCACCGTCCGGCAGGGCCAGGCGGCGGGCGGAGCGGCGCAGGTGGGCGTGGTACCCCGGGTTGAGGGCGACCAGACGGTCGTAGGAGTCGGCGCCACGGTCGAAGGCGGCGGTCAGTTCGGCGTCGTGCAGCAGGGTCATCGATCGGCTCCAAGGTGCGGGACGGCGGGGACGGGGGCGGGGACGGCAGGGCAGCCGCGGCGCCTCTCGCGCGGCGCCGGCGGCACGGGTTCTCGCGCGCACGGAGTATCGCGCCGCACGCCACCGCCCACGCGGCACCGGCACGACGGGTGTCCGCCCAACGGGTGAACCCACCCACGTGTTCGGGTCAACGCCCGGTCATGGATGCGCATGCGGGCAGGGACGCGGGCCCGGGGTGATCCCCCCGGGCGCCGGTCGCCCTTCCCGGTCCCGGCCCGGCGCGGGCGCGGCCGGGCTAGCCTGGCCCGCATGGAGGAGTTCAGCGGGGTGGAGGTTGTCGCGTTCCCGGACGCCTCGGCCTTCGACAGCTGGCTGGCCGAGCACCACGGCCGCCGCGAGGGCGTGTGGGTGAAGGTCGCGAAGAAGGCGTCGGGGATCTTGTCGGTCACGGACGACGAACTGGTCGACGTGGGTCTGTGCTGGGGCTGGATCTCCGGACAGCGCCGGGGCCTGGACGACCGCCACTACCTGCAGAAGTACGGGCCACGCAGGCCCAGGAGCCTGTGGTCGCGGGTGAACGTCGAGAAGGTCGCGGCGCTGACGGCGGCCGGCCGCATGCGCGAGCCCGGCCTGGCCGAGGTCCGTCGGGCCCAGGAGGACGGCCGGTGGGAGCGTGCCTACGCCTCACAGGCGACAGCCGTCGTCCCGGACGACCTCGCCGAGGCGCTCGCGGCGGACCCGGCGGCGCGTGCGGCCTTCGACGCGCTCGACCGGACCGCCCGTTACCTGGTGATGCTCCCGCTGCTCACGGCCGCCACGCCGAAGACCCGGCGGACGCGGCTCGAGCGAGCGGTGCGCGCCCTGTCGGAGGGGCGGAACACCGGCGGCCGGTGAAACGCGGCCCGCCGGGAGCCCGCGACGGTTTCACGCCGTGAGGAACACCGGCAGCTCGGTGACCGCGTTGGAGACGAGACCGGGGCGGCGGGGCAGATCGTCGCCGCCCGCCGGACGCAGGCCGGGGAAACGGGTGAAGAGACCCTCGAGGGCGACCTCCGTCTCCAGACGGGCCAGCGGCGCGCCGATGCAGAAGTGCGGACCGTGGCCGAAGGACAGGTGCCGGAACGCGGGCCGGGCGAGGTCGAAGACGGCGCCGCTCTCCCCGTACTCGCGCTCGTCACGGCCCGCCGAGGCGTAGGACGCGAGGACCGCCTCGCCCTTGCGGATCAGCGTGCCCCCGATCTCGATGTCCTCCAGGGCGTACCGGAGCGGGAAGTGGTTGACCGGGGAGTCCCAGCGCTGCGTCTCCTCGGTGACCGCCGGCCAGGACGCCTCCCCTGAGCGCAGCAGCGCCAGTTGGCCGGGGTGGGCGAGCAGGGCGCGGATCGCGTTGCCCATCAGGTTGATCGTGGTCTCGTGCCCCGCCACCAGCAACTGCAGCAGCGTGCCCACGAGTTCCTGAGGGCTGAGCCGGCTGCCGTCCGCCTCGCGGGCGGCGATCAGCGCGCTGGTGAGGTCGTCTCCCGGCTCCCTGGTCCGCAGCTCGACCAGTTCGGCGAGGAGGGCGAAGGCGTCACGCTGGACCGTGGCCATGTCCGGCCTGTCGGGACCCGCCCCGGCGCCGACGATCCCGTTGCTGAGCTCGTGCATCCGGTCCCACCGGTCCCGGGGGAGACCGGTGAGCTCGCAGATCACCTGGATCGGCAACGGCATGCAGAACTCGGGCCGCAGGTCGACGACTTCGCCCGCCGGGTGCTCGGCGAGCCGGTCCAGCAGCCCGGACACCAGGGACTCCACCCGCGGACGCAGCTCCTCGACCCGGCGGGGCGTGAAGGCCTGGCCGAGCAGGTTGCGCAGACGCCGGTGGTCCGCCCCGTCGGAGGTCAGCAGACCCGGGACGACCACGAAGTTGATCATCGGCCAGTCGGCGGGCACCCGGCCCTCGGCGAGGGCGCTCCAGTGGGAGGGGTGCTTGCCCACCCGCGGATCGGCGAGCAGGTCCCGCAGGGTCGCGTAGTGGGGGATCACCCACGCCTCGACGCCCTGCGGGAGCGTCACCCGGGTCGCCGGACCTGCCTCACGGAGCCGGGCGTTCTGCTCGTGCACGGTGTCTCCGAGGGCCGAGACGTCGACGGCCGCGCCGGCCCCCGTGCCGCTTCCGGCTCCGGCTCCTGAGAAGGGACAGTCGCGGGCTTCGGTCTCTGCCATGCGGGCGCTCCACGGGTCGGCTCTGTCGGCGGGCGTCGCCGGGCCAACAGCCCCTGGAGACAGGGCAGATGATGTTCCCCCCATGCGACTGGGGCGGATCGTACAGGCAGCGCGGCGCGGACGGCGCCGCTCCGGCGGCCCGCGGGCGTCAGTGCCGGCCGCGGACCACCACCACCGGGCAGTCGGCGTGGTGGAGCAGCGCCTGGCTGACCGAGCCGAGGAGCATGCCCTGGAAGCCGCCCCGCCCGCGGGCGCCGGTCACCACCAGCCGGGCCCCGCCGCTCGCGTCCAGCAGCGCGGAGCGGATCCGGGAGCGGACCAGCCGTGCCTCGACCTCCACCTCCGGGTGGGCGGCCCGGTGCGGGGCCAGCGTCTCGTCCAGCAGCCCCTGCTGCGCCTGCTCGAGGCGGCCGACGTCCACCACGATGCGCATCGGGTCGAGGGGGTCGTCCAGGGCGTGCTCGCTGCGGGTGTTCCACACGTGCGTCGCGACCAGCGGCACCCCGCGCAGCGAGGCCTCGGCGAAGGCGAAGGCGACCGCCGCCTCGCCGGCCTCGGAACCGTCGACGGCCAGCAGCACCGGGCCGGTGGGGGAGGGCCGGCCCCGCACCACCATCAGCGGGCAGTGGCCGTGGGCGGCCAGGTGGACGGCGGTCGACCCCAGCAGCAGCGAGGAGAAGGAGTTCAGGCCCCGGCTGCCCACCACGGCCAGGGAGGCCGACCGGGACTCGATGGTCAGCACCTCCAGCGGCTCGCCGGACACCACCGAACGGGTGACCTCCAGGCCCGGCACCCGCTCCCGGGCGCGCTGCTCCGCCTCGGTGGGCACCCCCTGCACGAGCCCGGTCAGGCGCCGCCCGGACATCTCGGGCGGCGGGGTGACGCCCGGCATGCGCGCCTGCCGCCCGCCGAAGGCGTGCACGATGCGCAGCGGGACGCCGCGCAGGCGCGCCTCTTCGGCCGCGGCGTCGACCGCGGCGAAGCCGGACGGCGAACCGTCCACCCCGACGATCACTGGCTCGTCCACTTCCCCGCTCCCGTCCAGGCCCGCCGCCTCCGTCGCCCGTGGTCCGCGTCCAGCCTCCCCGAGGCCGCGCACCGCGGCCACCGGACAGGGCCCGCCCGGGGCGGCGACGACCATGTGCCGCCCTGGGAGGGGGCCGTGCGGTGTTCACGGCGGCTCCGGAGCGGCTTCCTTTCCGCTTCACCGAAAGGCGGGACAGGGGCCATGCGGACGTCGCCGGGGGGCGGCAGGCTTGCGGGATGCGATTCTTCTCGAGAGCGAACGGTCCCGCGGGCGCACCGCGCCCGCACCGATGGCGTCACGTCCTGCGGCAGGCCGTCGCCACGGCGCTCGCCGCGGGGCTGACCACCGGCGCCGCGGTGGCCGCCGACCACCCCGCCGGCGGGCGCGCCTTCGACCTCCAGGCGCACCGGGGCGGGGTGGCGATGACCGTGGAGAACACGCTGCCCGCCTTCGCGCGTGCCCTGGAACTGGGTGTGACGACGCTGGAACTGGACGTCCAGATCACCGAGGACGGTCACGCGGTGGTCACGCACGACCGCGACGTCCAGGAACGCAACTGCCAGGACACCGGACCCGCCTTCCCGGGTGACCCCGAATACCCCTACGTGCCCGGCAAGAAGTACGTGAAGGACCTGACCCTCGCGCAGATCCGCACCCTGGACTGCGGATCGCTCCGGCAGCCCCGGTTCCCCGACCAGCAGTTGGCGCCCGGGGCACGGATGCCGCTGCTGTCCGAGGTGTACGCGCTGGTCCGGAGCCACCGCGCGCACCGGGTCGGGATGAACGTGGAGGCCAAGGTCGAGGCGGGGGCCCCTCAGGAGACGGCGCCGCGCGAGCGGTTCGTGCGGACGCTGATCGCCGAGACGCGGCGGGCGCGGATGCTCCGGCAGGTGACGGTGCAGAGCTTCGACTGGGGCGCGCTGGCGCGGGTCCGTGAACTGGAGCCGCGGCTGCCGCTGGTGGCGCTCACCAACGGGCAGCAGTTCCTCCAGCAGGGGCAGCCCGGGGCCTCGCCCTGGCTGGGCGGCCTGGACATCGATGACTTCGAGGGCTCGCTCCAACGGCGTTACGTGACCGCCGCCGCCTCCCTCGGCGCCGACGCCGTCTCCCCGGTGCACGGCGACCCGCAGAACGGCGGCGTCGAGGACCCGGGGTACACGGCGTTCACGAACCGGGAACTGGTCGCCGAGGCGCACCGGCGGGGGCTGAAGGTGGTGCCGTGGACCGTCGACGACCCGGCGACCGTCCGTCACCTGCTCGGTGTCGGGGTGGACGGCCTGATCACCGATGCCCCCGACATGGTCCGCGGTGTCCTCGCCGACGAGGGTTACCGCCTGCCCCGGGCGTACGCCCCGCTCCACTGACCGGCGACGGCGGCCGGCCCGTGCGAGGCCGGTCGCCGTCCGAGCCGCCGACGGCAGGGCCCGCCCGCCGCGGCGTCGTGGACCAGGGGTCGGCAAAGTGTTCGATCTTCGGCCGGTCGGCTGGCAGCATGGCGGCCATGACGGCACCTCGCCCCGAACCCGCCCGCGCCTGCCTCACCGTCGACGGGCGGCGGTTGTCCTACCTCGACTTCGGAGGGCCCGGGCCGGTCCTGGTCGCGCTGCACGGCCACTTCGGCGAGGGGCGCACCTTCACCGCCCTGGCCGAGCGCCTGGCCCCGCACTGGCGGGTTCTCGCCCCGGACCAGCGCGGACACGGCCACTCGGACCGCCCGGCGGACTTCTCCAGGGAGGGGTACCTCGCCGACCTGGCCGCGCTGCTCGACCACTTCGCCCCCGGGCCCGTGGTCCTGCTCGGCCACTCGCTCGGCGGCCTCAACGCCTACCAGTTCGCCGCCCGGCACCCGGACCGGGTGCGTGCCCTGGTGGTCGAGGACATCGGGGCGGACATCGGCGACGACCTGTCGTTCTGCCTCGGGTGGCCCCACCGCGCGCCCACCCGCGGCGCCCTGGTCGAGCAGTTGGCGGACTCGGCCCGCTACCTGACCGACGCCGTCCGCGAGTACCCAAACGGCTGGGGCCTGGCGTTCCGGCCGCAGGACATGGTCGTCTCCCACGCCGCGGTGCGGGGCGACCACTGGTCCGACTGGCTCGCCACCGACTGCCCGGCCCTCCTGGTCCACGGGCGTCGCAGCGACGCGCTCGACGCCCGGCAGGCCGCGGAGATGGTCGCCCGCCGCCCCCACACCCGCCTGGTCACCCTCGACACCGGCCACACCGTCCACGAGACCGACCCCACCGGCTTCGCCGAAGCGGTCGACGCGTTCCTCCGCCCCCTCCGGGAGGAGAGCCGGCCGTGACGGACGTGGGGCGTCATCACCCGGACAGGGCGACGCGAAGAGCGACGCGAAGGGCCGAGGAGGGCCGGGAAGCGCAGGTCAGCGGGTGTCGGTCCGGTCCGTGGGCGGGCCGGTGAGGATCTGGCCCATGGCGGCCAGGACGGACGGCTCGACGCGGTAGTAGACCCACGTGCCGCGCCGCTCGGAGGTCAGCAGCCCGGCCTCCTTGAGCTTCTTCAGGTGGTGCGAGACCGTCGGCTGAGAGACCCCGACGTCGGAGATGTCGCAGACGCACGCCTCCCCGCCGGCGTGCGAGGCCACCGCGGAGAACAGCCGCAGCCGCACCGGATCGCCGAGCGCCTTGAACATGCGGGCGGCGGTCTCCGCCTCCTCCGCGTCCAGGGGCCGCTCGGTCAGCGGCGGGCAGCAGGGCGCGACGGCGTCGGCCGCGGGGTCGAGGAGGGGAAGCAGGTCGGGGTTCGCCATGCCCCCAGTGTCCCACTCGGTTCGACGTACGTCTATGTCGACGTCTGTCGAAGCAGTGGAGGCCGCGCCCGGGCCGTCCAGGGGCAGGTCGTAGGCTGAGAAGTGCCCTGAACGGGCCGACCCGCCGTCGTCCTGGCCCGCCTGTCCATCTTCTGGGGGAGTACGTCCCGTTGAACTTCTGGTCGCTCTACCGGCACGGCTTCGCGCGGATCGCCGCCTGCACCGGTCACTCCGCCGTCGCCGACCCCGCCGCCAACGCCGAAGCGGTCCTGCGGCAGGCGCGCCGCTGTGACGAGGACGGCGTCGCCGTCGCCCTCTTCCCGGAGATGAACCTCTGCGGGTACTCCATCGAGGACCTGCTGCTCCAGGACGCCCTGCTCGACGAGGTGGAGTCGGCGCTCGCCGCCGTGGTGGCCGGCTCCTCCGGCCTGCTGCCCGTCCTGGTGGTCGGCGCCCCGCTGCGCCACCGCAACCGGATCTACAACTGCGCCGTGGTGGTGCACCGGGGCCGGATCCTCGGCGTCGCGCCCAAGTCCTACGTGCCCAACTACCGCGAGTTCTACGAGAAGCGTCAGATCGCCGCCGGCGACGACGAGCGCGGCGGCACGATCCGCGTCGGCGGGCAGCCCGTGCCCTTCGGCCCCGACCTGCTCTTCGCTGCCGAGGACGTGCCGGGGCTCGTGCTCCACGCCGAGGTGTGCGAGGACATGTGGGTGCCGGTGCCGCCGAGCGCCGAGGCCGCGCTGGCCGGCGCGACGGTGCTGCTCAACCTCTCCGGCAGCCCCATCACCGTCGGCCGGGCCGAGGACCGCAAGCTGCTCTGCCGCTCGGCGTCCTCGCGCTGCCTGGCCGCCTACGTCTACGCGGCGGCCGGTCTGGGCGAGTCCAGCACCGACCTGTCCTGGGACGGGCAGACGATGATCTACGAGAACGGCGTCCTGCTCGCCGAGACCGAGCGGTTCCCGCAGGACGACCAGTACTCGGTGGCCGACGTCGACCTCGACCTGCTCCGCCAGGAGCGCCTGCGGATGGGCACCTTCGACGACAACCGCCGCGCCCACGCCGCCCGCACCGCCGGCTTCCGCGAGGTCGGCTTCCGGCTCGAGGCGCCCACCGGGGACCTCGGCCTGCGCCGCCGCCTCGAGCGGTACCCCTTCGTGCCGTCCGACTCCGAGCGCCTGGCCCAGGACTGCTACGAGGCGTACAACATCCAGGTCAGCGCGCTGCAGCAGCGACTGGGCGCGATCGGGAACCCGAAGATCGTCATCGGCGTCTCCGGCGGCCTGGACTCCACCCACGCGCTGATCGTCGCCGCGCAGACCATGGACCGGGCCGGTCGCCCCCGCAGCGACATCCTGGCGTTCACCCTGCCCGGCTTCGCGACCAGCGACCACACCAAGGGCAACGCGCACAAGCTGATGCGCGCCCTCGGCGTGACCGCCGCCGAACTCGACATCACGCCGACCGCACGGCTGATGCTCAAGGAGATGGAGCACCCGTTCTCGGCGGGCGAGCCGGTCTACGACGTCACCTTCGAGAACGTCCAGGCCGGTCTGCGCACCGACTACCTGTTCCGGCTGGCCAACCAGCGCGGCGGCATCGTGCTGGGCACCGGCGACCTCTCCGAGCTGGCGCTCGGCTGGAGCACGTACGGCGTCGGCGACCAGATGAGCCACTACAACGTGAACTCCGGCGTCCCCAAGACCCTCATGCAGCACCTGATCCGCTGGGTGATCGGCAGCGGGCAGTTCGACGAGGAGACCGGCCGCACGCTGACCGCCATCCTCGACACCGAGATCAGCCCCGAGCTGGTGCCCGGCGAGGAGATGCAGTCCACCGAGTCGAAGATCGGCCCCTACGCGCTGCACGACTTCACGCTCTTCCACGTGCTGCGCTACGGGTTCCGGCCGTCGAAGATCGCCTTCCTCGCCTGGCACGCCTGGCACGACGCCGAGGCCGGCGCCTGGCCGGCGAACTTCCCGGAGGCCAAGCGCGTCGCCTACGACCTCCAGGAGATCCGGGACTGGCTGGAGGTGTTCTGCCGCCGCTTCTTCGCCTTCGCGCAGTTCAAGCGGTCCGCGATGCCCAACGGCCCCAAGGTCTCGGCCGGAGGCTCGCTCTCCCCGCGCGGCGACTGGCGCGCCCCCTCCGACAGCTCGGCGGCGACCTGGCTGCGGGACCTGGCCCGCGTCGACGGCGCGCTGAAGAAGGACTGACGCCCACGCCCCGCGCGCCGGGCACGCCCCGCGCGCATCGCGGGCACGCGTGACGGCGGTGGGCCGTGGCACCGGAGATTCCCCCGGCGCCACGGCCCACCGCCGTCTCCTGCCCCGGCTCAGCCCATCCGCCGCAGGGCCTCCCGGGCCCGGCGGGCGTCACGCAGCCGCCGTTCGTAGGTGGTGCCCAGCAGGAGCAGCACCAGACCGGCCGCGGCGGGCGGAGCCCAGCGGGGGAGGGCGCCGAGGGCCTGGACGAGGTAGGGCGCGAGCTCGTGCAGCGCGTCGAGCACCAGCACCGCTCCGCCCAGCACCAGGGGCGCCTGCAGGCGGCGCACGGCCCCGGCCACGGTGACGGCCAGGGCCGCCGCGCCGAGCAGCAGCGGCCGCGTCCCGTGCGGGTCCGCCCAGGCGGCGACCAGGCTCGGCAGCAGGGCCACGGCCAGACCGGGAGCGTAGGCCGACCAGGACGACACCGACGCGTCCCGGCGACGCCGCAGCACGCCCAGCACCAGCACGGGCAGCGCCGCCGGCAGCGCGTACGCCTCCGGGGCGGACACCTCCCAGGCCGCCAGCCGCACCCATGCGGCGAGCACGAACAGGACGGTCGCGACGTGCGCCACCGGGCGCCGGCCCGGGCGCAGCGCCGTCGCCCCGGCGATCACCCCGGCCAGCGCCAGCGCCAGCGCCAGCACCGGTGGGTCGAAGACCGTGAGGAGCAGCGCGAACCCTCCGACCACCGCCCCGGTGACCTCCACCGGGAGAGCCGCGGGACCCGCCCAGGGCCGGGAGGCGATCAGCGCCGCGGCCGCGGCCACCGTGAGCAGCAGCAGACCGGCTGTGGAACCCTCCCCGTCGCGCAGGACGACGACCGAGACGACCAGCAGCGCGGCGTGGACCAGGGCGGCGGGCAGTCCGGCCGGGGCGAGCGCGCGGCGCGCCCAGGAGGCCGCCGCGAACAGAGCGATCAGCACCGGCAGCACCACCAGGGGGGCGACCTTCGTCTGCCCCGACGACAGCGCCACCCCGCCCGAGGCGACCAGGGCCACCACCAGCGCGGCCCACGCGCCGTCGACGGTCCGCCGGGCGGCCTCCAAGGCCCCCGCGACCACCAGTACCTGCACGGTCAGGCCTGCCCCGCGGGGCAGCTCGAAGACCAGGGGCAGCGCGTACAGCACGGCCGCGCCCAGCACCGGCGCCGCCCGCCGGCCCCGCGCCCGCCACACCTCGTGGGGACCCGCCACCGCGAGCACCGCCGTGAGCGCCGCGAGCACGACCGCGGCCGGCAGCTTGTAGGGGATCTCCAGTGGCACCAGCGGCCTCATCAGCGCCACCACCGGCAGCGGCAGCGCCCACAGCAGCGCCGCCCCCGCCACCACGGCGGACGCCCGGGCCGCCCCGCCGCGCAGCACCGCGGGCAGCGGTGTCCGTGTCACGGCGAGCAGCAGCAGCGCGCAGGCCAGGTAGCCGGGCACCGCCCACTCCCACGGGACCGCCCACCGGACCACGCCTCCCGCGGCGGCGACCGCGAGCAGGCCCGCGGCCATCGCCGGCGCCGTGGTGGCCGCCCTCTCCCGCAGCCGGCCGGCCACCGCGGCGGCGATCAGCGCGGCGAAGGCCAGCAGGAGACCGGCCGTGACCGCCGCGCCGGCGCCGTGGGCCGACAGCGACAGCCACAGCGCGCAGGGCACGGCCAGGGCGCCCTCCAGGCAGGCACCGACGCCCGCCGTCCACCGCACCGACGGGCGCAGCGGGGAGAGCGCGGCCGCGGCGGCCAGGGCGGAGCAGGCCAGCAGCGCCGCGACGAACAGCTCGAGGGTGCCGCCGTCGGCGTCCGACGCCCACAACGGCAGCGCGAGCTGCGCGACGGCGGTCGCGGCCGGCCACGGGCCGCGCAGCTCACGGAAGAGCCGGCCGTACCCGGCCCACAGCGCCGCCAGCAGCGCGCAGGCCGCCGCCGCGTACGTGGCCACCGGCGCGTCCGGCAGGGCCACCCGGTACAGGGCGTACGCGTCGAGCACGGTCAGCGTCATGCCGAGCCCGGCCAGCGACTCCGCCGTCGCCCGCAGCCCGCGTCGCAGCAGCGGCACCGGCGCGGCCAGCACCACGGTGGTGAGGGCGCCCAGCACCAGGGCCCGGCCGCCGATGCCCAGCGAGCCCCACGCCACCACGGTGAACACCAGGGAGGCGATGCCCAGCAGCAGTCCGCCCAGGAGCAGGAGCAGGTTCTGCACGTCCGGGCCGGACGCCTCGCTCCGGGGCGTCCGCCCCTGGGTCGGGGCCTGTGCCCAGGGGCCGGGGGAGGGCGACGGCGCGTTCGCCGGAGCGTTCGCCGCCCACAGCACGCCGACCAGCCAGGCGCGGCGGGCCAGCAACTGCGCGCGCCGCGCGTCCAGGGACCGCAACTCGGCGTCGATGAGCCGCAGCTCCTCGGCCGGCGGCGGTGGTGGTGTCGTCATACCGGCACCATGACGGTGAAGCAGCCCGGTGCACATGAGTGCGGATACTCAGAACCGGTACTCACCCGGTCCGCGGCCGACGGGGGAGGGGTGCCGTGGAGGAGGCACAGGCGACAGGTACGGTTTTCCGGACGCTTGTCTTTTTCGAGCGCTGTCGTGTCAGGAAGGGAAACACATGGACGTCGGACTCAAGCGTGAGCTCGAGCGGAAGGTGCGGGCCGGCGAGCGCCTGACCCGGGAGGACGGCATCGCGCTGTACGAGTCGGACGACCTGGCCTGGCTGGGCGCGCTGGCCCACGAGGCGCGCACCGCGCGGCACGGCGACGTCGCCTGGTTCGACGGCGCGGGGGCCGGCGGCGGCCTGGCCTTCGGCTTCGGCGGCCGGAGCGAGCGTGCCGCCGCCGTCGACGCGATGCTGCGGCTGCGCGAGGAGTGGGACGGCGGCGAGCAGGCCGCCGTCCCGACCGGGGACCGGTCGCTGTCGGGCCTGGAGGTCCTCAAGACCTACGCGGTGGCCCGGCTGCTGCTGGACAACGTGCCGCACCTGAAGGTGTTCCGCGAGACGTACGGCGACCGCACCGCCCAGCTGGCGCTGCAGCACGGCGCCGACGAGATCGACGGCCCGGCGGGCGACGAGGTCGTGGAGCTCGTGCAGGACGCCGGTTTCCGGCCCGTCCAGCACGACGGCGCCTACACGGTGGTCCGCGAGTTCGACGGACCCGACCCCGCGCGGCGGGACCAGCCGCAGGCCATGCGGCTCTGACGCGGGACGACGCGGGGGCGGTGGGACCGGGCGCCCGGCCTCACCGCCCCCGCCTCGCGTAACCGGCGTCAGCCGATGGTCCACTTCTGGTTGGCGCCGCCGCCGCAGGTCCAGGTCTGCAGGCGGGTGCCGTCGGCCGAGGAGTTGTCCTTGGCGTCCAGGCACTTGCCGGAACCCGTGTTGGTCAGGTCGCGGGCCGCGGTGTACGTCCACTTCTGGGCGTTGGTGCCGTTGCAGGTCCACAACTGGACCACGGCGCCGTCGGCCGTCGAGCCGCCCGAGACGTCCAGGCACTTGCCGAGGGCGCGTACCGTGCCGTCACCCGGGAAGCTCCACTGCTGGGCCGCGTTCCCCGTGCAGTTGTGCAGCTGGATCGGCGTCCCGTCGGCGGTCGCGGCGCCCGCCACGTCCACGCACATGCCGCCGATGCCGCGGATGGGACCCGAGGTGGGCGTGGGCGTGGACCCGCCGTCCGAGGTGGAGACGCGGACGTAGTCGATCGTCATGGTCTGCGGGAAACTGGTCGAACCGTCGGGGCTGCCCGGCCAGTTGCCGCCCACCGCCAGGTTCAGGATCAGGAAGAACGGGTGGTCGAAGACCCACCGGTCGCCGCCCAGGTCCGCCGGGGTCCGCGTCTGGTAGGCGTTGCCGTCGACGTACCAGACGATCTTGTCGGGGCTCCAGTCGACGGCGAAGGTGTGGAAGCCGTCGGCGAACGCCTGGCCGCCCGGCAGGGTGTAGCCCGCGCCGATGCCCTCGCCGCCGGAGTAGCCGGGACCGTGGATGGTGCCGTGCACGGTGCCCGGTTCGCGGCCGATGTTCTCCATGACGTCCAGCTCGCCGCTGTTGGGCCAGCCCGCACTGCCGAGGTCGTTGCCGAGCATCCAGAACGCCGGCCAGATGCCCTGCCCGCGCGGGATCTTGATCCGGGCCTCGAACCGGCCGTAGGCCTGGGTGAAGGTGCGGGCCGTGTTGAGACGCGCCGACGTGTACTGGCAGCTGCCGTACCAGCACTGCAGCCCGGTGTCGGTGTTCTTGCGGGCCGTGATGACGAGGTTGCCGTTGCCGTCGAGGGCCGCGTTGTTCCGGCTGTTGGTGTAGTACTGCAACTCGTTGTTGCCGTTGCCCGAACCGCCGGTCTCCACCGTCCACCTGCCTGGGTCGGGAGCGCTGCCGGCGGTGCCGTTGAACTCGTCCGCCCAGGTCTGCGCGGCGGCCGCCGCGGTGGCCCGGTCGGGAGCGGTCGCCGCGGCCGCGCGCGGCGCGCCCGCGCCCTGCGCGACCAGCAGCGCGGCCGCGAGGACGGCGACGAGCAGCAGGGTGAGCGTGGTGACGGGCAGTCGTCTCGTCGATTGTGCAACTGTCATGGCGTGTACGTCCCTTGAGCGTGGGGGAGGGGGCCTGTGCGCACCGTGCCGATCGGGAACGGCCGCCCGTGGGTGGGACGGAGCCGCTCCGCTTGCCCCAGATGGTATGGACCAAGTGAGGTGCGGCCAATGGTGTGCGCGGCACGGAACCGTCCGCACGCCCAACATGGCCGGATCCGGTCCGGCGGACCCGGCGTGATCGAGGGCCGCACCCCCCTGTTCCTGCGGCGGGCCGGTGCTTAGCCTCTGCGCATGACACACGAACCGCTGCGTGAGGAGGAGCCGCCCGTCGGCCGGGAGGTGCCGGCGGGTCCCTCGGGCGTGCGGCGGAGGACCGCCGCGTCCGGGGGTGCGGCGGGCGAGGGCGCGGTGAAGGCCTCCACCGGAGCCCTGCTGCGTTATTCGGCCGGGTCGCTCGGGATGGGCGTCTGGATCACCGTGCCCGGCATGCTGCTGCTCTATTTCATGACCGACACCCTGGGCGTCAGCCCCGCCCTCGCCGGCGTCACGCTGCTGGTCCCCAAGATCGTCGACGCGGTGGCCCACCCCGCGCTCGGCACCTGGTCGGACCGTGAGGCGAGGCGTCACGGGCACCGCCGGCGGATGCTCACCGTGGGGCTGGCCCTGGCGTTCGCGTTCACCGCCCTGTTCACCGTGCCCTCCGCACTGTCCGGCGTCGGCGCGGCGCTCTGGGTCGGCGTGACGTACACGGCGGGCAACCTGCTGTTCGCCTGCTTCCAGGTCCCCTACGTCACGACGCCCACCGAACTGCGCATCGGCTACCACGAGCGCACCCGCGTCTTCATGTTCCGGATGGCGGCGCTCACCGTCGGCCTGCTGGCCACCGGCGTCGCCGCACCCGCTCTGGTGGCCTCCGGGGAACGCGACGCGTACTCCCGCGCGGCGATGATGCTGGCCGCCTTCATGATCGTCACCGGCCTGGTCGCCGTGCGCGGGGTGCGCCGCCTCACCGAGGAATGCGGCACCCTGCCGCCCTCCGGCGAGGGCCGTTCCGTCGTCGCCGACGTCCGGGCGGCGCTGCGGGACCGGGACTTCCGCCCGCTGCTGCTCGCCTACCTCGTCACCGGCACCACCACCCACCTGTTCCTGGCGGCCGTGCCGTACTACACGGCCTACATCCTGGGGGACGAGAAGCTGACCTCCGTGCTGATGGGCGCCTTCCTCGGCCCGGCCGTGCTGGTCGGCCCGCTCTGGCAGGCGCTCTCCCGCCGCCACGGCAAGCAGCGCGCCCTGATGACCGCGCAGACGCTGTTCCTGGCCGGCTGCCTGGCCCTGTGGCCGGCCGGCGAGCTGGGCGCCGCGGCCACGGTCGTCGTGGCCGTGGCGTTGGGCGTCGCCTTCGCCGGACTCCAGTTGCTCTCCTTCAGCATGCTGTCCGACGCCGTCGCCGCGGCCGAGGCGAGGGGCGACACCCGCGCGGGCGCCTACTCGGGCATCTGGACGGCCACCGACGCGACCGGAACGGCGCTGGGTCCCTACCTCTACGCCCTCGCACTGGCGATCGGCGGCTTCGTGGCCACCACCGAGGGCACCGTGCCGCAGCCGCAGCGGGCGCTGGACCTGCTGCTCATCGGCTTCACGGCGCTTCCCGCCGCTCTGATGGCGCTGGCCCTGATGTTCCAGCGCCGCTGCCGCCTCGACGAGCGGGGGAGGCCCGAAGCGGTCGTCCGGGCAGGACCGGAATCGACCATCTGACCAGGGCATGACATGCGGACGGCCGCGGGGGCCGGTGTGAACCCCGCGGTCACGCGTCCGCGGGCACGGTCACATGGCGGGCGCCGAGCGGATCGCCGCGATGTCGAACTGGAGCCGCACCTTCTCGCTCACCATCGCGCCGCCCTCGGCCAGCCTGCTGTCGTAGGTCAGGCCCCAGTCCGAGCGGTTGATGGTGGTGGTCCCGTCGAAGCCGGCCCGCTGGTAGCCGAACGGGTCGGTGACGTTGCCGATGTAGGTCAGCTCCAGCGTCACCGGACGGGTGATCTCCTTGATGGTGAGGTCCCCGGACATCAGGAACACGTCACCGCCGGCCGTCTCCACGGAGGTGCTGACGAACCGCATCGTCGGGTAGTGGGCGGAGTCGAGGAAGTCGCGCCCGATCAGATGCGCGTCGCGCTGCTCCACGCCGGTGTCCACACTGCCCGTGTTGATCACGATCTCGGCCTGCGAGCGGGTCGGCTTGGTGCCGTGGAAGAAGAGACGGCTGCTGTACTCCCGGAAGCACCCCCGGACCGTCGTCACCATGGCATGCCGCACGGAGAAGCCGACCCGGCTGTGGGCCGGGTCGACGAACCACTCACCGGTCAGCGAGGCGAGATCGGGGTCGACGGGAGCCACCTGCGCGAAGGCCGATCTCGCCTCGACGGCGGGATCCGTCACGGCGAGAGGCTCCGGTCGACCGGGGGCCGCGGTTCGCTTGAACAGACTCACACTTCACCTGTTTATTCGCTCGGGACTGCACGCACGACTGCGGGATCCTAATCCAGAGACCCGCTTTTCGGCACCGTATGCAGGCGCGCGCAGAATCCCCACACATTCCGCACGGGCCAAACCGAATACCCGCTCCCGCCGGTTGCATGCGCACCAGTTCCGACGCCGGGAAGCCCTGGGAAACTGGCCTGCTCAGGGCTGTGTACGGTAGTCGCTCCACGGCGTGGTTACGGCATGGGTGGCAGGTGAAACGGATCACGCGCAGGCGGATTTCCGCCACACCCGCCCGTCCAGGGAAACCAGTCGATTACCGGGGGTTACCACATTGCCCGGGAGATGCTCCGGCAATTTACCGAAGTGATGACGGAAGATCGGTTCCCCTGCTTTGCGCCCGAATTGCGTCAGCCCGCCGCCCGGCACAGCAGACTGAGCGCGTCGGCCGACGCCGAGCCCGGCTCGGCGGTGTGGGTCAGCAGGCGCCGGCCGTCGCCGTCCGGTAGATGCAGCACCTCGTAGTGCAGTTCCAGGTGACCCACCTGCGGATGATGGAACCGCTTGGTGCCGCTGGAGCACAGTCGGACGTCGTGCCGCGCCCACAGTGCGGCGAACTCCCGGCTGCGGATCGACAGCTCCCCGACCAGTTCGGCGAGCGCGCGGTCGTCCGGGCGGTGGGCGGCCGAGTACCGCAGCGAGGAGACGGCCAGCGCGGCCTCCTCGTGCCAGTCGCGGTACAGCTCACGGGTGTGGGCGTCCAGGAACAGCATGCGCAGCAGGTTGGGACGGGCGTCGTGGTCCTCCGGCGCGGCGGGGTCGAGGTGTCCGGCGAGCAGGGCGTGGCCCAGCGCGTTCCACGCCAGCACGTCGTTGCGCCGGCCCAGCAGCAGGGCGGGCACCGTGGGCATGGACGCCAGCAGGCGGACCGCCCCGTGACCCGGGCTCTCCACCGGGTCGGGACGGCGGGCCGCCGGGACCGGCCGGGCCAGCGCGAACAGGTGGGCGCGCTCGGCGTCGTCCAGGCGCAGCGCCCGGGCGAGCGCCTCGATCACGGAGTCCCCGGCGTTCACCGACTGCCCCTGCTCCAGGCGCGTGTAGTAGTTCACCGAGATCCCGGCCAGCTGGGCCAGCTCCTCCCGGCGCAGCCCCGGGACCCGTCGTGCGCCCCAGGTGGCCAGCCCCACCGCTTCCGGCGTCACGGCGGCGCGTCGGGTCCGCAGGAAATGGCCGAGCCCGTCGGCACCCGTGTCGTGCTCCGTGGGGAGGGTCATGGCTCCAGTATCGGCCCGGCCCGAGCGGCGTGCCTGCCCCTGTCAGTGGTACCAACGAGCGGGATCTGGCTGTGCCTTGGAGGCGGCCGCAGGCTCGGAGCCATGACCACCACCGACAGCACCGAAACCGTGAGGACCGCCGGGAGCGCTCGAGCCGCCCGCGGCAGGGACGCCCGGACCGCCGGCCCGCGGGGCCCGGAGCGAGCCGGCTCCGGCCTGCGGGACAGGCTCGCCCTCCTCGTCCTGCTGACCGCGAGCTTCACGCTCGCCGTCGACTTCTCCATCCTCAACGTCGCTCTCCCGCGCATCGGCTCCGACCTGGGGTTCGCCCTCGCCGACCTGCAGTGGATCGCCACCTCCTTCGCCCTGTGCGCTGCCGGGTTCACGCTGTTCTTCGGCCGCTGCGCCGACCTGTTCGGCCGTCGGCGGCAGTTCCTCGCCGGGATCGCCCTGCTGGGTCTGGCCTCGCTCGCCGGCGGCCTCGCGGACACCCCCTGGCTGCTGCTCACCGCCCGCGTCGCACAGGGTGTGGCGACCGCCGCCGTCACCCCGGCCGCCCTGTCGCTGCTGACCACCTCGTTCCCCGAAGGACCGCTGCGGGAGCGGGCGCTCGGCCTTAACGGGGCGCTGATGGCGGCGGGCTTCACCACCGGCGCGGTCCTCGGCGGACTGCTGACCGACCTGATCAGCTGGCGCTGGGCCTTCTACGTCAACGTGGTCGTGGCCGTGGTGGTCCTGGCGGTCGGCCCCGCCGTGCTGCGGGAGGCCCGGGCGGAGGAGCGCTCCCGGCTCGACCTGCCGGGCGCCGTCACGGTCACCCTCGCACTGATCGCGCTCGTCCTCGGCCTCACCCGGGCGGGGGAGCGCTCCTGGACCGATCCCGGCTGCTGGGCCGCCCTCGCGGCCGCGGCCGTGCTGCTCGCGCTCTTCGTCCGGATCGAGAGCCGGGTCGCCCGCCCGCTGCTGCCGCCACGTCTGCTGACCCGCCGGTCCGTGGGCTGGGGGAACCTCGCCGGGCTGCTGGCCTTCGCCACCGAGACGTCCCTGGTCTTCCTGCTGACCCTCTACCTCCAGGAGGTGCGCGGTTTCACGCCGCTCGAGGCGGGACTGACCTTCGCCGTCCTGGGGGCGGGCACGGTGGCCGGCGGTCTGGCGGGCCCGCGGGTCATCGCCCGGATCGGCGGCCGGCGCACGGTGGTCGCCGGGTTCGCGCTGCAGGCCGCGGCGACGGCCCCGTTGCTCCTGCTCGGACACCTTCCCGGCTGGTTCGGCGTGTTGCTGGCGGCGACCTTCGTGGGCGGGGCGGCCAACCTGGTGGCCATCGTCGGATTCATGGTGACGGCCACCTCCGGCCTGCCCGACGGCGAGCAGGGCGTGGCGACCGGGCTGGCGACGATGAGCCAGCAGGTGGGCATCACCCTCGGCACGCCGGTGATGTCCACGGTGGTCACCCTGGCCGCCGCCGGGTCGGCCGCGGGCGTGGAGCGCGGGGTGACGGCGGCGATCGCGCTGAACGCCCTGCTGTGCGGGGCCGCCGCGCTGTTCTTCGGCTTCGCTCTGCCGCGGGCCCTCGGCGCGGGGGAGCGGGGGAGCCGGGGCCTGGAGCCGTCGACGCGCTGACCTGCCGCCGCCCACCGCCCCCGGCCGGCCGAGCCGCCGCCCGGGGGCGGCGTGTCGTTACGCCGGACTCCCGCCCCGACTCGTACCGATCCGTCACCGGCCGAACAATCGAGGCCCGGCCCGCCCGCCGCGGAAGCCCGGACGGCCCCGGGATGCCCGACGCCCGACGCCCGACGCCCGACGCCCGACGCCCGACGCCCGATCTACGACGCCGACGTGCGACCCGAGTGAGGAACCTGATGTCCGCACCCTCCGACGAGGCCACCGGGGCGACGCCCCCGGCCTCCCCGCCGTCGCCGGGAGCCCTGCGCCGCAGACTCGCCGTTCTCGTGCTGGGGCTGACGGTCCTGGTCGTCGCCATCCTCGTGGCCTTCGCCCTGCCCGCTGCCAACGGCGGGCCGCGCGAGATCCCGATCGGCGTCGCGGGACCGGCGTCGGCCGTGGAGCGGCTGGAGCGGGCGAGCGCCGGCACGCAATGGCAGGTCACCCGTTTCGACGACGTCGGGGAACTGACCGCCGCGGTCGAGCACCGGGAGATCGTCGGCGGCCTCGCGGTCACTCCCGCGGGCGTGACGCTCTACCAGGCCAGCGCCGCCGGTCCGCAGGCCGCGGCGGCACTGACCGGGCTGGCCACGGCAGCGGCCGGACGGCAGCACGCCGAGCTCACCGTGAAGGACCTGGCGCCCTTCCCGGAGAACGACCCGCGCGGCGCGGGATTCTCCGCCGCCGCGCTGCCGATGGTGTTCGGCGGCATCATCCCGGCCGCCGCCCTCGCCCGGCTCTTCCCCGGCCGGCCGCGCCATCGCCTGGCAGGCGCGGTGCTGTTCTCCCTCACGGCGGGCTTCGCGGTGACCGCGGTGCTCCAGTACGGCATCGGCTCACTGACGGGCCACTACGGGACGACCGCGCTCGGCCTCTCCCTGGGCATCGCGGCCCTGGCCCTCACGCTCCTGGGACTGGAGGCGGTCTTCGGACTGCCCGGGTTCATCGTCGGCGCGGCACTGATGATGCTGCTCGCCAACCCGCTCTCCGGCCTCGTCACCGGCCCGCACTGGCTCCCGGGCGGCTGGGCCGACCTCGGACAACTCCTGCCGCCCGGCGCCTCCGGAAGCCTGTTGCGTGCCAACGCCTTCTTCCACGGCATCGGCGCCCTGGGCCCGGCGCTCGTCCTCGCCTGCTGGGCGCTGCTCGGGGTCACTCTGCTGCTCACCAGCGGCCGGATCCGCGGCCGCCGGGCGGAGCGGGCGCGGCGGGAAGCCGCCTGAACCACCGCCGGCGACCCCGGCGATCCTGGCGGACCACGGGGGTCCTGAGGACCACGGGGGTCCCGAGGGCTACGGAGGCCCGGCGGCCCCGAGGACCGTGGCGGCTGTCGCGGCGGCCCTCAGGCGTGCGACAGGCCGAAGGACACCAGGAACCCGCACACCGTCACCAGGCCGATGGCGAGGTGCGCGTCCTCGAAGGCCTCCGGGATCATCGTGTCCGCGACCATCGCCAGGATCGCCCCGGCGGCCAGCGCCGTCACCGCCGCGATCACCGAAGGGGAGAACTCGCCCACCACCGTGTAGCCGAGCACCGCCGACACCGTGCTGGCCGCCGCGATCGCCCCCCACACGCCGAACACGAACCCCTTGCTCCGGCCGGCCTTGCGCATGCCCGCCGAACTCGACAGCCCCTCCGGCACGTTGCTGATGAACACCGCGACCACCGTGACCAGGCTGACCGCGCCGCCGTCCAGCAGGCTGACGCCGATCACCGCGGACTCGGGCACCCCGTCCAGCAGCGCGCCCAGCGCCAGCGCGGTGCCGGAGCCCCCCTGCTCGTCCTCCGACGGCTGACGGTGCGCCGCGTGACGCCCCGACCGCTTCCGGTGCCGCGCTCCCCGGCGGGCCAGCCAGAGGTTGCCCAGGGTGTACGCCGACGCGCCGACCAGTGTCCCGAGGGCCGCGGGAGCCAGCCCCGCCTGGTCGTACGCCTCACCCACCAGCTCGAAGGAGACCGCGGAGAGCAGCACGCCGGCGCCGAAGGCCATCACCGTGGCGATCACCTTCGCCGGCACCCGCACCCCGAAACCGACCACCGCCCCCAGCAGCAGCGCCGATCCGGCCACGAACCCCCAGAGCCCCGCCTGCACCACTTCAGCCATACGGCACCTCCTACCCGAGGGCCGGCGGCCGAGCCCGCCCGGCCGACGGCTTTCACGCGCCCGGTGGAGTCACCGAGCGCACGGTCACGGACCCGCGTCCGCCTCCCCGAACCCGATCAGGGCGCCCCGGGCGTCGAACCGGGCGGTGCGCGCCCAGGCGAGTTCCCAGCGGTTGCCCTCCGGATCGGCGACGTAGGCGGAACGGCCGCCCCACTCGCGGTCCGTCGGCTCCGCGACCGGCAGCGCTCCGGCGTCCACGGCGGCGCGGAACGCGGTGTCCACGTCCTCACGGCGGTCCAGGTTGCAGGCGAGCGTCACGCCCGACCAGCCCGGCGCCGGCCCCGGCACGCCGGGGGCCGCCTCGGCGGCCAGGTCGTCGAGCGGGTACAGGGCGAGCAGCACGCCACCCAGCAGGAAGCCCGACCAGGAGTCGTCGCTCCCGGGCGCCTCCTCCCAGCCGAGGGCGCGGTAGAAACGCCGGAGCGCCGGCAGGTCGCGGGCGCCGAGGGTCAGCACGGACAGACGCGCGGGAAGTCGGGACACGGCGGGAGGCTAACGCACCGGGAAAGGGCCCGACACCTGACCCCGGGTCACCAGGACCTGGCCCCGCGTCACTCGGAACCTGGCTCCGTGTCACCCGTGTCGGTGACCCGGCCGCGTGGTGCGGCGCGCGCACTGGGCCGAACGGAGCAAGGTGACAGCGTGATCCGAACCCGGCAGCTGGCCCTCGCACTCCTCGCCCCCTTCCTGGTCACCGGCTGCGTCGCCGTGACGCCGAACGCGCCCCGCCCGCCGCGGGACGCCGCCACGGCCGCGGTCAGCCGACCTGCGGTCGAGCAGACCGCGCCACGGCAGGACAGGGGCGAGCTGGTCGAGAGCGGCGAGCGCAAGCGCCGTGCGAAGAAGGAGCGGGAGAAGGCGGGCGGCCGCAGTCGCGCCGGTGAGGGAACGCGGGTGCGGACGCAGGGGCGGGGCGAACCCGCCACCGGGCGGCCCCGGCCCCGGGCCGAGATCCGGTCCGGGAGCGGGATCCGGTCCGGGGCGCCGGGAACGCGACGGCACGGCTTCGGTCGGCCCCGGCCGAGGGCGGAGCAGCCGAGGGCCCGGATGCGTCCCGCACCCCGGCCCCGGCGGCACGACGGCCACGGGGGGTTCCGGATGGGCGAGTGGTGCCGACAGGCCCGCGGGGTCGCCTCCTCGGACGTCGTGTCCCTGTGCCACCGGGCGTACGGGCGCTGACGCCCGTCCGCACACCGGCTGCGGGAGTGGACCGCCGCCGGGCCGGGGCGTCGTCGCGCCGACGCGAGCCGTCACCGTGCCGCCGCGGGCCGCCCCCCCCCCCCCCGGGCGGGGGGGGCGCGGCGGGGGCGCGGGGCGCGGCCGCGGGCGCCCCGCGG